>DATIWI010000272.1:0-12299 GCA_035519475.1 Opitutaceae bacterium
GTGCCGGACGCCAATGCCGCAAAGATCGCCGCGCTCGAGAAGCGCGTGGCCCAGCTCGAGACCCAGCTCAAGGCGCTCGAAACGAAAACCAAGCTGATCGCGTCCGACGGCCTGAGCAGTTTCACGGTGAACGCGCCTGGATCGGTGACGCTCAATGGAGGCGGGCTCAAGGTCACGGCCGGGATCATAACGATCAACAGTGGACAGACCACGGTGTCCGCCAACGGGCACCTGGGGCTCAATTCAGCCCTCGTGACGATCAACAATGGCGGAAAGCCGGCGGCCCGGCAGGGCGATGCGGTCATGATCTCGGGTCCGGGCACCGGCCAGGTTGCGATCGGTAGCCCGACGGTGCTGATTGGGAATTGAGCGGCGCAGGTGGGCGGAAAGAGCTCGTCACAGAGGGCACAGAGACGGATCCGAGGTCACAGAGGCCTTCTCTGGGGCGTCCAGTCCCCTCGGTGAACTCCGTGACCCAAGAGATTCGGGCAACAGACCTTTTGCCACAAAAGAGCTCAAAGATCACAGGGAGGATCCAGGTGATCTTTTGTGGCTCACCGCGTGGCGCTTAGCGCCTAGAGCCGCCGCGCCGCGCGGCTACTCCGTCCGCAGGGCAATCACGGGGTCCACCTCCGTGGCTCCCTCGCCGGCAGGAGGCAGGCGGGCAACGCCACGAGGACGGGGACGGCGGCCACGGTGGCCATGGTGAGCGGGTCATAGCCGGTGACCTGGAAGAGCATCGAGGCCGGCACGCCGGTTGTTCCGGCTAGGCGGGCCGATCCCGCCGCGGCCGCGCGGTTGCCGTCCCTGGCTCAGCGGACCACGAATTTCCGGAACGTGACTTCGCCGGAGCCGGAGGCGATCTCACTGCCGATCTCGACGCTGGCGAGAAACCACTCCGGTTCCAGTGCGCCGACGCGGACAAGGTATGCGAGGTAGTCGGCGAGATGGAGTTCCCCGCGGCGGGGCAGATTTTCGGGCAGCAGCGCGATGAACACCCACCTGCCGTCGGCGCCGGCATGGTCGCGGTCGATGAAGACCTCGTGCGCCCGCCCGGAGATCGTCGCCCGGATCTTCCTCCGGTCCGGGAAAAACGGCAGGTGCTGGTGGTCGAACCAGATCATGAGCTTCGCCCGGATATTGCGCTCGCCCGCCGCGGCGCTGTCGGTGAACCCGATGTCCGTGGACGTGTCGTACACGCCCGTGGCGTTCGCGACGTAATCGTAGTCGATCACCAGCCGGCAGGCGGTCAGGGGAGCGGGCAGCCGCGGCGTGGTCGAGACGTAGTTGTCGAAGGGCTTCTTGCCGAAGATGAGCTCGGGAAAAGTCTTCAGGGTGGCGTCCTCCCCCGCGAAATTCCAGCGCCAGCCCATGGCGCCCGTCGCGCGATCGCAGAAAATCGACTGACTCCACGCCCGGCCCGGGCGGGCGGCCGCGACGTTCCAGACGTTGTTCTCGAGCAGATACTCGCCGTTTTCCAGGCGGTCCCAATCGCCGGACTTCATGATTTCCGCGGCGGGCATCGCGGCAGCGGACAGGAAAAGGAGCACGAGCGCGAGGTGTTTCATGGACAGGGTGGGTGGCGCACACGAAGGCAGAGTTGCTCACAGCTTATCGCTTGCAGCCCGCGCGGGCGCACTACTCCGTGCGCAACGCGATGACCGGATCCACCTTCGTGGCGCGGCGAGCAGGGAGGAGACAAGCGAATAGCGCCACGAGGGCGAGGACACCGGCAACGGTCGCCATGGTGAGCGGGTCGTAGCCGGTGACCTGGAAGAGCATCGAAGCGAGCACGCGGGTGAGGCCAAGCGCGCCGGCGATTCCGGCGACCAGACCGCAGCCGGTCAGGATCAGGCCGGAGCGGAGCACCAGCCGCAGGATGTCACCCCGCGTCGCGCCCAGCGCCGCGCGGATGCCAATCTCGCGGGTGCGCTGCGTCATCGAATACGCAATCACGCCGTAAATGCCGATCGCGGACAGGACGAGCGAGAGGGCGGCGAACGTGGTCAGGAGCACCGCCCGGAAATGGATCGGGCCGACCGAATCGGTCTTGATCTGCTCGAGCGTGTTCATGCCCGGGAGCGTCTGGTCGGGGTTGATCTCGTGAATCGCCTTCTTCACCGCCTCGCGCAGCAAGCCGGTGTCGGTCGCGCTGCGGACGATCATGGCCCCGCCGTAGGTGGGACTCTGGTCGATCGTCACGTACATGCCGGCGGCGTGGTTGAGGTTGTCCAGCCCGCCGACCTGCTCGTCGGCCACGACGCCCACGATCTCCCAGCCGACCTCGTCGCCCAGCTCGGTCTTCCCCGGCACGATCCGCTGCACGAGGAGGCGCTTGCCCAGCGCGTTGCCCTCGGGAAACTCCCGCTTCGCCATCGCTTCGTTGATCACCGTCACCGGCAGCATGCCCTGGGTGTCGGTGACGGCGAGGGTGCGACCCTGGAGGAGGCGGATGCGGAGGGCGTGGAAATACGACGGGCTGACCATCTTGAAGTAGCAGGCGCGGCGGTGGGCGCGGTCGACGTTGGGCTTGTCGGCGACCTGGTACGGCATGCCGTAGCCCCAGCCCTGCAGCGGCATGGCGGTGGTCAGGGCGACGTCGGTCACGCCCGGCAGCGCCTCAAGCCGGCCGGTGATCTGGCGGAGGTAGGCATTGAGGCCGGCCGGGTCGGGATAGGCGTCCGGGTCGATGGGCAGCCGGAAGGTGAGCACGTTGGTGGCGTCGAAGCCCGGGTCGACCGCCGTGATGCGGTCGAGGCTGCGGATGAGCAGCCCGGCGCCGGTGAGAAGCATGAAGGCGAGGGCGACCTCGGCGACGACGAGGCCGTTGCGGACGCGGGCGCCCGCGCCGCCGGCGCTGGAGCTGATGCCGCCCTGCTTGAGGGCGTCGGTCAGGCCGGGCCGGGCCGCGTGCCAGGCGGGGAAGAGGCCGATGAGCGCGCCGGTGAGCAGCGCGAGCCCGAAGGCGAACAGCAGCACCGGCAGGCTGAGGGCGGGGTTCGCCTCGTTGGGCAGGACGCGGGCCGGCGCGCCGGCCTGCAGGGCCAGCATCGTCAGCCGGCCGACGCCGACGCCCGCGACGCCGCCGGCGAGCGACACGAGCAGGCTCTCGACGAGGAACTGGCGGGCCAGCGCCCAGCGGCCGGCGCCCAGCGCGGTGCGGATCGCCACCTCGCGCTCGCGCGCCGCCACCCGCATGAGCGAAAGGTTGGCGAGGTTGGCGCAGGCGATCAGCAGCACCATCGCGACCGTGCCGAGCAGCACCCAGAGCGACAGGCGCAGCTCGCGGCCCACGATCGTGTCGGCCAGGAGATCGACGGCGACGCCCCAGCCCTTGTTCGAGCCCGGGTAGTCGCGGGCGATCGCCACGCCGATGGCGGTCATCTGCGCGCGGGCCTGGCCGAGGGTGATGCCGGACTTGAGGCGGCCGACCGCCCCGAACCAGTGGAAGTCGCGCGTCATGTTCTCCGGCTTGAAGGCCAGCGGGCGCCAGAGGCGCGGATAGCCGCGCTCGAAGGGGGTGCCGGGCGGCAGCACGCCGACCACGGTGTGAGGCTCGCCGTTGAGCCGGATGGTGCGGCCGATGAGGCCGCGGTCGGCGCCGAACTGGGAGCGCCAGAGTCCGTCGCTCAGGACGACCACGTGGTGGCGGCCCGGCTGGTCCTCCCCGTCGACGAACGTGCGGCCGAGGGCGGCCTTGAGGCCGAAGACGTCGAAGAAATGGGCGGAGACGCGCGCGCCGGGGATCTGGATCGGCTCGTCGATGCCGGTGAGGGCGACATTGCCCCCGGTCTGGGCCGCCAGGTGCTCGAAGCAGGTGTTCTGCTTCTGCCAGTCGAGAAAGTTGAGGGTGGAAATGCCGTTGCGGCCGCCGCCGGGGGGCTGCTCGAGGACACGGACGATGCGGTCGGCGTCGGGGTACGGCAGGGGCTGGAGGAGGACGGCGTTGACGTAACTGAAGATCGCCGTGTTGGCGCCCAGACTGAGGGCGAGCGTGGCAACGGCGACGAGCGTGAAGCCGGGGCTCTTGCGCAGGGTGCGCCCGGCGTAACGGAGATCGTGAAGGAGGCCCGACATGCGGGGTGGTACAGGAGAGAACCCGCGCCGCCGGCAAAAGTTACCGGGTTCCCGCGAATGAGGGCAAACAGAATGGACGGCGGCGGCGTCCCGCCCTGGGTTCTGGGTTTTGAGTCTTGGGTTTTGGATCGCAGGAGGCCGAGTTGGGTTTTGCATTCTGGGTTGAAGCCAGCCTCGGGCTGCTGGCCTCTGGGATCTGTCCTCCGACCTCTGTCCTCGGGACGACGAATAACGGTTGCGGACGGTCGGCGCCTGTGTTGATTGCGTGGGACGTCTCCGATCCGCCCCCGTCATGAAGCGACTGCTGCTGTTGCTCCCCGTCTTGCTTGCGGCTCCGGTTGTTACGGCCGAGCCGAAAGTCATCACCCTCTGGCCGGGCACGCCGCCGGGCGAGACGGGCAAGCTGCCGCCGGAGGGCGACACGACCGGGCCCAAGGATCAATTGATCGCCGGCCGGCCGGTCATCCGCCTGGGTAACGTCTCCACGCCGACCATCGCCGTCTATTCACCGGACGCGGGATGGAACACTGGCACGGCCGTGGTGGTTTGCCCGGGCGGAGGCTATCACATCCTTGCCATGGATCTCGAGGGCACGGAGGTCTGCGCGTGGCTGAACTCGCTGGGCGTGACCGGCATTCTCTTGAAATACCGCGTGCCGGCGCGGGAGGGAGTGCCGCGGTACCAGGCGCCGCTGCAGGACGTCCAGCGCGCCCTCGGCCTCGTGCGCCAGAACGCCCAAAACCTCGGCATCGACCCGCACCGCCTCGGCGTTTTGGGATTCTCGGCCGGCGCCCATCTGGCGGCGGTCCTGAGCAACGAGCACGAGCGCCGCACCTATCCCGCGGTCGACGCCGCGGACGAGCTCAGTTGCCGTCCCGACTTCGCCCTGCTGATCTATCCCGGCTACCTCGTCGACAAGGACAACGTGGTGGCGCCGGAGCTCAGCGTCGGTTCGCCGAAAACGCCGCCGACGTTTCTCGTGCAGGCGCAGGACGATCCCATCCCGGCGGAGAACGCGCTGTTCTACTGCCTGGCGCTGAAGCGGGCGGGCGTGCCGGCGGAATTGCATCTCTATCCCGTCGGCGGCCACGGCTACGGGTTGCGGCGCACGGACGCCGTGGTTACCACCTGGCCGGATCGCGCGGCCGAGTGGCTGAAGGCGTCCGGTTGGCTGCGCCCGGCGCCGTAATCCGCGGCAAGGGCGCGCGGCTGGCGCGGCGCCACGGCCGGTCTCAACCGGAGCCATTCAGTCCAACCACGGATTTCACGGATAGGCACGGATGATTCCAGAGGAGGAACTTGAGGTGAATCGACCGCGTTTTCACTTCACCAAACAGTGGGTTTCAGTCCAAGGATCGATGCCATCGACCTCCGATTGATCCGCGTCCATCCGCGCCATCCGTGGTGAATTTCCACTGCCTAGTCCCGGCTCAAAGGAGCTTCGCGTCGAGGGTGATTTCGGCTTTGAGCAAGCGCGAGATCGGGCAGCCCGCCTTGGCGCCGGCGGCCAGTTCGCCGAACTGGGCGGCGGAGACGCCGGGGACCTTGGCCACCGTGTCGAGGTGGATCGCCGTCACCGTCCAGCTGGACTGCGGCAGGTTCTCGAGGGAGACCGTGGCGGTGGTGGTGAGCGTGTCGGCGGTGAAACCGGCCTGCTGGAGGGCAAACGACAGCGCCATGGTGAAGCAGCCCGCGTGCGCGGCGGCGATCAGCTCCTCGGGATTGGTGCCGGGGGCGGTTTCGAAGCGGGTGCCGAACGAATAGGGCGCGGCCTGCAGGACAGTGCTCTCGGTGGAGATGTTGCCGCGGCCGGACTTGAGGTCGCCGTGCCACATGGCGGAAGCTTTGCGTTTCATGGGCGAGGAGGTTGAGGATTGGTGGGCGGACGAGGCGGGGACTATACACCACGTTTGGATCCTTGCACGCCTTGGAGGGCCCGGCTCTGCCTGCGCCGGAGAAGCGACGACGCGGCCGCCTACGCCAAAGCTTCGGCGAGCCAAGGCGACCGCGCCCGACAGCGTTTGAATTTCGTCAGCGCCCGAGACGTTCTTTAAGTCGCTGCAGGTTGGTGCGAGCGTCGGCGTAATTCGGATTGATCCGCAGGGCCGCCTCCCAAGTGCGGATGGCGTCGACGGTCCGCCCGAGGCGGGCATAGAGCACCGCCAGGTTGTTGTATGCCTCCACGTAATCCGGCTGCAACCGCAGGGCCGTTTGGTAGTGGGCGGCCGCCTCGGCTTCGCGGCCCGGCAGGGTCGCCAGCAGGCCGGCGAGATTGAAGTGCGCGTCGACGTTGTCCGGCCGGAGGCGCAGCGCCTGCTCGTAATGTGTCAGGGCCTCGGGCGCACGTCCCGGCAGCGTCGCGAGCAGGTTGGCGAGGTTGTCATGCGCCTCGCTGAAGTCCGGCTTGAGCCGCAGGGCCGTTTCGTAGTGCGCCAGCGCCTCGGGCGCGCGGCCGGGCATCGTCGCGAGCAGGTTGGCGAGGTTGTTGTGCGCCTCGGGGTAGTCCGGCCGGATGCCGAGCGCCTGCTCGTATTGCGCCAGCGCCTCGGCGGCGTGGCCGGGCGAGCTGGCCAGATCGGCGCCGAGGTTGTTGTACGCTATCCAGCACGCCGGATTGCGCTCGATGGTTGCGCGGTAGAGGGTCTCGCCATCGCGGTAGATGCGACTCTGCCGGTTGGTCAGCAGGGCCAAGATGGCGACCAGGGCGATCCCCAGGACCCGCCCGCCCAGCCGGACCGACGGCGAAGCCCGGGACCACAGCGCCGCGAGGCCGGCGGCGACGGTGGCGACGAGGCCGAGGCTGGCGTGATATTGGAAATGATCGGCGACATAGGAGTAAAGGAAGGGAAAGACGTTGAAGAACCCCAGCGCCGGAAAAAGCGTCCCGACGAAGAGCAGCCAGCCGGCGAGCCCCGCCGTGGCGGCGCGGGCCGGCAATCCGCGCGCATAGCGGCGGACCAGCCACAGGCCCGCGGTCACCGCGAGCACTCCGCCGGCCCAGCCATACCAGCCCGCCGCGGAGGCCGGCACATCCCACCGCGGATAGATGAACATCAGGTTGGCGGGCCAGGCGAGTTTTCCCAGATAGAACCAGATGACGCGCCCCGCCAACAGCGCGCGCTGGCCGGCCGTCAGGGCGTACTCCGCCCCGGATGCTCCCATCAGCGTGCGTTCGTCCCAGGCCGTGAACAGGCCCGCGGCCAAACTCAGCGCCAACCAGGGGACCAGCGGCAGGACATCGCGCCGCCAGCGCAGCCGACCGTTTTTCCACCAAAGGAGCACCAGCAGGGCTGCCGGCAGCGTAGCCGTCACGGTCTTGGTGCCAATGGCCAGGGCAAAGAGCGCCAGCGCCGCCCCATAGGATCGGCGCCGGCGGGTGGACTCGAAATCCAGATAGGCGAGGGCGGCCAAGAGATAGAAGACCAGTGAGAGGGTGTTCTTTTGCTCGGAGATCCACGCGACCGACTCGACGCAGACCGGATGGACGGCGAAAAGCAGGGCCGCAAGCCAGGCGACTATGCTGTCGGTCGACGCTGCCGGGCGCAGCCCCTCGACAGGCTCGGGCCCCTGCGCGTGTCGAACGGGCGAGACTGCGCTCCGGCGGGAAGCAATCGGGGCCCCGGGGGTCGGGGTGCCGTCTTGCTGCACCCGTTTGCCCTTTAGCAACCGCTGCAGGATCAACGCCAGCAGGCAGCAGGACGTGGCGTGCAGCAGAACATTGAGGAGGTGGTAGCCGAACGTGCTGTCGCCCCACCACCGGTGCTCGATCCAGAAGGCGCTGTGCAGGACGGGATAGTATTGCTGGGTCGAATGGATATCCGTCCAGATGCGCCAGAGCCCGGACAGCGGGCGCAAGTCGGGCCGGGTGACATGGGCCTGGTCATCCCACAGCAAGCCGCCGCGCAGCGCGGGCCAGTAGCACACCAGCACGAGGCCAAACACGAGCGCGCTGATCACCCATGGCTTGAGCCGCCCGGCCGGCCGCGCGCTTTGCACCTGCATGACGCGAGGTTATCGACCGCGGCGCCGGCAAATCAACACCGGCATGACGGGATTCCGCGCCCCCGGCCTCGCGCTTGCTTCCCGCGGCGAACCGCACTGATTATCGCCGCACCCGCGCGCCGATCCTCTCTCACCCATGACCAAAGGCCGACTCGAAGGTTTCAGCGATGGCGTCCTGGCCATCATCATCACGATCATGGTTCTGGAGATGAAGGTGCCGCACGGCATCGACCTCCACGCGTTGCAGCCGATCCTCCCCATCTTCCTCAGCTACGTCCTGAGTTTCCTCTACATCGGCATCTATTGGAGCAATCACCACCATCTCTTCCAGGCGGTCAAGCTGATCAAGGGTTCCGTCCTCTGGGCGAACCTGCATTTGTTGTTCTGGCTTTCACTTTTTCCCTTCGTCACCGGCTGGATGGGCGAGAACCGTTTTGCGACGTGGACGGTTGTGACCTACGGGGCCGTTCTGATCATGGCCGCCATCGCGTATTTCATCCTGGTGCGGGTGTTGCTGGCGGGACACGGGGCCGACTCCGCCCTGGCCCGGGCGATCGGATCCGATTTCAAGGGGAAGATCTCCGTGGTGATCTATGCGGTCGGCATCGGCCTCGCCTTGGTGAACTCCTGGCTGGGTGTCGCGCTGTACACGCTCGTCGCCGTCATCTGGCTGATCCCCGACCGGCGCATCGAGCGGACGCTCGTGGCGTGAGGCCGCGCCCGCCGGCACCCGTGCTGGTGACCTGGAGCCGGGCGAGGAGAACAACCATCGGAACGGGCGAGGCCTCGGCTGGAAAGGTCCAGGTCGCGTCGGCATGGGCGGAGGTTTCGCCCACGCGGTGGCGCCAACCCGCCGGTGCCTCCGCGGGCATGTCAACCAATAGTTGACATCCCCCGTCGGGCAACCCTGGCCCATGCGCCGGAGGTTGGATTTCAGGCCAGGCGGCGGGGAGGCCACAACCGGCATATCCGGGGCGCGCGACCAGCGAGTTCCGCGGCAACTAGGCGCGTTTTCCAGTTTGGGCCGCCGCGGGGTGGCGCTACCGCCGGGCGAACACCAGGACCAATTGCTGCTCGCCCCGGAAGCCGCTCGTGGAACGGTGAATCGTCAGGCGGTCGCCGCGATCACCGAGGCTCCAGGCGTCCTTCACGAGCAGCTTTGTCCCCGGCGGCCCCCAGACGAGCGCGATCGTCGAGTTCATCTCGAGCGTGGCGCCATCCGCGGTCATGCGGGCGGTCGTGACGCGTGGCGAGTTCAGGAAGGTCGATTTGGATTCCGCGCCATCGAGGGTCAGTTTTTCCTCCGTAGTCTGGTCGTCGGCATATTCGAGGATGCGGGTCGTGCGGACGGTCAGTTCGTTGCCCTGCTGAACCACCTCCAGCCGCGCCGGCGCGAGGCTCGCCCCCATCGGGCCCAGGGCGCTGCGCTCCTCGTCGAGCACCCACGATCCCGAGAAGTTCGCGGGCGCGGGCTCGAAATGCAGCGGCGGCAGGCTCGAGGCCGCCCGCACCGGCGCCATGAGATTCCCGTAGACCGGATCCTCGAGATTGAGGATCCGCGGGTTCTGCATCAGGGCATCGTACTGCTTCCGCGAGGTGTTCCGCACCATGCCCACCCAGATGCCATAATAGGCCCACTGCGGCTGTTTTTGCAGGATCTCCGGCGAGGGAGGGTTGCCGACCTCGTCGAGCGCGAGGGGCTTCCCCTGCGACAGCGCCACCAGGCTGTCGTAGTACGACTGGGCAAAATCGTTCCCGTAGACGTCGAGCGCCAGGACGTCGACGCAGTCGATTCCCGGGAAGTACTTCGCGTGCTCCATCTGCGGATTGTTGATGCGGTCCATGCTCCAGACCCAGATCAGGTTGTTGAGATGGTGATGCCTGGCGAACCGGTCGAACATCTGCCGGTAGAGATCGGCGGTGCTGTATTTCCCGGTCCGTCCGCCCCACCAGAACCAGTCGCCGTTCATCTCGTGGTAGGGCCGCCAAAGGACCGGCACACGGGCGTCCCGCAATTGTTGGAGGAAGCCGGCAATCACATCCACTTGGGCGCACCAATGCTCGTGGAGCGGCGTACCCGGCGTCAGCACCTCTTGGAATTGCTGGTCGGTGAGCTGGCCCTGAATGCTGGCCAGTTTGTTCGGATCGGCGCCCGGCAGCGGCCGGAAGGTCACGGGCTCGTCAGCCGTCGGCGGGACGGCGTGCCAGCACAGGTCGACAAGCGAGCCGTTCCGGTACTGACGGATCGCCTCCTGGACAATGTCCGGGCGGGCGAGGTAGGAGTCGGCGTCGCCCGCCTTGGCGAAGCCGAAATCGGAGGCGAAGATTGCGGGCGTCTTGCCGATGAATTTTGCGGCGAACTCGGAGTTGCGGCTCTTCGTGTTCGGGTAGTTGTGCTGCGCGGTGAGCGTGTATTGGCCCGAAATGTCATGGAGCATCTGCAGCACGGCGCGGGCCTCGGGTGACGCGTCCGGGGTGACGGGCAGAATGGCGTCAGCCGCTTCGACGACCGCCGGTCCGCCGGCGACAAGGGGGAGCAGGGCGACGAGAGCGGCCGCGCGTGGGAATTTCATCCCGCCACAGTCGCCGGCCGCACGGGGCTGTCAACGGCAACGGCTCTGGAGACGTTGGCGCGGTGCGGCAACGTTCGTCGGGTTCCCGCGAATGCCGCTGATCGGATTTCACAGAAGGCAACGAAGGGCGCCAAGCGACAGCGCGTGGCGAAGAGCCAGCGATCCTTCGCGTGCTTCTGTGAAGAAATGATCCCGGTGCGGACTGGGACGGTTCGGAAAGAAGGGCGCCGTCAGGCCGTCGGCGCGCGCCGCGCGCGCAGCGCCTGTTCGATCCGGTCCACCTGCCCCTGGTTCAGCGGATAGATCCACAGGGCGGCCACCTTGAGGACGGCGAAGAGCGCGGGCATGAGCGAAAAGGCGAGGACGATGCCGAGCAGCGCGGTGGGGGTCTGCACGGCCTCGCGCACGAAGCCGAAGCGATCGAGGAATAGCGGCAGCAGCACGCCCGCGATCATCGATCCGCTCTTCAGGGCAAACAGCGAGGCCGAATACACCAGCGCCGTCGAGCGGCGGCCGTACTTCCATTCGCCAAAATCGGCGACGTCCGCAAACATCGCCCAGACCAGCGCCGAAGTCGGGCCCAGACAGAAGCTCCCAAGCGCATTGACGCCGAGCAGCAGCCCGAAGTCGTCCTTGGGCAGATAGTAGAACGAGCCGTAGCAGACCGCGGTGATCAGGGTCAGGGCGATGGCGAGGATCCGCTTGTCGGCCCGGCGCGCCACCAGGCCCAGGCAGCCGGCCCCGAGCATCTGGCAGGCGCCGTTGGAGGAGAGGAAGATCGTGGCCCGGTCCATGAAGCCCAGGAAGACCGGCGCGCCGCGGTCGCCCACGACGTACTTGAAATAGAACAGCGTGCTGCCCGAACGCAGGATGATGAAGGTGGTCGAGAACATCGCGGCGAACAGGAGCACCACCCACGGCCCGTTGCCCGCCAGCTCCCGCAGTTCCTCCCGGAGATTCGTCTTCTGCCCGGGCGGCGGGGTGACGCGCTCCCGGGTGGCCGCGAAGCACACCAGGAACATGACCACGGAGGCCGCGGCGAAGATGGCCATCGTGTACTGGTAGCCGCGCACCTCGCTGCCCGCGCCGAGCCCGCGCGCCAGCGGCTTCACGAACGTCGAGACCAGAAACGCACCCCCGAAGGCGCCGACAAACCGGAAGCTCGAGGCCACCGTGCGCGTGCGCGACGAGGGGCTGATCACGCCGAGCAACGACGAATACGGCACGTTGATCGCCGTGTAGGCCATCAACATCAGGTTGTAGGTCAGGTAGGCATAGACCAGCTTGCCGGTCGGCCCCAGCGAGGGATTCGCGAAGATGAGGTAGCCGCACACGCCGTAGGGGAGGGCCATCCACAGCAGATACGGGCGGAACTTCCCCCAGCGCGTCTGCGTCCGGTCCGCGATCACTCCCATGATCGGGTCGTTCACGGCGTCCCACAGGCGGATCAGGAACATCATCGTCGCGATGGCCCCCGGCACGATCCCCCAGACGTCCACGTAGTAGTACGTGAGGAAGATGTTGAATGTCTGGAAAAACAGGTTGGAGGCCGTGTCGCCGAGCGCGTAGCCGGCGTATTCGCGCAGCGCGAGCCCATCGCGGGCGGGGGTGGCGGGGGTCGGCATCGAGGGGCGACGCTAGCGGCGC
>DATIWI010000273.1:0-2572 GCA_035519475.1 Opitutaceae bacterium
GCTGTAGGGCCCGAGCTTGCTCGGCGCCCATGGCGAACGTCTCGCCTCGACGAACTTGGCAGCGACCAAGGTCGCGCCCTACGCGAGATCAATTCTGAGATCGAGTTCGCGGCGTTTGTCGCGCACCTGGTGACCGGCCCACGCGAGGTTCTCGGCACCCCGGCTTCAGGCTGACCGCGGATTGGAACGGCGACGCCCCGTCGCCGGTTTACGGGAGGACAAGCGGCGAGGGCGCCGCGTCTCCAAGCGGTCGTAGGGCGGGACCGCCGAGCCGTCCGCGCCGTCGCGCCCGATCGGTGTTGAATCGTAGAGACGCTCTGCTGGCCAGCAGAGTCGCGCCCTCGAAATTGGGCGCAGCGAATCTGCGCCCCTACGAACTCCCTCAGCAGTCTGAACCGCGATGTGGGAGCCTGCTTGCAGGCGATCTCCTCCCGCCATCGCGAGCAAGCTCGCTCCTACAATTGTCGGATGCCGCTCACAGCTCCCGCAGGGCGGCGGCGATCGGCAGCCGGGCGGCGCGGATCGCCGGCAGCAGCCCGCCCACCACGCCGATCAGCGTGGCCAGCAGGGTGCCCTGGCTCAGCAAGTGCGGGGTGACGGCAAACGCGAAGGTGATTTCGCTGAAGCTCTGCCAGTTCATGGTGGCGGCCTGGAAGCCGTTGAAGATGACGTAGGCCACCGTGGCCCCGATCGCGCCGCCGACCAGCGCCAGCACCACCGACTCCAGCATCACGGACACCACCACCGCGCCGCGGCCGAAGCCGAGCGCGCGCAGCGTCGCGATTTCCCGGGTCCGCGCCGCCACCGAGCTGTACATGGTGTTCAGCGCCCCGAAAATCGCGCCCACCGCCATCAGGGCCGCGATCGGATAGCCCAGGTAGTTGATGAGCGACGTCACCCCGGTCGACTGGTCGGCAAAGTAATCGTCCTGCCGGTCCACCTTGACGTTCAGCCGCGGATTCGTGGTCAAGGCATCCTTGAACTGGCCGAAGGCGGCGGGCGAGCTCAGCCGCACGTAGACGGACTGGAAGCTGTCGCCCCGGTGATAGGCGTCCTGCAGCACCTTGGCATCGGTCCACACCTCCGACTCCGCCGCACCGCCGCCCGTGGAAAAGATGCCGACCACCGGCCACTCGTACCGGCCGACCTTCATCATGTCGCCCACCCGGAGCCCGGCGAACTCGTGGGCCGCGCCGACTCCGGCGATCACTTCGTTTTTGCCCCATTCGAAGGGCCGCCCCTCCACCATCTTCAGCCGGTCGCGCACCTGGAACGCCGCGCGCTCGACCCCTCGGAGCGGCACGTTCACATCGGTGCCGGTGGTCTTCTTGGGCAGGTTGATGATGACAAAGAGCTCCGCCGACGCGAGCGGTCCGGCCGGAGTGCGCGCCAAGCCCGGCGCGTCCGCAATCAGGCGTGTCTGTTCGCGGCTCAGACCGCTCACCATCTCGCTGTCTGCGCCGCTGCGCAGCACGATGGCCGCGTCCGGAGCTCCGGAATTCGCCATCACCTTTCGGAAACCCGCGGCGATCGAGAAGACGCCGACGAGGACGGCGACGACACCGGCGATGCCGAAGACCGCGGCCGCCACCGAGCCGCGCCGCTGCGGGATGCTCAGCAACCCGAACTTCGTCACCGACGCGATTTGCGAAATCCAATTGATCGGACCGGCCATAATGAGTGAAAGGTCAGAGTGAGAGTGAAGGTGAGCGCGGCGAGGGCATGGGGAGCGTGGGGAAGCAGGGGTTGTCAGGGAGGGCGAGACATGGACAAGGTATGAAACGTCTCTGGCCCGGTTCGTTCACGTTCACTCTTACTGTTCTCACATCCTCCGGAGGGCGTCCGCCACCCGCAGGCGCATCGCCTGCAGAGCCGGGAAGAAGCCGGTCACGAGGCCGAGCGCCAGGCTGAAGCCGAATCCCATGATCAGGTCGCGCGACGGGAAATAGAACAGGGGCAGAAGCCCGCCGGTGGGATCGCCCCGCGAGGTGACCAGCCACGCGAGGCCCAGGCCGATGGCGCCGCCCGCCACCGCCAGCAGGCATGACTCCAGCAGCACCAGCGCCAGCATCTGGCCGTTGCTGAACCCGATCGCCTTGAGCACGCCCAGTTCGCCGATCCGCTCCCGCACCGACTGGGAAATCGTGTTGCCGGCCACAAGCAGGATGGTGAAGAACACCGCGCCCAGGATCGAGGCCGTGATCAGGGCGATATTGCCGATCTGGTTCACCCAGCCTTGGATAAATGCGCCCTCGGGCTCGGTCTTGGTCTCGGCCGACGAGTTCTCGAACTCCGTGTCCACCGCCTTCGCCACCGCCGCCGCCTGCGACGGATCCTGCACCCGGATGGTGAACCAGCCGACTTGGCCGCGCCCCCACGACTGCGCTTGGTTGCGCGCCTCGTCGAAATAATCGTAGCGGAAGAACAGTGGCGTCGTGTCGGTGTTCTTCTCCCGGCCGTCAAAGATGCCCACGATGTCGAAGGTCCAGGTGCGGTTGCCGCCGGGCTGCGCCCAGATGGTGGACATGATCGGCACCCGGTCGCCGAGCTTCCAGCCGAAGCGCTGGGCGGT
>DATIWI010000274.1:0-13568 GCA_035519475.1 Opitutaceae bacterium
CGAATTTCCGGTAACGTTGAGAGCGCCAAACGTGCTGCTGAAGCCGCCGAGGTTGAGGGTGCCACCGCTGAGCTGGAGGGTGCCGCCGGAGAGGTCCATGCCGGCGCCAAAGGTGAGCGTGCCGGTGCCGGTCTTGGCGAACGTGCCCGTGTCACCCGCCGCGAACGAGCCCGAAAACGTCGTCGACGTGTTGTTCGCGCCAACCGTCAACGTGCCGCTGCCGAGCGTGACGATCCCGGCGCCGGCCAGCGAGCCGATGGTGTCGGAATAGTTGTTGAGATTGAGGGTGGCTCCACTGGCGACGGTCACGGCAGTGCTGTTGGAGAGAACGTTGTTGGCGCCAAGCCGGAGCGTGCCGGCGTTGACATTGGTCGCTCCGGTATAGGTGTTGGCGCCCGACAGCGTCAGCGTGCCGGAGCCGGTCTTGGTCAGGTTGCTGGCGGACGAGAGATTGTTGGAAATCACGCCGGTGACGGTCGTGTTGCCTGTGCCGCCGAGGGTAAGTGTGCGGTTGGTCGCGTTGTTTGACAGATTGATGTTGTTGATAGTGGCCGTTCCGGCGGTGTTGTTTGTGATTGTGCGGCTTCCTCCGGAATTGGTCAGCGTGCCACCGATGGAAATGTTGGCCGTCCCGGACTGCGTCAGGTTGCTGGATAGAGTGACGTTGGTGAAGGCCAGTCCACCCATCGCGGTCCATGTCTGGGCGGAATTGACGGTGACGGCAGAGCTAAACGTCTGCGTCAGCTCATCGTTGTTGGTGATGCCGCCGGCGTTGATGGTAAGTGTATTGCCAGAGAACGTGAAGGCATTGGTCCCCGCCGCATTGCTGAAGGACACACCCGCTGCAGTGCGGTTGCCACCAAGGGTGATCGCGTATTGATTGTTGGCGGCCGCGGCATTGAAGACGAGCGAGTCGGTGGTTGCGGGTACAACATTCGTGCTCCAGTTGGTGCCGGTTCCCCACGCACCCGTGCCCGCCCCACCATCCCAAATGACCGTCGCTGAGTGCAACGGCGCCGCGGCAATCAGGAAGGCAGCGACAGCTGCGGCCGCGGCGATTTCTTTCAATCCAGCCGCAGACCCGCCGCATTGCGCTCTGCAGGCTCTTGGAGCCTCGGACCGGCTCATCTCGCGTACTGGAAGGGACCTGTCGATGTTGGACCTCCTTGTGATCGATTTATGAAAAAGATTAACAAGAAGGCCGATTCCGGCGAGTGAGAAGGGGCTGAATAGGGTAAAACCATTGTTATAATGGGGACCTATACCCAATCGGTCGCGACAAACTCAATCCACCTCAAACCAACAGCTTACGCGATCGGCGCCTCGATGGTATCGGCCCACGGCCCGGGCCGATACGCTCACAAGCCGAGTGAGGTCTTGTAGGTCCGCGGCACGCGTTTGGTTACCGAGCAAAGCGTCTCCCACGGAATCGAGTCCGACCACGCGCTGAATTCGGTGATGTTGATCTCGGCATCGCCTTGGCGTCCCACGAGCACGGCTTCGTCGCCGCATTGCACGCCGGGCACGTCCGTCGCGTCGACGATAGTCTGATCCATGGTCACGCGGCCGAGCACTTGGCAGCGCTGGCCGCGAATGAGGACGTGAGCCCGGTTGCTGCAGGCGCGCGCGATTCCGTCCGCATAGCCGGCGCAGAGCACGGCGATGATCGTGTCGCGCCGGAGCGTGTGCGTGCGCCCATAACTGATGTCGGTTCCGGCCGGCAAGCGCTTCACGATGCCGACGCGGGTGCGAAAACTGAAGACCGGCTCGGCATGCACGCGCGCCAGCATCGAATTGGGATGGGGCAGAATGCCGAACTGCAACAGGCCCACGCGCACGGCGTTGAAGGGCTGCTCTCCATGGGCCGTCTCCAACCCGGCACTGTTGTCGGCGTGAATCAGCAATTGGTCGAGGTCGAGACCGGGACAGCGCCGCAGCGCCGCCAGGAAGCGCCGGCGCTGTTCGTCGGTAAACACCGGGTCCTCGTCGGCGCTCGAGAAATGGGTGAAGGCGCCATCGAGCCGGACATGGCGCGCCTGGCGGATGCGTTGGTAGAGCGGCTCGACCTCCTCATGCCACACGCCCAAGCGTCCCATGCCCGTGTCGATCTTCAAATGCACTGCCACGACGTGGTCGGTTGCGCCACCGACGATGTCGAAACGGTCGACTTCCTCGGCGGTGGAAACGGTGGCGGTGAGGTCGTATTCGGGAAGATATTTGTCTTCCTCGGGCAGCAGCGGACTCAACACCAGCACGGGCCAGCCGGGTCCGATCTCGCGAATTGCCGCCGCCTCCGTCACGTTGGCGACGGCGAAGAGGTCGGCCCCGGCGTGCATCAGCCGCGCGACGGTCTGGTGCAGGCCGTGTCCGTAGGCGTCTGCTTTGACGACCGCGACGTATTTGATATGGGACGGCAGCGAAGCGCGGATCAACTTGAGGTTGCGTTCGAGCGCAGCGAGGTCGATCTCGGCCCAGCAGCGCAGCGGCAGCGGTGAAGCGGGGTGCATGGTTCAGCGGGGCGACCGCCGCGGCGCCCGGTGGATCCGGGGAGTCCACGAGACGTACACGGCGTCCTCGTGGAGGAAGGCATCAGGCTCCGGGGCGGGACGCAAGAGATCAGCGTCGCCTTGGCGGCGCCAGAGGTCAGGCAGCGCATAAGGCACGGCCGACACAATCCGCGGGGGCGGCGTCCAGACGCGGAAGCCTTCCGGCATGAAGAGCTCGCCGGCATATTCCGCCAGCTGCGAGCGCGGCACGCGCCGCAGCTCGTCGAGATCGGTGTGATCCGTCGCTTCGAACCAGTGCCAGGCATCGCGACGCGCATCCGCAATCACGGCGAAGGGTCGCTGCGGCCGGGAACGGCGCAGATCCTGGGCCACCAGCTCGAGGCTGCGGTAGGCGTACGCGGGGGGAGCCGGCGGCTCCCGGGTCTGCCACGTGCGCAGGGCCATCGCCGCCGTGCGAATCCCCAGAATTGATCCCGGCCCTTCGCAGAAAACCAAGGCCCCGAGATCGGCTACGCGGAGGTGAGCGGCGGCCAGGGCGGCCGCGGCGCAGGCGAAGATCGCGATGCCAGCCTCCTTTGCCGATTGCTGCCAGATCGGCGCCGCGCCGCGCCGCCACAGACCGGCCTGAACCACCGCCGACGCGGAGTCAATCAGCAGCACGTTGCCGTGCCGGGCGACGAGCAAGGTCAGGCTGGCCATGGTCCGCGAGCATGCGCCGCGGCGCGGCGCGAGCAAGACTTTGGCGCGTCGATGGATGTTTCGGCCCACCCCGTTGCGGACGGCGGGGACAATCCAGCATTGACCGGCGGCGCGGCCGTCCCGTAGCGTGACCAGTTCTGTTTGTCGTCATCCCTTCTTCCCGGACTGCAGTGAACATCGAACTCAAGGACGTTTCCGAAACGCGCAAAAGCCTCGTCGTTTCCCTCGACAAGGGCGAGGTGGACAGTGAATACCAGGCGGTGGTGGGTGAGATCGCCAAGGTCGCACGCTTGCCCGGCTTCCGGCCCGGTCGCGCGCCGGCCGAAATGGTCGTGAAACGATTCGGGAAGGAGGTGCAGGAGGAACTGAAGAGCAAGGTCGTGGGCCGGGCATACCGCGGTGGCCTCGAGAAGACCAAGCTCGAGGTCATCAACATCGTCCACGTCGACGAGGGAACGATCGAACCCGGCCTGTCCTCGGCCATCACCTTCACGCTCGACGTGCACCCGCAGTTCGAGCTGCCCGATTATGTGGGCCTCCCGGCCGCGGTGCCACCCACGGACGCGACGGACGCGGAGATCGATGCCGTCATTGAGAACCTGCGCCAGGACCGCGCCGATTTCCACGTGGCCGCACGGCCCGCCCGGAAAGGCGATTTCGTGAAGCTGGCCTACACCGGCGCAGTCGGCGGCCGGCCGATCGTCGAGCTCGTGCCGGACAAGCAGATCTACGGGACCGTCCCGCAAACCTGGGAGGAGGTGGAAGGGGAGCAGGCGGGGCTGATTCCGGGGCTCGGCCGGCAGCTGGCCGGGCTCAAGGCGGGAGACAAGCAGGAAGTGCGGGTGACATTTCCGCCCGATTTTGCCGCGGCGCCGCCCCTGGCCGGCCAAGCGGCCATCTATGCCGTCGAGGTGCTCGAGGTGCGCGAACGCGTCCTGCCGGCGCTCGAGGCGGAATTCTTCAAGGCGCAGCAGGTGGAAAGCCTTGAGGCCCTCCGGGAGCAGGTCCGGCGGAACCTCAAGCTGCGGAAGGAATATGACAACCACCGCGCCCAGCGCCAGCAGGTGAGCGAGGCGCTCGCCGCCAAGATCGAATTCCCGCTGCCGGAGAGCCTGATCGCCGCCGAGACACAGGGGGTGTTGCGGCGTTTCATGGAGGACAACCTGCGCCGGGGCGTGCCGGAGGCGGAGTTCGAGAAGAACAAGAAGGAGCTCTATGAGAACGCCCGCCGCGCCGCCGTCGGCCGCGTGAAGATCCAGCTGCTCCTCGCCAAGGTCGCCGAGAAGGAGAAGATCCAGGCCGACGAACGCGATCTCGACGGCGCCATCCTGCGGGAGGCGACGCGCACGGGGCAGCGGCCCGACAAGGTGGCGAAGGAGCTCGCGAAGGACCGCGACCGCCTGCGGACGCTGCAACAGGCCATCGTCTTCGACAAGGCGCTTGATTTCCTGGTGAGCAAGGCTACCCTCACCACGGCAGCGCCCAAGACCTAAGCGATCGGCAACAACCGTGAGTTACTACGTACCATTCGTCATCGAGAACACCGGCCGCAGCGAGCGGAGCATGGACATCTATTCCCGCCTGCTGAAGGACCGCATCGTCTTCATTGGCACGCCGATCGACGATGGCGTCGCCAACCTGGTGATCGCCCAGATGCTCTTCCTGCAGATGGAGGATTCGAAGAAGGACATCTATCTCTACATCAATTCGCCCGGCGGCGTGGTGACGGGCGGCATGGCGATCTATGACACGATGAACTTCCTCCAGTGCGACGTGGTGACCTATTGCATCGGGCAGGCCGCCAGCATGTCCACGGTGCTCCTGGCCGCCGGCAAGAAGGGCAAGCGCTTCGCCCTGCCGAACAGCCGCGTGATGATCCACCAGCCGACCGGGGGCGCGGGGGGCCAGGCCGCCGACATCGCCATTGCGGCGCGGGAAATCCTCCGCTGGCGCCGCACGCTCAACGAGGCGCTGGCCCGCCACACCGGCAAGACCCCCGAGCAGATCGACAAGGATTCCGACCGCGACTATTACATGAGCGCGGACGAGGCCAAGGCTTACGGCATCGTCGACCACGTGGTCGCCTCCACCCGGGAGGCGCAGTCGCTCGCGGAGCAACCGGCCGCCTGAGCCCGGGCCGGCGGCCCGCCGTCACCCCTTTTCCCCATGGCCAAATCCTCCCGCCTCACGCTCTGCTCGTTCTGCGGCAAATCGCAGGCGGAAGTGAAGAAGATCATCGCCGGGCCGGGCGTCTATATCTGCGATTCGTGCGTCAACGTCTGCAAGACGATCATCGATCGTGAGGTGAAGACGCCGCCGACCGAGAACCGGCCGGCGTTCCGCCTCGCCAAGCCATCGGAGATCAAGAGGACGCTCGATGACTACGTCATCGGCCAGGAGCACGCCAAGAAGGTGCTCTCGGTGGCCGTTTACAACCACTACAAGCGCCTGATTTTCGATTCCGGCCAGCCGCACCGCAACGGCACCGCGCTGGCGCCGGAGTTCTCCGACGTCGAAGTGGAGAAGAGCAACATCCTCCTCGTCGGCCCGACCGGTTCGGGCAAGACGCTGCTCGCGCGGACGCTGGCCCGGATCCTCGACGTGCCCTTCGCCATCTCCGACGCCACGACGCTGACCGAGGCCGGTTACGTGGGCGAGGACGTGGAGAACGTGGTGCTGCGCCTGCTGCAGGCGGCCAACTACGACGTGAAGAAGGCCGAGTGCGGGATCATCTACATTGACGAGATCGACAAGATCCGCCGGACCACCGAGAACGTTTCGATCACCCGCGACGTTTCGGGCGAGGGCGTGCAGCAGGCGTTGCTCAAGATCCTGGAAGGCACCGTGTGCAATGTCCCGCCGCAGGGTGGCCGCAAGCACCCCAACCAGGAGTACATCCAGGTCAACACGGCCAACATCCTCTTCGTCTGCGGCGGCGCCTTCATCGGCCTCGAGCAGTTCGTGAAGAAGCGGGTCGGCTCGCGCTCGCTCGGCTTCCACATCAACCCCGCCGACCGCAATCTGACGCCGGAAGAGATGATGAAGATGATCGCGCCGGAGGACCTCATCCGCTACGGCATGATTCCCGAGTTCGTGGGGCGGCTGCCGGTCGTGTCGGTGCTCGATCCGCTCACCGAGGCCGACCTGGTGCGCATCCTGCTCCGCACCAAGAACGCCATGGTGAAGCAATATTCGAAGCTCTTCGCCATGGACGGCGTGCAGCTGCGCTTCACGCGCGACGCCGTGCACGCGATCGCGACCAAGGCCATGGAGCTGAAGACCGGCGCGCGCGCGCTGCGCGCCATCATGGAGAATCTCATGTTGGAGGTGATGTTCGATCTGCCGCAGCGGGAGGATGTCATCGAGGTTGTCATCGATGAGGGCGTGGTGAAGGGACGCCGGCACCCGGTGCTGAAGAAGGCGGCGAAGGCGGAAAAGAAGGACGCGGCCTGAAACGACGGCCGGCCGCGCGCCCGTCGCAGACGCTGCCGCCCGCCGTGGGCCCGGCACAATCGCTCGTCGCGGACAAACCGGGACCGGCGGCCCGGTTGGCGCGGCGGCGGACAGCTCGCGTCTAGGTCTCGCGACCGGGGGCGGGGCCGCGGTGCAGTTCCTCGATCACCCCGGAGAACCGCCGGCGGTTGTCGTCGCTCAGCGTGGCGAGCAGTTCGTGCGCGGCCAGCACGCGCTCCCGCGCGCGCCGGGTGGAGGCGGACGGCGGCGCCAAGGGCGAAAAGCTGGCTGGCAGCGGCCGCGCCGCGGGGGCCACCAGGCTCAAGACGCCCGCCAGACCGAGATCATCGCACAGTCTGGCGACGGCCGGCGACATGCGCTGAAGGATCAGCGTGCCCTTCGCGCCGGCCATGGCTGCCAGCTCGTGGAGTGTGCCCAGGAAGGTGCTGTCCATGTATTCGCAGCCACCCAAATCCACGACCACGGAGCGCCCGCGCCGCAATTCCGTCGCGCAGGTATCGTGAAAAGCGGTGACCTGCGCCCAGACGCAACGCGCGGCCAGCCGGATGAAGGTCACCTCGCCCTGCTGGGCGACCAAATCGCCCGCTGACGCGGCGTCCGCGGAGGGCGGAGGCATCTCCGAAAGGGCAGCCGGAAGGCGCGGGCCGCCGTGGTCGAGTTCCGAGTGCGTTTCCCCCTCGGAAACCAGCAGGAGAGTAAGATCGTCCTCGAGAACGGGAGCGCCGGCGCGACGAAAGGCTTCGGCGGCCAGGCGGTCCAGCCGGGCCTGGGGTCGGTCAGCCGGAACCGCGAGCAGTGCGCCCAGTTCGAGCGGGGAAATCCCGCGGCCTGTTTCGTGTGGATCGGTGAGACCATCGGTGTACAGGAGCAGGCGGTCGCCCGGCCCGAGGCGGGTCGCAAAGGTGCCGAAGTTCGCACGCTCGGCCAGCCCGAGGGCGGGGCCGGTGTGGGGAATCAACTCAACGTCACCGCCCGCCCGCTGGAGCAGGAGCGGCGGGTGGCCGCCCGACGACACGGTCAGCTCGCCGGAGGCCGCGTCGAGCAGGCACAAGGCCGCGGTGATGAACAGACCGGGCGCGGCGCATTGGCGGAACAGCCGCGCATTGACCGCGGCCAGGCTCTCCGCGGGCGCAAGGGGAGCTCCCGTGCGCCCGTTGCGCACCACCAGGCTCGACTTGAACAAGACTGCCACCATGGCAGCGCTGATCCCGTGGCCCGCGGCGTCGGCGATATAGAAGGCCCAGTGTCGGTCGTCGACCGGCTGCACGTCGTAAAGATCGCCACCCACCTCGTGGCTCGGGCGGTACAGCGCGTTGACCGCGAACCGGCCCAGCTTGGGCGGCTGGTCGGGCAGCAAGGCGCGCTGGATCAACTCCGCGCGGTGAAGGTCGCGCTGGATGATCTGGGCCTGCGCCGAGAGGAGATCAAGGCTTTGCTCGAGCGTTGCGACCTGGCCGGCGAGCACGTCCGCCAGGTGCGTCCGGTCAGCCAGCAGCTGCTTTTGCCGAAGGGCGTTGCGCACGGAGACGAAGAAGGAATCCGGATCCGACAGGGGCTTGGCAATGAAGTCGAAGGCGCCGAGTTTCACCGCCTGAACCGCGTTCCCGAAGGTGGCCTCGCCGGAAAGAATGATCCACGCCGGACCCGGACAATTCTCCAGGCCCCACTGCATCAGCGTCAGGCCATCGAGATCCGGCATGGAGATGTCCGTGATCACGAGATCGATGCCCCCGGCCTTCAGGATTCCCTGGGCGGCCACCCCGCCCGACGCCACCTGGACGGCCGTGTAATGCTCGCGCTTCAGCGCGGCAATCAGGATGGCGCGAATGCTGGGATCGTCGTCGACGATCAGGATTCGGGGCTCGTGGAGGGGGGCTGGCATGGCAGGTTGCCGGTGAGACTGGATCGGGCGAAACGGGCTGGCGATGCTGACTTTTCCCGCCGCCGGACTCGCCTCATCCGTTTGGCTGCAACTCGCGCCGCGGGTCCGGCGCGCCTGCTACCAGTGGGCGTAATCGCCCGGCTCAAGCGACAGCGCAAAGGCCACGAACAATTGCACGCAGCGCTCCACATCCTCGAGGTCCACGACCTCGCTGGGCGTGTGCATGTAGCGCAGCGGCACGCTGACGAGGCCGGTCGCGACGCCTCCGCGTCCCATCTGGATGGCGCGGGCGTCGGTGCCGGTGGGGCGCGGGTCGGCCTCGAGCTGGTAGGGAATCCCGAGTTTCCGGGCGGCCGCGAGCAGTCGTGCGTAGACTTTCGGGTTGATGTTGGGCCCGCGGCAGATGATCGGTCCGCCGCCGAGCTTCGTCTCCCCGTATTTGCGGTTGTCGCAATCGGGATGGTCGGTGGCATGGCCGACGTCCACCGCCACGGCGATATGGGGGGCGACCGCGTAGGCGGAGGTGGTCGCGCCGCGCACGCCGATCTCCTCTTGGGAGGTGGCCACCGCGACGACTTTGGCCTTGAGCTTTTTCTTCGCCGCCGCGAGGCGGATGAGCGCCTCGCCCACGATGTAGGCGCCGACCTTGTTGTCGAAGGCCCGCGAGGCGCCGATGCTGCCGTGAATGAGCTCGAATTCGTGGTCGTAGGTCGCCACGTCGCCGATGGAGACCCGCGCCAGCGCCTCCTTCTTTGAATGCGCGCCGATGTCGATCCAGATCTCGTGGATCTCGGGCACCTTCTTACGGTCGTTCTCGTCCATCAGGTGAATTGCGCGCCGGCCGGTGACGCCCTTCAGCGGTCCGGCGGCGGTCTGGATGACCACCCGCCGTCCGGCGATAATGCTGCGGTCATGCCCCCCGATGGTGTCAAAATAGAGGAAGCCCTCCTTGTTCACGTAGGTGATGATCAGGCCGAGTTCGTCCATATGGCCGGCAAACATGAGCACCGGATCGCCGCGCGGACGGAGCGTGGCCAAACGGTTGCCCAGGGCATCCTTGGCGTACTGGTCGGCGGCGGGCCGGACATGGCGGTCGAACACCTTCTGCGCCTCGAATTCGTAGCCGGAGGGCGAGCGGGCGTGAAGCAGCTCGGAGAGGAAGGCGGGGACGGCGTATTTCGGCATGGGACAGGAATCTCGCGCAAAGCCGCCGGGGGCGCAAAGGAGAAAATTGCTTTGCGTCTGGGCGCCTTTGCGCGAGACCTCTCCCGTGCCCCTGACGATCTACCCCGCCATTGACATCAAGGGAGGCCGCTGCGTGCGGCTGACCCAGGGCCGCGCCGACCGGGAGACCGTCTATGCGGCCGATCCGGTCGAGGTGGCCGCCGGATTTCGTGCCGCTGGCGCCGTGTGGGTCCATGTCGTCGATCTCGACGGGGCGTTTGCCGGGGAGCCGCAGAATCTGGCGGAGGTGCAGGCCATCGTCGCGCTGGGCTTGCAGGTCCAGTTCGGGGGCGGGCTGCGCTCCCGGGCCGCGGTCGAGCAGGCTCTGGACTTCGGTATCAGCCGTGTGGTCATCGGCACGCGGGCGGCGGAGGAGGGCGGCTTTGTCACGGAGCTGGTGAAGACGTATGGCGAGAAGGTCGCGGTGGGGATCGACGCGCGGAACGGGCGGGTGGCGGTGAAGGGGTGGGTCGACACCACCGGCACGGAGGCGCTCGCGCTGGCGCGGCGCATGGAGGGCCTCGGCGTCCGTACGCTGGTGCACACCGACATCAGCAGCGACGGCACGCTCACCGGGCCGAACTTCGTTGCGCAGGAGGCGCTCCTCGCCGCGGTCAGGTGCAACGTGATCGCTTCCGGCGGCGTCAGCGGCCGCGAGGACGTCCTCAAGTACCTGGAGACGAAGAAACGCCGTCCGAACCTGGATGGCATCATCATCGGCAAGGCGCTGTACGAAGGTCGGGTGGCCCTGGCGGATGTGCTCACCCTTTGACGCGGTGGCGGGCTGTGCGCGGGCCCGGCAGCCACCCGCGAGGATCCAGCCTAGTCCTGGCGCCGCCGGGCGGCATGCTGATCGGTCTTGTGGTCGTGCACCCCGCCCTGAACGGAGGTGCCGCCATAGAGCAGCTTCCGCGCGGTGGCATCGTCGCGCAGCCAGGCGTTGAAAAAAAGAATCTCCCAGGTGCGGACGTCCGGCCACGCCTGCTTTGACAAAAGGTGCTGCTCGCCATCGAGCATGACCGCGGCGGCCGGACCCGAGATCTGGCCGACGCCGGCCCGCACGCTGGCGGGCCGGACGCTGGTGTCTTTCTCCGCGTAGACCGCCAGGAACGGAATCGCCACGGCCTTGAGCCCCGAGTAGTCCCGGCCAAAGGGCCAGACTTGGGTGGTGAGCGGCCAGGATCCCATCGTTGCGCCCATGAACGGGACCAGGCCAAAGCCGGCCTTGATGCGGGGATCGGGCGCGGAGCCGGCCGCCCCGGGGTAGATGCCGCTCATGACTGCGAGAATCGTGTACCCGCCGAAGCTGCCGCCGGAAAGGCCGATCCGGTCGGGATCAATCGCCGGGCCGAGATCGGGGTGCTTCAGGACGCAATCCAAGGCGGCTTTGAGGGTGAGTGGACGGAGGGCGAGATTGCTCTCGAGACCGGCGCGCCCGTCGCCGTGGAAGACACTCGCGACGATGTAGCCATGCGCGGCGAGGAATTTGAGGTGGTCCAAATCCCACAAGCCATGGCCTTCGTAGCCGTGGGAGAAGACAATCAGCGGGTAGCGCGCGGTGTCGGCGGCAAAGATGGGCTTCTCGCCGGCCCGCTGCATGTGGGGAAACACATTGTCCGCCGTTTCCGGATAGGGGAATTTGTAGTCGGCGCGGCGGTTCTCAGCCGAGGTGGGGTAGACGGCATATAACACGAGGGGCAGGGCGGTGCCGGCCTTGTGCCCGTAGACAGTCGGGTCGGCCGGAACCTGCACTGCCGTGACGAGGGCGGAGCCGGGATGAACCAGCAGATCGGCGATGTAGGCTTGGCGCCGGGGGCTGGAGTAGCCCTTGAGGTAATCGATCAGGGGAGATGCCGGATGATCGGTGACCTCGAGGTTCGTGCTCCCGACGGCGTACGGTCCGGGTTCGATCGGCGGGATGTCGTCCGCCCTGGCGCGCGGGGCCGACGCGAGGGCGAGCAGCGCGGCGATGACGGCCGGGATCGAAGAGTTGCGCGGAAACATCGCGGTGGGGCGGCGACGGGCGATCAGCGGCCGCCGCGGCCGAAAAGCACGGCGGGGATGGTGGCCAGAAGAATCTTGCAGTCGAGCCAAAGCGACCAGCGATCGATATACTCCAGATCGAGGCGCACCCATTCGTTGAAATCGTCGATCTCGTTGCGGCCGCGGACCTGCCACAGGCAGGTCAGGCCGGGGAGCACGCTGAGCCGCCGGCGGTGGGCATCGGTGTCGAACCGGTGCACCTCCTCGACCGGCAGCGGCCGTGGCCCCACCAAGCTCATCTCACCGCGCAAGACGTTCCACAACTGCGGCAGCTCGTCGAGCCCGTGCCGCCGGAGCACGCGACCCACGCGCGTAACGCGCGGATCGTCCTGCACTTTGAAGACCGGGCCCGTCATCTCGTTGCGGGCCGCCACCTCGGCCTTCCGCTGCTCGGCGTCCGTGCCCATCGACCGGAACTTGAACATGTCGAATTCCCGGCCGTTGCGGCCGCACCGGCGCTGGCGGAAGATGACTGGACCGGGCGAGGTCAGCCGGATGACCAGGGCGAGCAGAAGAAACACGGGGAGGCACAGGACGAGCAGCACGCCTGCGCCCGCGTAATCGACAACACGTTTGGCGAGCAGGTGGCTGGCGGGCGCGGCCTGCGCGCGATACGAAATGACCGGCTCGCCAGCCAGGCGATCGATCTCCGGACGGAAGACCGGCGTGTGGAAGATCCCGGGGCGCACGAGGGTCTCCACGCCCTCGCGTTCGCAAGCGGCGAGGATGGGCAGCACCTCGGCCGGCGCAAGGCCGGCCGCGTTAATGATGACGAGATTGACGGAATGCCGGTGGAGCAGCGCGACGAAGTCAGCGAGGGCCGCTCCGCGGGGGTCGAATTCCGCCGCGGTCTGCAGCAGATCGTGTTCGGCCGCGGCCAGCCCCGCGCGGAAGGCGGCAGTGGGCTCGGCCGCGCCCACCCACAGGGCGCGGCGGCGGAGCAGGTCACGGCCCCGGCGGGTGCCTTGATACCAGCGGGCCAGCTCGGCGCGCGCGTAGACCGCCAGCGCGGCGAAGAGGCCCGTCAGGATGACCACGGACCGCGCGAATTGCAGGCGAAGGAGAAAAAGGGAGAGGATGACGCCGACAACCGCCAGGAGGCACCCGCGAACGATGGCGCCGGCGATCCCCAGGCGCGGCGTGAACCGCGGCTGCGCGTAGACTCCTTGAGAGGCGAGCAGGGCCGGGCCCAGCAGCATTACCAGCGGCGCGAGCACGAGGTAGCCGGCAAACGGCTCCAGCGGCGGCAGGTCCCAATACGGAAACCGGGCTCGCAGCCAGTAGGCCAGGCAGAGCGATCCGCCGAAGAAGCCGGCGTCCACCAGCTGCAGCAGACGGATGTGCGCTCGCCGGAGTTGCGTGAGCATGGCGGTGGCTGAAGCTACGGCGGACGGCGGGGGGAGGCAATGGGGAATGGGGGCTCGGAGGCTGCGGGGATGGGAGAATGCGAGCATCCTCCACCGGGCGGTGTCGATCGCCGGTCGCAGATTTCCGAACCACCGGTCGGCTTCTGCCGGTACCCCGGCGCTGTCGCCGCGTGATCCGGGCGCGGTGAGGCAACTCCGCGGGGATCGCCTCAGAATGTCTTCGTGTAGACGACGCCGTTGTCGTCGACGAAGGTGAGTCCGGACGTCGTGACGCTCGTCAGCCGCAGGCCCAGCTCATAATCGACCATGTCGTTCACACGGTAGACGCGGTCGTTCATCAGCACCTTGCTGTCGGTGCCGGCCGCCCGGACG
>DATIWI010000275.1:0-5181 GCA_035519475.1 Opitutaceae bacterium
GCGGGATTGTTCTCGGCGTGGGTGGAGCGGGCATTGATCGGGGCACGCGGCGCGGACTTTGCGCTGACCGCGCTGGAGCGGTGTCTGCTGGCCGGCCGGGTGATTTGGTTTTATCTGGCGAAACTGATGTGGCCGGCGGACCTGGCCTTCATCTATCCGCGGTGGGTGGTGGACGCGACGGCGTGGTGGCAATATCTGTTTTCGCTGGGGGTGCTGGCCGTGGTGGCCGGGCTGGGCCTGTTGGCCAGGCGCCGCCGGGGACCATTGGCCCGCGCCGCGGCGGCGGGGTTGGCCGGATTTCTAGTCTTTGCGGGGACACTTTTTCCGGTCCTGGGCTTCGTTGACGTTTATCCGTTCGTCTTTTCCTACGTCGCGGACCATTTCCAGTATCTGGCGAGTCTGGGCGTTATCGTCCCGGTCGCGGCGGGGTTGACGTTTGCCGCCCGCCGGATTGTACCCGGGGCCCGGCAGCTGGCCCCGGTGGCTGGCGCCGTGCTGCTGGCGGGCTTGGGGGTGCTGACCTGGCGGCAAAGCAGCATCTACCGGGATGCGCAGACGCTTTATCGGGCGACCCTCGCGCGGAATCCCAACTGCGCGATGGCGCACAACAACCTGGGCTTGATTCTCTCGCAAATCCCCGGGCGGATGCCGGAGGCGATCGAGCACTATGAAGCGGCCGTGCGCGACAACCCGCGCAATGTGGAGGCGCGCCTCAACCTGGGATGCGCCCTGGTGAAGATCCCGGGCCGCCTCGCTGACGCCATCAGCGAGTTTCAAACGGCCGTGCGCATTGCCCCCGGCAACGCGGAGGCCCACGACAACCTGGGCGTCGCCCTGTCCCAGATTCCCGGGCGGATGCCGGAGGCACTTGCCCAGCTTGAGGCGGCGGCGGAAATGAACCCCCGTTCGGCAGAGATCCAAGGCAATCTGGGAGCAGCTTTGGCAAAAACCACGGGGCGATTGCCGGACGCAATTGCGCATTTCGAGGCCGCAGTGCGAATTGATCCAGGCTCCGCCAAGGCGCGCAGCAATCTGGGAAACGCCCTGGCTCTGGCACCGGGCCGACTGCCGGAGGCCGTTCAGCAACTTGAGGCGGCGACGCGCATGGATCCCCGTTCCGCCAACGCCCACCACGATCTCGGAAGATCCCTGCTTCGGGTTCCCGAGAAACTGCCGGCGGCAATCGAACAGTTTGAGATCGCGCTGCGCCTCGACCCGAACTCCGCCGAGGCCCACAACGATCTGGGTGTGGCGCTGCTGCAGGTGCCCGGGCGATCACCCGAAGCAATCGGCCACCTGCAGGCAGCGATCAGGATCAAGCCGGAGTTGGTGGAGGCGCACTATGTGCTGGGGATTGCGTTGTCCGCCTCGCCGGGCCGCGAAGAGGAGTCACGGGCCCAGATCGAGACGGCCTTGCGGCTCAACCCCGATTTCAGACCGGCGCGGGAATGGTTGGAGCAGCAGCGCGCCGCCCGGCCGTAGCTCGCGGCAGACGGTCCCGGGACCGAATAGTGTCGCCGGAGTACCCCCGGATTTCTAGAAAACTGGGCCATGCCTCGGCCCCTCCGTGATCCGTCCCCGCTTGCATCGGAGCGACCGGCCGGCGCGTTACCCTCGCGGGCAGGGTGGGTCTGCGCCCTGATCTTTGGTGCGACGCTGCTCGCCTATTTCCCCGCGCTGCGGGGCGGCTTCATCTGGGACGATGCCGGCCACGTGACCCGGCCGGACCTGCAGTCGCTCCAGGGGTTGACCCGCATCTGGTTTGAGGTGGGTGCCACGCAGCAGTATTATCCGTTCCTCCATACGGCGTTCTGGATCGAACACCGTCTGTGGGGTGACTCGCCGCTCGGCTACCACCTGCTCAACGTCCTGCTCCACGCCACCGCGGCTTGCCTGCTTGGAGGAGCGTTGCGGCGTCTGGCGGTGCCGGGTGCCTGGCTTGCCGCCCTGCTCTTCGCTCTCCACCCGGTCTGCGTCGAATCCGTGGCTTGGATCGCGGAGCAAAAGAACACCCTCTCGGCGGTGCTGTACCTGTGCGCCGCCGTGGTCTACCTGCGTTTCGACGACCGGCGCCGGGTCGCGTCATATGCGTCTGCAACCGGATTGTTTCTTCTCGCCTTGTTAACCAAGTCCGTCACCGCGACGCTGCCCGCCGCCCTGCTCGTGGTCTTCTGGTGGCGGCGCGGCCGCCTCTCCTGGCAGCGCGACGCGCTGCCCTTGCTGCCGTGGTTCGCTGCCGGCGCTGCTGCGGGCTGGGTAACGTCGTGGTTTGAACGGATGCGTATCGGTGCAGAGGGCGCCGACTTCGCGCTGACGACTGTGCAGCGGTGTCTGCTGGCGGGACGGGTATTCTGGTTCTACCTGGGAAAGCTCTTCTGGCCGGCAGACCTGGTTTTCATCTACCCGCGTTGGACGGTGGACCCGACCCAGTTCTGGCAATGGCTTTTCTCCGTCGGACTGCTGGCTCTGGTGCTAGCCCTGTGGTTGCTGCGGCGGCGTGAACCCCTGATCCGCGCCGCGACGTCGGGGCTGGCCGCGGTGCTGTTCTTCGGGGGCACGCTGTTCCCCGCCCTCGGCTTCATCAACGTCTTTCCCTTCATCTACTCCTTCGTGGCGGATCACTTCCAATACCTCGCCTGCGTGGGCATTCTCGCATTGGTGGCGGCCAGCCTCGCGCCCGCTCTGGCCCGGCTCCCGCGCGGAGGCGGAGCCGCGCTGGCCGCGCTGCTGCTGGCCGGACTCGGGATACTGACGTGGCGACAGGCGGGCATGTATCGCGACGTCTTCACGCTTTATCAGACCAACATCGAACGAAATCCGTCCGCCTGGATGCCATACAACAATCTCGCGGAGGCCCTGGCTCGGGCCGGCCGCCGGATCGAAGCCATCCCCCTTCTCGAACAGGCGCTGCGTCTCCGATCCGAGAATCCCGAGGCCGAAAACAATCTGGGGGACGACCTTCGCGCGCTCGGGCAGCCCCAGGACGCCATCCCCCACCTCCGGCGCGCGGTCCAATTGCGGCCGGACTACGCCGAGGCGCACAACAACCTCGGCATCGCCCTGATTATGACTGGCCAGATCGCCGACGGTATCACGGAGTTCCGGACGGCCCTGCGCCTGAAACCCAATTTCCCTCTGGCGCACTACAATCTCGGCCTCGCTGAGGCCGACGCCGGCCGAACCGCCGGCGCGATCGCGGAATTCGCCGAGGCCGTGCGTCTGGATCCCGCCTACGCCGACGCCGAGCTCAACTGGGGCATCGGACTGACGCTCACCGGCCGGTTTCCCGACGCCCGGGCACATTTTGAGCGGGCCGCCGAGCTCGAGCCGGATTCGCCTGTGGTGCACGCCACCTACGCCCGCGCGCTGGCGCAAGCCGGGCGCCTCGACGAGGCGATTGCCCAGTACGAACAGGCGTTGCAGCTCGCACCGCAAGATGCCGAGACCCATCTGAACCTTGCGCGCGCGCTGCGCCAGGTGGGTCGGCTGGAGGACGCCGAAGTTCACTCCCGGGAGGCGACGCGGCTCCGAGCGGGCGGCGGTTCGGGGCCCTAGCTCAGACGTCTGCCACCTGCCTCTGCGCCGGTGGATTCAATGAACCGGCACGGCGCGGAGGCGCTCGACCCACTCTCGGGCCGCCGCGAAATCGGGCCGAATCTTCAGGGCCGCCTCAAACTGCGCCAGGGCCTCCTGCTGCCGGGCGGGCTCGCCTGACAAGAGGACCCCCAGCACGAAATGCCCCTCCGCCAGCCCGGGATTGATTCTGACCACCGCTTCAAACTGGGCGATCGCCTCCGGCAGTCGCGCCGGATCTTTCAGCAGGGCATTCCCCAGGGCGCCGTGCCGATCCGCCGAGGCGGGATCCAGGTGCACCGCCGCCTCAAGGTGGGCAATGGCTTCCGGCAGTCTTCCGGGGATCCCCATCAAGATCTTCCCCAAGCTGTCGTGCGCATCCATTGAACCAGGATCAATCCGGACCGCCGCCTCAAATTGCGCCACCGCGTCGGGCATTCGCCCCGCGACCTTCGCCAGCGCCGCCCCGAGATGGCAATGCACCTCCGCCGAATCGAGGCCAATTCGCAAAGCCTCCTCAAACTGCCCGACCGCCTCCAGCGTTCGCCCCGGCGCTTTCGCCAGGGCCACTCCCAAATGGTCGTGGATCGTCGCTGAACCGGGATCAAGCTGCACCGCCCTTTCCAGATGGTCGATCGCCTCAGACCATCGCGCGGGGATGCTCACCAAGGCCGTCCCGAGGTGGTCGCGTATTTCCGCGGAATCGGGCTGGAGCCGCACCGCCGCCTCAAACTCCGCCACCGCATCCGCCATGCGCCCGGGAACCTGGGACAGGGCGAGCGCCAGATTGTCGTGCGCGTCCGCCCGGTCCGGATCCAGGCGCACGGCCGCCTCATCCACTTTGACGGCGTCGGCCAAACGGCCGGGCATTCTGGCCAACGCGTATCCCAGATTGAGGTGCGCCTCCAGATTGCGGGGATCGCTGCGCAGGGCCGCTTCATAGTGGCTGATGGCCTCCGGCAGGCGCCCGGGAATTTGCGACAGGACCAGGCCCAGGTTGTTGTGCGCCATCGGGCAGGCGGGATTCAGCACCAGGGTCTCTCGATAAAGCGTCTGGGCATTGCGATAAACGCCGGCCTGGCGCCACGTCAGCACGCCCAGTGCCGCCAGCAGCACGGCGCCAGCCACCGGGGCCAGCTGCCGGGCCCCGGGTACAATCCGGCGGGCGGCAAACGTCAACCCCGCCGCGACCGGGACGATAACGCCCAAGCTGGCGAGATACTGAAAGTGATCGGCCACGTAGGAAAAAACAAATGGGTAGACGTTCACGAAACCCAGGACCGGAAACAGCGTTCCGGCGAAGATCAGGAATCCCGCCAGCCCCGCCGCGGCGGTGCGGGCCAGCGGCCCCCGGGGGCGCCGGGCCACCAGTCCCAAACCGACCAGCGCCGCCAGCACTCCCACCGGGAACAGATACTGCCACCACACCGTCGCGTCCACCACCCACCGCGGATAGATGAAGGCCAAGTCCGCCGGCCACATCAGTTTCGCCAGATAAAACCAAATCACCCGGCCGGCCAGCAGACACCGCTCCAGCGCGGTCAGCGCAAAGTCCGCGCCGCGTGCCCCGATCAATGCCCGCTCCACCCACGCCGAGAACAATCCCGC
>DATIWI010000276.1:0-9844 GCA_035519475.1 Opitutaceae bacterium
TCGGGATTACCAACGCGATGAGTACGAATGCCGCTCTCATGGCTAACGACTAGAGACCTGCCAGGAGGACGGCGGGCGCGGGGCGTGCGTCAGCACGACGCGTGACCGACGGCCGAATTGGCAGCGGCGAATTGTTAGCCCTTTCTCTGGTTCTTGAGCTCATCGATTTGATCGGCCAGTCCGTTGAACAACTCGAAAACATCAACGGCTTCCCCTTTCTCGACCCTTTTTGAGATCATCGTGAGCGGGTAGATGATGATATCGGTTTTGGGCACCCGCAATGCCGGGTCGCGGCCATGCTCGTCCTCCACAACTATCCACTCCATGCCCAACTCCTGGACGAAAACGTCGCCGAAGACGACGCCCATGCATTGCAGCTCATAAGTCTGCTCTCTCTTGAACTTGTTTGCTTCGAGCAGCGCCCTGAGTAGCCCGAGCTTACCGGCAGCGGTCTGATATTTCTCTCGCGAGGCAGATGAGAGATAGCGCTCCACAACGGCCCTTTGTTTGGCGAGCTGCGTTAGATCGTCGGACTGCGGGAGCGAAATCTTTTGGGCGGCATCAGCCATGATGGGCAGCAGAAGAAGAAAGAGCGTTAGGAATGCACATCTCATTTTGGGGCTAACAGGGTGATTATGCCTCAAGGCGGTTGTTTTCCTATCAAAATTCGGCGGCGGGGTCTTGAGGGTTGATTCCGCCGGCACCGGCTGCTCGTTCTTACTGACAGGAAATATCTTGGAACTCAAGTCAGCGTTGCCGCACGCGCCCGGGTCGGCCGACCGCTGCCTACAAAAACCGGCGGTTCCGGCGTGTCATGCCCGGTTTCTCCCTCGTGGCGATCGGTCCTCCGCGCAGACGGCTGTTGGCATAACCACGATTCGATCAACCGCGGCCGCCCGCTTCGGCAGAGGTACGCGCCGTCGGCAAGTTCAACGGCCCTCAACCTTTTACGTTACGACGATGGCGCGGGCCGATTTCGCGGTTCGTTCCTTCATAACACACCGACGGCGAGCTGCCGACGGCGACCAACGGCCGATCTCGCGCTGCCGCCGTCACGGTCGAGCCGATAATGACCCACGGGCCCGCAGGGGAGGCGTCAGCCCAGGGCTGACAGCGCAGCGCGGTAGACGGCCGGCGCCTCGACGAGGGCGGTGACCGTGGTGTTGAGGTCGCGCAGGAGGCCGTCCTGCAGGCCGTAGATCCAGCCGTGGACGGACAGCGTCTGGCCCCGCTCCCAGGCCCCGCGCGCGATCGTGGTCTGGCAGACGTTGGCGACCTGCTCGATCACGTTCAGCTCGGCGAGGCGGTCGCACGCCGCGTCCTCGGGCCGGTCCGCGAGGCGCGCCAGGTGTTTCTCGCGCACGTCCTGCAGATGCCGCAGCCAGTTATCGGCCAGGCCGATTCGGTCGGCCCGGAGCGCCGCCCGCACGCCGCTGCAGCCGTAGTGGCCGCAGACAATGACGTGGCGCACCTGGAGGATTTCCACGGCAAATTGCATCACCGAGAGGCAGTTGAGGTCCGTGTGGACGACGAGGTTGGCAATGTTGCGGTGGACGAAGAGCTCGCCCGGCGGCAGGTCAACGATCTGGTTGGCGGGCACGCGGCTGTCGGAGCAGCCGATCCACAGGTAGCCCGGCGACTGCTGCCGCGAGAGCCGCTGGAAGAAGTCCGGATCGTGCTGGCGCAGGCGCGCGGCCCAGGCCCGGTTGTTGGCGAAGAGTTGCGGGAGAGTTTTCATGCGCGCAGGGCCGGTGGCGGCATCGCGTGGGATGACGCGGGCCGGGGCGGCAAGAAGGTTGAGCACCGGTCTCGCGGCGTAAAGCCGCTGCTCAAGAAAAAGGGCCGGTCGCAGCCGACCGGCCCCGAAGTTCCTGGCGCCCTTGGCACCTTGGTGCCGTTTAGATTAAGCCGGAGCCGCTTTCGCCGGTGGTCATCGCGAGCCCCGCCGCCGCGGCGGGGCGTGGCGATCCAGCTCGATTGCTTCGGCGCCCCCCGCCGCGGCGGGGCTCTTCGCAATGACAGGCTTACGGCTATGAAATAACTTAAGCCGCTGTTGTGGTGAAGGATGATCCGCCTTACAGCTTGCCCCCGTAGATCGCGCTCTTGCCCAGTTCCTCCTCGATGCGCAGGAGCTGGTTGTATTTGCAGACGCGATCGGTGCGGCAGAGCGAGCCGGTCTTGATCTGGCCCGCGTTGGTGGCCACGGCGATGTCGGCGATCGTCGCATCCTCGGTCTCGCCCGAGCGGTGGGAGATGACGGCCGTGTAGTTGGCCTCCTTCGCCATCTCCACGGCATCGAGCGTCTCGGTGAGCGAGCCGATCTGGTTCACCTTGACGAGAATCGAGTTGGCCACGCCCTCCTTGATGCCGCGGGCGAGGATTTCCGTGTTGGTCACGAAGATGTCGTCGCCCACCAGTTGGATGTCCTTTCCCAGCGCGGTTGTGAGCTTCTTCCATGTTCCCCAGTCATTCTCCCCGCAGCCGTCCTCGATGGAGACGATGGGATATTTCGCGACGAGCTCCTTGTAGAACGCGACCATCTGGTCGCCCGAGAGCTTGCGGCCGTCGGACTTCTTGAAGACGTATTTCCTGGCGTCGCCGTCGTAGAACTCGGAGGCGGCCACGTCGAGGGCCAGCATGACCTCCTTGCCGAGCGTGTACCCGGCGTTCTTGACCGCGAGGGCGATGGCGTCGAGCGCGGCCTCGGTCGACTCGAGCTTGGGGGCAAAGCCGCCCTCGTCGCCGACCGCGGTGGAGAGGCCCTTGACCTTGAGCACCTTCTTGAGCGTGTGAAAGACCTCGGCGCCGATGCGCAGGCCCTCGCGGAAGCTGCCGGCCCCGACGGGCATGATCATGAACTCCTGGAAGTCGATGGGCGCGTCGGAGTGGGCGCCGCCATTCATGATGTTCATCATGGGCACGGGGAGCACCTTGGCGTTGGGGCCGCCCAGGTATTTATAGAGCGGCTGGCCGAGGGCCGCGGCCGCGGCGTGCGCCGAGGCGAGCGACACGCCGAGAATGGCGTTGGCGCCCAGCTTCGATTTGGTCGGCGTGCCATCGAGCGCGACCATGGTCCGGTCGATCCCGACCTGGTTGGTCGCATCCATGCCGGCGAGCGCCGGCGCGATCGTGGCCGTCACGTTGGCGACGGCGTTGAGCACGCCTTTGCCGAGGTAACGCTTCTTGTCCCCGTCCCGCAGCTCGAGGGCCTCGTGCTCGCCGGTGGAGGCGCCGGAGGGCACGGCGGCGCGGCCGAGATGACCGGAGGCGAGCCGGACGTCGACCTCGATCGTGGGGTTGCCCCGGGAGTCGAGGATTTCGCGGGCGGTGATGGCGGTGATGGTGGTGTTCATGAAGGAAGGTGAAAGAACCAAGGCAATAGGGACTCGGAGTGGAGAGGGGAAGGCGAAATCCGGCGACGGTCCAACCCGCAGTCGGCCTTATGGCGGCCATGCATTCGGCTGGGGCGCACCAGCGCCGCCGCGCGTTCCCGCCCGCCCGCCGGGCGCGCCCACCGGTCAACTCCACGCGTCAGGTCGGCCAGGGCGTCCGGGTGTCGCCGATGCGTTTGAACAGGCGTTTGAGCCAGCCGGTCGGCTTGGTCCGGAGCTCTTCGGGCACCGTCTCCCGATGGCCGTTGGACTCGGCGGTCTGGATCGGGGTGACGCCGTCGTAGTTGCGGACGTTGAGCAGCTCGGCGGTCAGGAACTCCGAGGGAATCTGGCGGAGGTAGCCGGCAAAGGCCGCGGCATGGATGGCGGTGTCGCCATGATCGTTCCGCGTGAGCAGGAGGTCGACCGTGAGCTGGGCGGCCGGGATCTTGCCGAGCTGGCCGGTCTCGGCGGCGGCGTGGATGGCGGTATAACCCGACTTGCTCTCGACGGTCAGGTTGTCGTGCACCAGCAGTTCGGCGGGGATCTGGTCGAGATGGCCGGCGATGGCCGCAGCGTGCAGCACGGTGTCGCCCGCCGTGGTCTGCTGCAGCAGGTTCTCGCTCGTGAGCAGCGCGCGGGGAATCTGGTCGAGGTGGCCGTTGAGCGCGGCGACGTGATAGACCGTCTCGCCGCTGATGTTGTGTTCGTTGAGAAGGGCGGCGGTGAGGAACGCCGGTGGGACCAGGTCGAGCGTCCCGTTTTCCGCGGCCTCGTGGAGCAGGGTGTTGCCCAGCTCGGTCTTGAGCCCGACCAGCTCGGGCGTGAGCAGGCCGGCCGGGATTTGCGCCAGGTGGCCATGGGCGGCGGCGACGTGGACGACGGTGTAGCCGCTGTTGCTGCGGGCCAGCAGGGCCTCGCGGGTGAGGACGGCCGCCGGCACCTGGTCGAGGTGCCCCGCCTCGGCGGCGTGGTGCAGCGGCGCGTAGCCCGACTCGTTCTTGCGCAGGAGCGCGGCGGGGGTCAGGACGGCGGGGGGCAGGTCGCGCAGGCGGCCGTAGCGGGCGGCGAGGTGCAGGGCGGTGGTGCCGGCCGCGTTGGGCGCGATGAGGTTCTCGACGGTGAGCTGATTCACCGGCACCTGCGAGAGGGTGCCGTCGCGGGCGGCGGCGTGCAGAGTGATGGGCTCCATGCTTCGGGCGACCCCGCGATAGAATCGCCGCGCCTCCGTTGAATCAACCCAAATTGGCTGGGTGTTTTCCGGGGGAAATCCCGGGGAAAATCGCGGATGAATGGATTTGCCAAGCCGGGGCCGAACGGCAGGATCGAGCCCATGTCAACTGCTGCGGAGACCGCCCCGGGGGCCACCTCGCAGACCGCGGGCAAGGACGCGGTATTGCTCATCGACGATGAGAGACCCCTGCTCGAAGTTTACGCGGCCGCGCTCGGCCCCCAGTTCGACGTGAGCACGGCGACCTCGGTCAAAGAGGCGGAGGTGCTGTTGCGCGCAAAGCGCTTCAAGGTGGTCGTCTCCGATCATCTCATGCCGGGGGGCAACGGCATGGGCTTTCTCGTGCGGGCGCGCGAAGAGTACCCGGAGATGCAGCGCGTGCTGGTCACGGCCTACATGAAGCCCGAGATGCTCCTGCGCAGCGTGAACGAGGCCGCCCTGTTTCGCTATCTGCTCAAGCCGGTCTCGCTGGCGGAGCTCATCAGCGTGGTCCAAGAGGCGGCCAAACTCCACGACCAGACCGCGCCTGCCGCGGCGGGCTGACGGCTGCCATCATGAAACGGGGCAAGCCTCAACCCCCGCCCCCGGCGCGCCCCCGAGTGCTGCTGGTGGACGATGAGCCGGCCCTGCTGGACGCGATGCAGCAGGGGATGACGGCGGAGTTTGACGTCGAGACGGCGAAGTCGGCGGCGGAGGCGGAGACCCGCATCGGGAAGCAATCGTTCGCGGTGCTGATCTGCGACCACATGTTGCCGGGCGAGGCCGGGCTCGATTTTCTCGTGCGCATGCGGGAGTTGCACCCGGACATGCGCCGCATCCTGCTGACCGGCTACATCAACCCGGAGCTGATCTCGCGCAGCGTGGCGGTGGCGGAGCTTTCGGCTTGCCTGCTCAAGCCGGCGCATGCCGCCGAACTGTCCGCGGCGGTGCGAGCCGCGATCGCGAAATAGGCGCGCCACGCCAAGAACCGCGCAACGGCGGGGCAATATTTGCGCAGCGATTCTTAGCCGGTGCGGAGTCTCGGAGCGGGGTTTGCGCTAGGGTGGGGCCGTGCAGACGTCCGTCACCATTCCAGATGGGGTATCCCGTCGGACGAGGCTGATATTGGAGATTGGCTGGGCGGTGATCATCGCCAAGTGCTTGGCGGTGCCATGGGTGATCACACGCTGGCAGATCCCGGTCCATCCGGGGTGGGTGATCGTTCCAACCCTGCTATTTGCCGCACTGGTCACCCTTGTTATCCTTGTCTGGCGGGGCGAGTAAACTGCAGGCGGCAGTCTGGCGATAGGAGGCGGGGTGTTCGTGTTGGCAAGTGTTGGCAGATAATAGCTTACATAGACCAGCGCCGAGAAACCATCCGCCGTTACCGGAATGACTTCGAGCGTGGATTGAAGCAGAAGGGTTGCGGGATTGGGCATCCCGCAGGCAGTTCGAAGGCCCGCTGACTACCTCTGGAGCGATGCAAGGACGCGCGGAAGCAGACCGTGAAATGTAAAAACACGGTCAATTCTTTTATTGCTTCTTGCAAGTTATAAGCAGTAACATCCGTGCCGTTACGCCGAACCCCGAATCTGCCAAGAGAATCAGGTGTGCCGAGCCGGAGACCATGAAATCTGACCACAAGGTCGTTGCGTCACTCGCCGCTCTGGCGATCGGCGTCGCGATTGGCGGGTTTCTCGTCGATCTGCGCCCTTTGAGTGTGGCGACTGCTCGCGGGACCGACACGGCCACTGTTGCCGCTGGTCCCTCCCATCGGCGAATCGGGCATCGCCTGGCCCAGACGACATCGCGGCGCGAGGCCGCCGGGTTGAAGGCTCAGGCGGTTTCACCGCAGATCCAGCAAGTGCTCCCCGGATTGGTGGACGCCGTGGCCGACTGGCGCGCGTTCGTGCCCGACGTGGTCACGGTGCAGCTCGCGCCGGACCTGATCGTGCCTTTCCGGGTAACCGAAGTCGAACGCGAGCACGGACGCACGGTGCTGACGGCCCGTTTGCACAAGGCCGAAGCCGATCCGTCGGGCTTGGACGGGGCATTTCTCGTCAGCACCGCCAACGCTGCGAGCAGCTGGGAAGCCGTGGTCGTGCTTCCCGGGGAGGAGTACCGCGTTCACGTCGACCAGGGGCAGGCTTCGGTGGAAGAGGTCCACGCCGATGGCTGGCGCTGCGGATGGCAGCCGCAGGCGGGGGTGGCGGCCCCGGCTGGTGTCATCGCGATGGAGGCGCCGCCCGCGAGCGGAGAAACCGGCACCTTGATCGGATCGGCGGCCGCCGCCGGCGCGGCGCCCGCGGCCGTGGACGTCTTGTTCCTCTACAATCCGGATGCGCTCGCCGCCAAGCAGGGCAATGGCGCGGTGATCGATGCCGACTGCTCCAATTTCATTGCCGCGAGCAACGCGATTCTGGAGAACTCCCAGATCACGAACTTCCGGTGGCATTATCTCGGCGTCGTCCCCGCGCCCGCCTATCCCACGACCACTTCGCTCCAGGACGATCTTAACCAGATGACCAGCGGCTCGATTTCCGCGTTTGCGGCGCGCGCGCAGTCGACCTATGGCGCGGATCAGGTGGTAATGCTGGTGGGAGGCTGGCGGGACGATGCGGCCGGCGTGGCATGGATTGGCGGCAACCCAAACCGCGTGGCCGTGACCTATCCCTGCCTGACGGTCGACCGCTCGCAGGCGTCCACCGCCACCTCCGTCATCGTGGTGTGCCACGAGATGGGCCACAACTTCGGCTGCCGGCACGATCGCCTCACGGAAGCGGCGAAGGACGGCGACGGCCACTATTGCTACGGCTTCCGGTTCGCTGACGACTCCGGCGCCTATACCGTGCCGGATCAAGGCACGGTGATGTCTTACGCGGGCAGTCGTATTCCCTATTTCTCCAATCCCCTCGTGGTCTATCATGGGCACGCGCTGGGGGCGCCGCTCGGGGACGCCAAGGCGGCGTTCAACGCTGAGACCATGGCGGACAACGCCGCGCGGATCGCGGCGACAAACGCGCCGACGGCAGGGCCCGCAATCACGAGCCAGCCGCAATCGGCCGACATCGTCGTTGGCCAGCGCCTTGCGCTGTCGGTGACGGCGACCGGCAGCAGCCTGGCCTATCAGTGGTACAAGGATGGGGTATCCGTGGGTGGCGCGACCGGCGCGACGTACAGCGTCAGTAGTGCGGCCTTAGCAGATGCTGGCGGCTACACGGTCACAGTTTCCAACGACCTCGGGACGGCCACCAGCCAGCGGGCGGTCGTCACCGTTTCGGGGGCGAGTGCCAGCGTTGGCAGCACGGCCAGCGCCGCGACGTCGGCTGGAGGCGGATCCTCCGGCGGCGGAGCGTTCGACGCTGGCGGCGCGCTCGGCGTGTTGGTGCTGCTGGCGCTCCTTCGTCTGCACGCCTGCAGCCGTCGCCGGATCTAGCGCGGCCGCAGCCTCGCCCGGAGGTAAGGCGCGGTGGGGCTGCGCCGGACGCGGAAGAGGCCGGCGAGGGGACCCTGGTGCAGGATTTCGCCGCCCGCGGGGCCGCCGCCGGGGCCGAGTTCCACCAGATAATCGGCCTCGGCGAGCAGATCAAGGTGGTGTTCGATGACCACGACCGTGTGGCCCTGGTCCACGAGGCCGTGGAGGACGCGGATCAATTTCTCGCAGTCGCTCAGATGCAGGCCGATGGTCGGTTCCTCGAGGAGATAGAGGTTGCGGGGCCGGATGCCGCGCGAGCGCTCGGTGAAGGTTTGCAGCCCGCGGGCGAGTTCGCTGACCAGCTTGAGGCGCTGGGCTTCGCCCCCCGAGAGCGTCGGGCTGCTCTGGCCGAGCGTGAGATAGCCGAGGCCGCAGTCGCACATGAGCCGGCACACCTCGCCCAGCTTGGCGTGAAAATCGAAGAACGCCGCCGCCTCCTCGAAGGTGAGCTGCAGGACGTCGCCGACCGTCCGGCCCTTCCACGTGAGGTCAGCGAGCTGCGGACCATAGCGCCGCCCGCCGCAGGCCTCGCACGGCAGGTAGGCGTCGGGCATGAAGGCCATCTCCAGCTTGATGCGGCCCGCGCCCTGGCAGGTTTCGCAGCGGCCGCCCGCCGTGTTGAAGGAGAAGCGCGAGGCGGTGTAGCCGCGGATCCGCGACTCGGGCAGGAGGGCGAAGAACTGTCGAATGAGATCAAAGATGCCCAGGTAGGTGGCGGGCGTGGAGCGCGGGGTCTTGCCGATGGGTGCCTGGTCCACCGCGATGACGGCCTTGAAACCCTCGGCGCCGCGCAGATCTGCAAACACCGCGGACCCGGGCCCGGTCGACGCCGCGGCGCCGGCGGGCGGATCCGCGAGGGGGAAGTCGCCGGCGAACCCGGTCAGCCGGGCAAACTCGCGCCCCGTGAGCCGCGGCCGACCCTCGCGGATGGCGCAAGCCACGGCCGGCTGGAGCAGATCTCCAAACAGCGAGGATTTGCCCGCGCCCGAGGGGCCGCACACCATGATGAGTCGCCCGAGCGGGAGGCGCAGATCGACCGAACGCAGATTGCGGAAGCGCACGCCGCGGAGGGTCAGCCAGCCGGGAGTCCGCGCGACCGCGAGGAGCCCGGGTGCCGGCGGCCGCGCGCGACCGGGGAGAGCCCATCGGCCTTCGGCGGGAATCGGCCGGTACTCTCCGCGCACCGGGTGGCGGATGCCGCGTTCCAGATAGAGGCCGGTGAGGGACCGTTGGTGGCGTTTGAGGTTGGCGGGCGTGTCGCAGGCGACCACCTCGCCGCCGTGGACGCCGGCGCCCGGACCCAGGTCGATGATGCGATCCGCCCGCTCCATGATGGCATCGTCGTGCTCGACCACCAGCAGGGTATTGCCCTTGTCGCGGAGCGCCTCGAGCGTGCCGATGAGCCGTTGGTTGTCGCGCGCGTGCAGGCCGATGGACGGTTCGTCGAGCACATAGAGGACGCCCGATAGATTGGAACCGAGCTGCGCGGCCAGGCGGATGCGCTGGGCCTCGCCGCCGGAGAGCGTCTCGGTCGGGCGGTCAAGCGCAAGATAACCGAGTCCGACGTGAGCGAGGAACTTCAGCCGCTCCTCGATCTGCGGGACAATGTCCCGCGTGATGGCCCGGCCGCGGGCGTCCAGCGCGAGCGCGCGCAGCCGCGCGCAGAGTTCGGCCGGCGTCAGCCGCAGCAGCGCCGGCAGCGAGAGCGGCGGGCCGCGGCGAAAGCGGAGTTTCACCGCCCGGGAGACGCGGTTGAGGCGCGCGCCCCGGCAGGAGGGACAGAGCGTG
>DATIWI010000277.1:0-4011 GCA_035519475.1 Opitutaceae bacterium
TGGGCGATCAAGGAAAAGTTCATGACCATGAGCGGGGCGCTCGCAACAGCGGGTGACCTCGTCTTCTACGGCACGGTCGACGGCTGGTTCCGGGCGGTCAATGCCAAGTCCGGCGTCGTGCTCTGGTCGCAGAAGCTCGGCTCCGGAATCGTCGGGGCTCCCATGACCTATCTGGGTCCGGACCAGCGCCAATACGTCGCGATCTTCGCCGGTGTCGGCGGCGCGGCCATGGTGTCGAAGGCGATGCCGGGGTTCCCGGCGCGCGGAAGCACGCTCTATGTGTTTTCGGTGAATGGAGACTCCCCCTCGAGCGGCCCCGCCATGCTGACAACGGAAGCGGGCGGAGCGTCGGCGCACCCAGAAACTGGCCAGACCGGCCGGCGGTAGCGGCAAATGCCAAGGCTCCACACGTCGCACACGTTGCAGGCCGCGGCTTTGCTGATAGCAATCAGCAGTGTGGCCGCGTGCAAACCTCAGGCCGAAAACGCGGCCACATCGGCGCGTAATCTGCCCTCCGACAACAAGCTCGCCTCGGTGCCGCTCGGGGAGGTTGCGGGCGCCGCAGAAGGAATGGTGGCGGACAGCATCAAGAACCCCCTAGCCGGTGACAAGGCGGCAATCGCCGAAGGCCATCGCCTGTTCAACGCGATGAATTGCGCCGGCTGCCACGGCTATGACGCAACCGGCGGGATGGGTCCCGATCTCACCGACAAATACTGGCGCTACGGCGGCACGCCGGGGGCGCTCTATCGGTCGATCTTCGAGGGTCGGCCGCAGGGCATGCCCTCCTGGGGTACGGCACTACCGCCGCAGGAAATTTGGAAGATCGTCGCCTATCTCGCAACCCTCGGCGGCTCCTACGACGCCGGCCTCCGCCACGCCTCGTTGCAGGGCGACCACAACATCACGTTTACAGCACCGGAGATCCAGCAACTCGATGTACTGTTCAACCAGCCGGGGTCGGTGGGCGCCTCCGTTCCAACCTCCGCACCGAGTGCGCTGGGAGCGGGGGGCGGCGCGCCGGAACTGGCCCCACCAGGCTCGCCACCCCTGACGCAGACCGCAGTTCCCGAAAGCAGGCCGAACGCGGAAGAGGCGACGGCACCAACGCCCGCTTCCAATGGCGGAGGCCTGGGCTCGAACAGCAATCCCCCGGCGCCGGGCACGTCCGGAAGCAATGACAACAAGCCCGCCGATAAGTCGAACGCGCCGGCGGCCACGAATCCAGCGCCCAGCAACGATCAATGAGGTCGTTCTGCAAGGTCATTGTGGTGGCCGGTCTCGTTTCCCCGCTCCTTGGCGGGTGCGAAGTGGCCCCGATGACTTACCTGCGAACATTCGGCCCAATAGCAGACCGCATTGCATCGCTCGGGTGGGGCCTGATCGCGATCTGCAGCGCGGTCGTGATCATCATCGGCGCCCTGGTCCTTGTGGCTTCATTGCGATCGAGCTCGCCGTACGCCGTTGGAACCGCGGTCTCGGCGCCCATTGAACGCGGAGGCGGGCTGTCCTGGATCTATGTCGGCGTCGGCCTGTCGACCATTGCTCTGTTGGGCATTGTCGTTTGGACGCTTTTCACCCTGACGGTGGTCGCCAGTCCGGATGCGACCCCGGCCTTTACGATCGAGATCCGCGGGCATCAATGGTGGTGGGAAGTCCGCTATATCGGCGAGTCCGCGGGGCGGACGTTCACGACGGCGAATGAGTTGCACATTCCCGTCGGACGGCCCGTGCGACTGAAACTAATCGGTGACGACGTCATCCATTCCTTCTGGGTGCCGGCCCTGGCAGGAAAGACGGACGTCATCCCCGGGCAAACCAACCTCGCCTGGATCGAGGCGGCGAAGGCCGGTGTCTATCGCGGGCAGTGCACCGAATACTGCGGGCAACAGCATGCCCACATGGCCGTCCTCGTCGTCGCCGACGCGCCGGAGGCCTTCCGATCGTGGTGGGACGCGCAGCTGTCGCCCGCCCCGACACCGGCGTCTGATGCGGCGGCGAACGGGCGATCGGTTTTCCTGGCACGCTGCGGGGCCTGCCACACGGTTCGCGGAACCGGCGCCGGCGGCATTCTCGGACCCGATCTGAGCCATCTCATGGGCAGGCAGACGATCGCCGCAGGCACGCTGACCAACAATCCAGCCAATCTCGCCGGATGGATCGCAAATGCTCAGGGTGTCAAGCCGGGTAGCCAGATGCCGACGCTGACGCTCTCGGGCGCAGATCTCGCAGCCGTGACCGCCTACCTCCAGACCCTGCATTGAGGAGCGCGCCGTGACGAGCGTTGAGTATGACCGCTTGCAGATCGAAAGCCCGGGCTTGGGAGCGACGTGGGAAACCCGGCGTGGGCTTCGCGGAGTCTTATCGACGGTCGACCACAAGGAGATCGGTCTGCGCTACATCGTGACGTCCCTCATCTTTCTCGTTCTGGGAGGGGTCGAAGCGCTGGTCATGCGGGTGCAGCTCGCCCACTCGAACCTCGACGTGGTGGCGCCGGAAACCTACGACCAGCTGTTCACGATGCACGGCTTTACGATGATCTTTCTCTATGCGGGGCCTGTTCTCTCTGGATTCAGCAACTACCTCTGGCCCCTGCTGCTCGGTTCCCGCGACATGGCGTTTCCGCGCCTCAATGCGCTCTCCTACTGGATCTTCCTGTTCGCGGGCATCTTCCTTTATGTCAGCTTCCCCATGGGACTCGCGCCCAATGCGGGTTGGTTCAACTACGTGCCCTATGCGTCCGCCCCCTACAATGCGGGGCCGAATATCGATGTCTATCTCCTCGGGCTGATCTTCCTCGGCATTTCGACGACGGTGGGCTCAGCGAACTTCATCGTGACGTTGATGCGCACGAGGGCGCCAGGCATGTCCGTCAATCGCCTGCCAATCCTCGTTTGGGGCACGCTGACGGCCTCAGTCGCAAATTTACTCGCCGTACCCTCCGTCAGCCTGGCCTGCTTCCTTCTCTGGATGGACCGCCGGTTCGGGACGCATTTCTTCGACGTCCAGGAAGGCGGACAGCCGCTACTCTGGCAGCATCTCTTCTGGATGTTCGGTCATCCCTGGGTCTATGCGATCGTGCTGCCCGCGCTCGGGATTGTGTCGGACGGGCTGCCCACGTTCTGCCGGCGCCCCCTCGTCGGGTACACGGCTGTGGCGCTCGCCACAGTCACCACCATGATCGTCGGCTTCGGCGTCTGGCTGCACCACATGTTCGCAACCGGCCTGCCGACGCTCTCGCTCGCCTTCTTCAGCGCGGCCTCGATGGTCATCGTTATTCCGAGCGCGGTTTCCGTGTTCGCCTGGATCGCCACGATCGCTACCGGGCGGCCGGTGCGGACAACGGCGTTCCTGTTCTTTGCAAGCTTCATCTTCCTGTTCGTCGTGGGTGGCGTTTCCGGCGTGATGACCGCGGCCGTGCCGCTCGATTGGCAGCTTACGGACACCTACTTCGTCGTCGGCCATCTGCACTATGTCCTGATAGGCATCAACGTCTTCGCGGTCGTCGGCGGCATCTACTACTGGTTTCCGAAGATGACCGGTCGGTTTCTGGATGAATCGCTCGGCCGCTGGAACTTCTGGACGATGTTCATCGGGTTCAATCTCGGCTTCTTCCCCATGCATATCTCGGGGCTCATGGGGATGCCGCGTCGCATCTACACCTATCCCGCCGGCCTCGGCTGGGACGTACTGAATCTCATCACGACGGTCGGCGCCTTCATCTTCGCGCTCGGCGTCATTCTTTGCGTAGTCAACGTGTTCCTGGGCCTCCGCTCTCACCGCAGGGCGGGACCCAATCCCTGGGATGCACCGACGCTCGAGTGGGCGGTGCCCTCGCCGCCACCAGCGTACAATTTTGTGGTCATCCCGATCGTGGCGAGCCGTCATCCTCTTTGGGAAGACCGCCTGCGGGAGACGGAGGATCGCTCATCGCTCGACAAAGGCTATCTGCTCGATCGCGGCCGCGAGACGCTTGCGACCACCGTGCTCGATGCTGAGCCCGATCTCATC
>DATIWI010000278.1:0-12069 GCA_035519475.1 Opitutaceae bacterium
GGCAGGTAGGTGTAGCGATCGGCCATCGCTTGGAACCCGACCTGGACCAGGCCGATGACCGGAAGCAACATGATGAGAAACCAAAGCCAGCCGGCGGCGATCCAGGGGCGGCGGCGGCGTTCCCGCCACGCCAGCCAGCTCAGTCCGAGGACGAGCGCAGCGGCGGCCAGCACGGCGAGCGCCGGCCAGGAACCGGGGTGCGGGTAGCAGACGATGAGATCGAACGGCCAGAGAAACTTCCCGAGGTACCGCGCGACGGAGACGATGGCGTTGCCGGCGCGCGCGCCCAGCGATAGGTCCAGCACGAACGCCCCGGTCTGCCGCTGCATCAACACCGTCGCGACGGTCGCGGCGCCCGCGAGCGCGAAGAAAGGGACCTTCTCGAGCAGCAAGAGGCGCCGGCGGGCGGGAGCGAAGAATCGGGCGAACGGCCAGAAATCGAGAACGAGAAGCACCAGCGGGAGCGTGACGAGCAGGGGCTTGCTCATCAGACCGGCGGCAAAACAGGCAAGCGTCAGCAGGTAGGCCCGCCACCACAGCCGGACGGCAGCGCGGCAGCCGACGTACCGGGTATAGGCGAGCAGCGTGAGCAGGAAGAAGCAGCCGCTCATGACGTCCTTGCGCTCGGTCACCCACGCCACGGATTCGACGCGCAGCGGGTGCCATGCGAACAGCGCCGCCGCGAAGGCGCCCAGCCACAGTCCCGCCCCGAGCCGGCGCAACAGCAGAAAGGCGAGGACGGCATTGAGCGCATGCCAGAGCACGCTGGTGAGGTGATGGCCGAAGGCCATGGCGCCATAGAGCTGCCAGTCCAGCAGGTGGGAAAGCCAAGTAAGCGGATGCCAGTAGTCTGCCGGTGCGGTGAACGCCCACACGACACCTGCCCAGCGCAGCCCACCCTGAACGTGCGGGTTCTCGGTCACGTAGGCTGGATCGTCGTAGTTGACGAATCCGTACCGCATCGCCCGGCTGAAGAGCAGCACGGTGCCGACGAACAGCAGCGCGCCCACGGCGGCGGTGCGGAATCCAGAACGCGCGGAAAGCGAGCGAGGCACGCAGTCTTCCTAAGGTGCGACCGGGGCGGGGCAATTGCTTTTGGCGCGCCCGGTCGCAGCCGGGGCGGCCGAATCCGGCCGCCCGCTCGGCTCAGTCGGAATGCACGGGCGGTGCTACAATCTTCGTCTCAGGGACGGGTCCATAAGCGCGCGGCGCACCGGTGAAGTCGACCTCAAACCGGTCGAGCGTGACCCCTGGGTCCAGCGCATAGACAATCAAGGTGTGGGCGCCCGGCGCCAGCGCGAGGTTTGCCCCTTGTTCCACTGCCGCATTTGTGAGCACATGCTCCCGCCACGCCTCACTGAATTCGGGAGCAGAAAAGTCGAGCACTTGCGGGGATCCCCCGTCGATCGACGCCGCGATGCGCACCCCGTTATCCTTGGTGATCGGAAAGGTGGGCAGGGCAACGGCCTTCAAGACCGCGCGGTCGTTCGCCGTGGTCGTGGCGAAACGGTAGGTGGCGCTGGGGGCCAGGCGGATCGCGGCTTCATTGGCTGCATCGACCGATTTCATGTCGAGGCGCGAGCGCAGACTCGCCCCGCAGTGGCCGAAGCCGTCGAGCACCTCCCAGCCGGCGCTCACCTGATCGGCGTGAGTGGCATACATTGACACGATCCGATCGGCCTCGATGAACGAAACGTTCTTCGCGGGATTGGGCGGCGCGAGCCGGACGTGCACCGCGACGGGTTGCAGAAAGCCGGGGCCGGTGATGATCACTTCCCCGGCTCCTCCGGCGGGGGCGGCCGCCCAGTCGATCGAGACTTGAATGCGATCCTCGAAATGCCTATTGGCCGGCGAGAAGCGGCCGGCAACCTGGCTCAGTTTGATCCATGGCGCCGGCGTCGTCTGCGCCACGTCCAACCCGGCCTGATGGAAGGCGTCGATCGGCGCCGTGGCTCTGGCGATCCACTCGGTCTCGAACGCACCCTGGGCGAAGACATCGATGTAGCGCGTTTCCCGCAGCTCGGGATGGAAGACCGGCAGGCTCGGCGTCCACCAGCCGATGCCGTCGAAATAGGCGCCGCCTTCCACCTGGACGCCGCACTTCCTTTCGCCATTGTCGCTCCACGCGGGCACGTGCGGCACCTCGTAGATGGGCAAATCGTGCGGGACCGGGTTGATCATGTGGCGCCATTTTCCCTCCAACATGACGTTGTTGTAGTGATGCGCGTCGGCGACGATCCGATCCTGCGCTGCCTTGACCCGCTCGGCGTAGCCGTTGGCGCTCGCCCGGTGCTGCAGACCGTAGGCGATCGCCTTGTCCAGATCGAGCTGGCGCAGGTTCAGGTTGGCGGCGCTCGCCGCCGGATACTCGACGAGTTGGTAGAACGCCGCCTTCCGGTCCGCCGGCATCGCCTGCATCAGCGCGCGCGCGGCTTCCACCAGGGAGCGGTAGGCCGCGGCCCGGCGGGCGTTCTCGTCGCCGAAAGCGAGCAGGTTGAAGGCAGTCTGCTGGACGGGCGTTTCCGGGAACACGGTCGTCCAGCCCATGAACTCGGGGTTGCGGTCGAAGGTCAGCTTGTAGTTCCGCCACAGGATTTCCGTGATGCGATCGGCAAATTCCGCGCCGAAGGTGTCAGCTGCCCAACTCCGGAGGTAGGCGTGCACGCTTGAGCTCTGGTCGAACGCCGGGGCGTCGAATGCGAGGGCGAGGAAGAACTGCGTGACAAACTCGCCGGGCTTGATCGATCCGACGTTCAGCATCCACAGGCGGCGCGCGTCGAACCGGTAGGCCTTGGTCATCTCCTCCCACATCAAGGAAGGATCGGGGGAATCCAGCCACATGTAGGCCATCGGTGGTCCCCAGAAGTTGTCGTGGTAGTACACCCCGGCGCCGCCGCTGCGTTTGCGCTCCTCGGAGTCGCTCAAGCGGCGGATGTACCCGAAATCGTCATCCGGCCAGTTGATGGTGATGTCGGACGGCAGGTCGATCAGGCCGGTGTCATAAGCGGGCAGGATCTCTTTGTACGCGGTGAAAACCTGCGGAGCTTCGCCCGCCGGCCGGTGGAGCGCGCTGCCGAGGATCTTCCGCTGTTCCGAGATTACGTCGCGGAGGACCGCTCCCATTTGCTGGGGCGTGTCCACGCCCTGCATGGGGAAATCATCAACGTTGCGCAGCCCGACCGTGTAGAGGTTTTCGTAGCGGCCATATTGCTGGACGGCCTCGGTCCAGTACTGGATCATCTGCTGGCGGTTGAGGAGCCAGTTGTAGGGCCCCCGGATCTTCGCGTTCCACTCCCGCGAGTTGGTGCGCAGCAGCATCTCCACGTGCGAGCTGCCGCGCACGATCGCATAGTCCGCCGCGGTCTGGGCATTCTCCGGGATGGCGTTGAAGGGGGTGTCGACCGCGGTCATCGCCGGCCAGATCGTGTTGGCCTTGAGGCGCCACATCAGCTCGAAGATGCGCGCGTAGGTCTTGGGGCCCATATTCCCAAGCTGGGGGTCGTAGGTCTTCGAGGCCCACGGATTCAGGCCGTGGGCGCCGGCGTTCAGGAAAATACCGCGGTATTTTACCGCCGGCTCGCGCGAATAGCGGAGGTTCCCGTCGACGGCGACGCGAGCGGTCCGCCGGATGCTGACGTCCGCCCACCACTCCCACGGCGAAACTCCCATCTCGCGCGTGAGGTCGATCACCCCCCAAATCGTGCCGCGGGTGTCGGATCCGAAGATTACGAGGGCCGCTTCGGCGGCATTCCATGGTGCGGGAATGGTGGCCCGACCGTAGGTCTCCCACTTTCCGTCGAGCGGCGAGGTGCTGATCCCGTTGACCCGAAGGAGCGCGGCGATCCGGGGCGAAGCCACCGGCCCGAGAATCACGGCCGGCCCTTTGACGCCGTCGAACGCGGAGGTAACCACGGGTTCGCGGCCGGTGAGTGCTTGCAGATCGTGGCTGAGCAGTTGCGCCGCCTTGACGATCGGGGTGCCACCGTCGGCCGCGTAGACCACCGTCGCCGGGGTCGCCCCATCGAAAAGCGTCATGCCCGCAGCCAGCGCCGCCGGACACAGGACAATCGCCGCCAGGGACGCTGCGCAGATTTCGATCAGGACACCGGCCGGTGGTCGCCTCCAGGATTTCCGCGGCCCGGTCGCCGCCGTGGACACCCATGGAGTTGGTCGGCCTGCGGCTGAGGGACCTGCGAAGCGCGAAGACGATAGTGAACTCATGACATTTCGTGGGTCTCAGTGACGCCGTCCTCGAAATGTAGGGGTACACCGGCGTCCCGCGCAACACAGACTCGCCGGCGCGAACGACGCCGCCGAGCGCGACACCCGCCGCCTTCTTGACCCCCGTTTTCTTCTGCGGCTAGCCTGAATGCGATGCCCGTGCCCCCGTCGTCTGCCGCCGTGCCCTCGCGCAGGGTTTTGGTAGGTTGTGGCGCCATCCTGGCGTTCGCGACGCTGGCCGCGTATCACAACACGTTCCAGGTCCCGTTCGTGTTTGATGATATTCCGGCGATTAGCGACAACACCACCATCCGGCATCTCTGGCCGATCTGGCACACGGTGTTGCCGCCCAGCGGCTACGGCGTGACCGTTAGCGGCCGCCCGATCCTCAACCTGTCGCTCGCGCTCTGCTACGCGATGAGCGGCGAGCGCGTCTGGAGCTACCATGCGCTCAATCTGCTGATCCACATCCTGGCTGGGCTGACGTTGTTTGGGATCGTGCGGCGAACGCTCACGCTCTTGGGGAGCAGGGAACAAGGAGCCAGGGGCCAGGATGCCGACGGAGACGGGAGGCGGGAGACGGGAGGCGGGAGAGTCTCGATCGGTCTCCGTTCTCCGGCCTCCAGCCTCCCAGGAGCGAACGCGACGCTCCTCGCCTTCGCCGTGGCTCTTCTGTGGCTCCTCCACCCGCTCCAGACCGAGGCCGTGACCTACATCATCCAGCGCACCGAATCGTTGATGGGTCTGTTCTTCCTGCTGACGTTCTATGGCTTCATCCGATCCATCCAGTCGCCCCGGCCGCGGCGCTGGCAGATCGTCGCGGTCGCGGCCTGCCTGCTGGGGGTGGGAACGAAGGAAGTGATCGCGATAGCGCCGATTCTGGTGTTTCTCTATGACCGCACGTTCGTCGCGGGATCGTTTCGGGCGGCCTGGCGCCGCCGCCGGCTGCACTTGGCGCTGGCGGCGACCTGGCTGCCGCTGCTTGGGCTGGTGGCGAGCACGGGATGGAACCGCGGCGGCACCGCCGGCTTCAACGTCGGCATTTCGCCGTGGGGTTACTGGTTTACGCAATTCGAGGCGGTCGCCCGCTATCTGAAGCAGGCGGTGTGGCCGCATCCGCTCATCTTTGAATATGGCACCTTCTGGGCCGGGCCGGCGGACGCCGCGCTTTACGCGCTCGTTGTCGTGCCCCTAGCAGGGGCCACGCTGATCGCGCTCTGGCGCTGGCCGGTGTGGGGATTTCTGGGCGGTTGGTTCTTTGCCATCCTCGCGCCCACCAGTCTCGTGCCGGGCACGATCCAAATGATCGTCGAGCACCGGATGTATCTGCCGTTGGCGGCGCTGATCACGGGCGCGGTGCTGGGAGCGCATGCCCTGGATCGAACCCTGCGCGCCGGCAGACCAAAGGACCCAGGGACCAAGGGACCAAAGGACCCGGGCCCTGCGGGAAATCGGATCCCACGAGCGCCTTGGTCTCTTGGTCCCTTGGTCCTTTGGTCTTTAGTCTTGGCGCTCCCGTTCGGGCTCCTGACGGAACGGCGCAACGCGGCATACGCGAGCGACCTTAGCCTGTGGCAGGACACCGTTGCCAAGACTCCCGGCAGCGCCATTGCGCAGAGCGGTCTCGGCTCGGCCCTCTACGCGCGGGGCGACTGGAGCGATGCATTGCTCCACTTCGCCGTGTCCTGTGGCCTCAATCCCAAGCGGCCTACCGTCCATTACAACGTCGGCCTGACGCTGGTGCAGTTGCATCGCCTGGACCGGGCCATGGCCCAGTTTGCCGAGGCGCTCCGTCTCAACCCAAACAATAATTCCGCCGAGTACCAGATCGGACTCACGCTGATTCTGGCGGGCCGGCCGCAGGAGGCGCTGCCGCATTTCAAACGGGCTCTGGAAATCATGCCCGGCATGGGGGAAGCTGAATACGAATGGGGAGTCGCCCTCGCGAAGCTGGGCCGGCCGGCAGAAGCCATCCCGCACTACCAGGAGGCGCTGCGACTGAGTCCCGGCCATGCCGACGTCGAGTGCGATCTGGGCGTCGCCCTGTACCACGTGAACCGGCTGCCAGAGGCCGTGGCGTATTTTCAGCGGGCATTGTCGGCGAAGCCGGACCTGGCAGACGCCCACTTCAACCTCGGGCTGGCGCTGACGCGGATGGGACGGGCCGCCGACGCCGTGACGCAATATGCCGAGGCGGCGCGGTTGCATCCGAACCGCGCCGATCTTCAATTCAGCCTCGGCAACGCGTTGGTCCAGGCGGGGCGCTCCGCGGAGGCCATTGACCATCTCCAGAAAGCGGTGGAACTCGAGCCGGCGTCGGCGCAGGGGCATTGCAGCCTCGGCGTGGCGCTCGCCAAGGCCGGCCGCCTGACCGAAGCGATCGACCAGTACCAGGCGGCGCTGCAGCTCGATCCCGAATTTGTCGACGCCGAGTGTGCTCTGGGTGTCGCCCTGTACCAACTGAACCGTGCGGCAGAGGCGGCGGCGCATTTTCAGCGGGCGCTGCGGGCAAAACCCAGCATGGCGGACGCCCGCCTCAACCTCGGGCTGGCGCTGGCCCGGATGGGTTCGGCGGAACAGGCGACCGCTGAATATGCCGAGGCGGTCCGCTTGGACCCCGCGAATGCCGCGGCCCAGTTCAACCTCGGCATCGTCCTGGCCAAGGCGGGCCGGGTCGCGGAGGCCCTGGGCCATCTGCAAAAGGCGGTGGAACTCGAGCCGGCGTCCGCGGAGGCGCATTGCAACCTCGGCGTCGCCCTCGCCCAGGCGGGCCGCCTGGGCGAGGCGGTGGACCAATACCAGGCCGCGCTGCGACTGCGATCCGACTATGCGGCCGCGCACTACAATCTCGGCAACGCCATGTTCCAGCTTCACCAGGCGACGGAAGCGCGCCAGCACTTCGAAGCGGCACTGCGGATCGATCCTCATTTCGAGCCTGCCCGTGAGATGCTGGAACGGCTGCGGTCCACGCCGCCCGCTTTCTGAGGGGGGCGGCCGGCGTCGGGCCGGTTTTGCCGATCCGGCAGGATCGATTAGAGGGTAGCGAACGAGCACTTCTTTCGGCCATGCCGGCTCGGGACATCGCGAGCGGAAGAGTGCGCGCCGCGTGGGTCGGACCGGGCGACGTTTCCGCGCGGACCATCGCATAGGGCTGGGGCGAACGCTCGCCTTCGAGGTCTCCCGCGATTCAGGGGTTGCCGTGTATCGCGGGAATTGCTCGTGTCTCCCGGTGGTGAAAGGTTCTTCCCCGGGGAAGGCGAGCTGCCTGGCATCCCTCTTCAGGGCGACCGCACCTGCTGCTCTGATCTTCTGCGCCACCGTCCTCGCATATCTGCCAGCCGTCCGCGGCGGGTTCCTTTGGGACGACGATGCCCATGTGACGAAAGCGGATCTGCGTTCCCTGCCCGGTCTCGAACGCATCTGGGGCGAGGTGGGCGCGACCCAGCAATATTACCCGCTTCTGCACACGGCTTTCTGGCTGGAACACCGGCTGTGGGGGGATGCGGTGGTGGGTTACCATCTGATCAACATCCTGCTACACGCGGCGGCGGCTTGCCTCGTGGTGGCCGTGGCGCGGCGGTTGGCGGTGCCGGGGGCGCTGCTGGCCGGTCTGCTCTTCGCGCTGCATCCGATCGAGGTGGAATCGGTGGCTTGGATCTCGGAGCAGAAGAACACGCTCTCGGCCGTCTTCTGCCTCGGTGCGGCCTGGGTTTATCTCGGTTTCGACCGGAACCGACGGGCGTCGCAGTATTGGCTGGCGCTGGGCCTGTTCGTCCTCTCCCTGCTGAGCAAGACGGTGACGGCGACACTGCCGGCCGGCTTGTTGGTCATCTTTTGGTGGCAGCGCGGCCGGCTCAGCTGGCGGCGCGACGTCCTGGCGTTGCTGCCGTGGTTTGGACTCGGCGCGGCCTGCGGCCTGTTTTCAGCCTGGGTGGAGCGCCTGTTTGTCGGCGCCCATGGCACGGCCTACGCGCTTTCGTTGTGGGACCGCTGCCTGCTCGCAGGGCGGGTGCTCTGGTTTTATTTCACCAAGCTGCTATGGCCGGCGAACCTGACCTTCATCTATCAGCGGTGGACGGTCGACGCGGCGGCGTGGTGGCAATGGCTGTTCCCACTTGGCGCACTTGGAGCGGTCGGGTTCTTGTGCCGGGTGGCCGCGACCCGGCCCGGGAACCCGGCGCGGGCGCGGGCGGCACGGGCGCCGCTGGCGGGTTGGCTGTTCTTCGCCGGGACGCTGTTTCCGGCCCTGGGGTTTGTGAACGTCTATCCGTTCCGATACTCCTACGTCGCCGACCATTTCCAATACTTGGCCGGCCTCGGCATCATCGTTCCGGCGGCTTCCGGCCTTAGTTGGCTGCTGGCGCGCATCCCGGCGCGGGCAAAATCCGTCGCCTGGCTGCTTGGCGCAGCGGTTCCAACGCTCTGCGCGGTGCTGACGTGGAGCCAGTGCCGGATGTACCGTGACGCGGAGACCCTCTACCGCACGACGCTCGCGCGCAATCCCGACTGCTGGCTGGCGCACAACAATCTGGGGCTCATCTGGTCGAAGCTGCCCGGGCGCCTCGACGACGCGATCGCCCAATACCAGCAGGCGCTGCGCGTGAATCCGGACTGCGCCGAGGCTCACAATAACCTGGGCAGCGCCTGGTCGGAACTGCCCGGGCGTCTGGATGACGCGATCGCCCAGTATCAGGAGGCGCTACGCCTGCAGCCGGATTACGCCGAGGCGCACAACAACCTGGGCAATGCTTGGGCGCAGCTGCCCGGACGGCTCAACGACGCGATCGCCCAGTATCAGGAGGCGCTGCGCTCGAAGCCAGACTACGCCGAGGCGCACAACGGCCTGGGCGCCGCCCTGGCAGAGCTGCCCGGACGACTCAACGACGCAATCGCCCAGTATCAGGAGGCGCTGCGCCTGATGCCGGCCCACGCCGAGGCGCACAATAACTTAGGCGCGGCTTTGGCGCAGACGCCGGGGCGCTTGAATGATGCGATCGTCCAGTATCAGGAGGCGCTGCGCCTGATGCCCGGATTTGTCGACGCGCACTACAATCTTGGCGTCGCCCTGGCGCAGACGCCGGGGCGTCTGCATGACGCGATCGCTCAGTTTCAGGAGGCGCTGCGCCTGGACCCCCAATATGCACCGGCATGGCACAGCCTCGGGATGGGCTTGTTTGACTTGGGAGAGTTGCCGGCGGCGGCAGCAGCCTTTCGAGAGGAACTGCGCCTGGTGCCCAACGATCCCGCGGCCCAGCAGGCGCTGTCCGAGGTGCTCCGGCAAGCCCAAGGCCATTGAAAGAAGGTATGGGCATTCGCCACCTGTCACGCTGAGATCGGCCTTTCCTACCATGTGGCTCGGAATGGCCCCATCCCCGCTCCTTCAACAACGGCCGATCATGGATACGGTCCTGTCGGCACCGCGCCGAATTGTCCGCGTTCTGCAGATGACGGGTTGTCTCCAAGCGACCTCGCGCCCCCGTCCGATCCTCGCCGCTGTCGTGCTGGTCGCCGCGATCGCGGCCGCGTACTTCAACTCGCTGCACGGCGCCTTCGTCTGGGACGACGTCCCCACCATCGTCAACGGCAAATCGTTCGAGAAGTTCGCCACCGTTTTCGCCCGGCCCGCCGCGGTCAACACCACAAGCGGACGCCCCCTGGTCAGCCTGTCCCTCTTCCTCAACTACGCCTTGGACGGACGGAATCCCGTGGGCTTCCACATCTTCAACGTGCTCGTCCACGCGGCAGCGGCTTTGGCCCTCTTGGGGTTTGTCCGCCGGCTCGCCCTGCTGCCGCGGTGGGGTGGACGCTTCGCCCCCCACGCCACCGGGCTGGCTTTGGGTGTGGCGGCGGTATGGGCCGTCCATCCGCTGCAAACCCAGGCCGTCGCCTTCGTCATCCAGCGCGCGGAGTCGTTGATGGGGCTATTCTACCTGCTGACGCTGTATTGCTTCATCCGCGGAGCCACAGAGGCCCCGAGACCACGGACAACGGGACCAAATGACCAGAAAACCAAGGGACTTGTGGGGATGACGGTGCCGTGTTCCGCAGGTCCTCCAACTCGTTCGCCCCTCACTCCCTCATTCCCTCAGTCCTTTGGACCCTTCGCCCCTTGGTCTCTTAGTCCCTCAGTCTGGTACGGTCTCTCCGTCCTCTCTTGCGCGCTCGGCATGACGGCCAAAGAAGTCATGGCCTCCGCGCCAGTCGTGGTGCTGTTGTTCGACCGCACTTTTCTTGCCGGCTCCTTCCGCCAAGCCTTCACCTCGAAAAAGCTCTTCTACGGTGCGCTGTTCGGCACCTGGCTGATCCTGCTCTGGCTCGTGATCAGTCTGGGGGGCAACCGCGACGGCAGCACCGGCGGCTTTTCCGCCCAGGCAGCATGGGGGCCGTATTGGCTGACACAGTTTCCAGCCATCGCCACCTATCTCAAGCTGACCTTCTTCCCCCATCCGCTGATCTTCCAGTACGGATCGTTTTGGCTGCCGAACGTAGCGGCCGCCCTGCCTGGCGCGTTGGTCGTCGTGCCGTTGGTGGGGCTGACCGTTGTCGCCCTCTTTCGCCGGCCGGCGATCGGGTTCTTCGGTTTCTGGTTTTTCTCAATTCTGGCCGTCACCTCACTCGTTCCCGGCACCGTCGACATGATCGTCGAATACCGGATGTACGTCGCGCTCGCGCCGTTCTGGATTCTCGTCGCCGCCGGACTGTATCTATGGCGGCCGCGTCTGGCGCCTGCGGTGCTGGGCGCCGCGGCTCTGGCCTTTGCCGCCGTCACCGTCGCCCGCAACCGCGATTACCGGAGCCAGTTGAGCCTGTGGACCGACAACGTGGCGAAGCGGCCCGGCAACGCCCTCGCCCGGTACAACCTCGCCGTTTCGCTGCTGGGAGAGCCCGGGCGCACCGCCGAGGCTGAGGCCCAACTCGAAGCTGCCCTGAAACTGCAACCCGACATAGCTGTAGCGCATTACAACCTGGGCTGGTTGCTGGGCCAGCAGCCCGGCCAGGCAGACCGGGCGATTGCCCACTACGAGGAGGCGGTCCGCCTCGCTCCCGGCTATGCCCAAGCGCACAACAACCTCGCGGTGCTCCTGCACGAGCGCGGGCAGCTTCAGCAGGCGTGCCGGCACTTTCAGTTGGCCGTGCAGTACGACCCGGGCAACTGCATGGCTTGGCTCAACTTGGTGCGGGTGCTCGAGGAACTGGCCCGTCCCGACGATGCCGTCGAGGCCTGCTCGGCCCTGGTGCGCGCGCATCCCGATTTCGCCAGCGGGCAGACTAAACTGGGAATCCTGCTCGTAACCCGGCAGCGGCCAGCCGAGGCCATCCCGCACCTGGAAGCCGCCCTCCGGCTGGATCCGACCCAGTCGGCGGCGGGATTCTGCCTCGGCACGGTGCTGGTCCAACGAGGCGAGCGGCTGCCGGAGGCCACGGCCCTCCTGGAGGCAGCGGCGCGGGAACAGCCGGACTCCGCGATCGCCCATTTCACCCTCGGCCGCGCGTTTCTGGCCGCGGGCAGCCGTCTCCAGGACGCCATCGCGCAGTTCACCGCCGCCGTGCAATTGGACCCCCGATTTGCCATGGCCCATTTCGATCTCGCGGCCGCACTGGAACTGGCGGACGGGAATCGAACGGATGCCCTCACTCACTACCGGACCGCGGCAACGCTCCAGCCCGAGGTGGCCGAAATCCATTTTCGCCTCGCGCGCCTGCTCGCCGCCGATCCGCAGGCGCGCGGGGAAGCCCGGGCCGAACTGGAGAAAGCGCTGGCGCTGGATCCCCACCTCTCCGGCGCGCAGGCCCTGCTCCGACAATTAGCCGCTGCGGGCAAGTGAGGATTGCCGGATCGGCGCGCAC
>DATIWI010000279.1:0-49375 GCA_035519475.1 Opitutaceae bacterium
GGCGGCTGCAATCGCGCAAAGCCGTGGCAACAACGGACCCGCGGCCGCCGGCGCCGGGCAGAAACCGGGGACGCGGACCGGCGATCCGAAACCGATCTGGGTTGCCATGCGTCATCCCTTGCTCAAACCGTCACGTCAACCACCCGGACTCATGAAATCACTTCGATTGATCACCGCGGCGCTCGCCGCCGTTCTGTTGACCAGCGCCCTCGCCTTGGCGGGCGATCCCACGGGCTCCTGGAAATGGTCGTTCCCGGGGCGGGACGGCCAGTCGCGGGAAATCACCCTGAAACTCGAATTAAAGGATGGGCAGCTCACCGGCAGCGTGAGCGGCTTCCGCGGCGAAACGCCGATCAGCAACGCCTCGTGCAAGGACGATCAAATCGTCTTCTCGGTGGTGCGCGAATTCCAAGGCAACAAGTTCGAGACCAAATACACGGGTAAGCTGGAAGGCGACACCATCAAGGGCACCATCGAGCGGACCGGGCGCGACGGCCAAGCCACTACCAACGAGTGGACCGCGACGCGCGCGAAGTAGCCGCGCCGGACGCTCACTTGGTCGCAGCCCGGCGCGCGCGCCGCGCCCCGCGTGACGCCGCCCTACGAGATCTCGCCCACGAAGCGCGCAAAGACCATCTTGCCGCCGGCCGACGGCAGCACGCTGGTGATCTCGGCCGTCACCCGGCGGCCCACGTAAGCGCGGGCCGAATTCACGACCACCATCGAGCCATCGTCAAAGAAGCCCACCGCCTGCCCCTCCTCCTTGCCAGCTTTGACCAAGTTGACCTCGATGGTGTCACCCACGTTCAGCTCCTGCCGGAGCGCCGTGGCGAGGTGGTTGAGGTTGAGCCACGGCACGCCGTGGAATTCGGCCATCTTCGCCAGATTGTAGTCGGTCGTCAGCAGTTTGGCCCGCATGGATTGGGCGAGGAAGACCAGCTTCGCGTCCACGTCCTGGCGCTTGCTGACCTCGCTTTCATGGATGCGTAGGTCGAGGTTCTTGATCCGCCGCAGGTCGTTGAGGACCTCCAAGCCGCGCCGGCCGCGCGCCTGCCGCAGGGGATCCGTGGAGTCCGCCACGTGCTGCAATTCCTCCAGCACGAAGCGCGGGATCACCAGCGCGGCGTTGATGAAACCGGCCGCGCAGATCTTGGCCACGCGCCCGTCAATCAGCGCGCTCGTGTCCACCACCACCAGGGGAACGTCCACCTCGTGGGGCACAAAACGCACGTAGGGGATGACGAGGTTGAATTCGTCCTTGCCCCGCAGGGCGATGACAGTCCCGAGGTACGAGCAGACCAAGAACAGGGCCAGCCGGAACAGGTACACCGTCTGCGGGTCGCCGTTCTCAAACAGCGGCGAGCTCGAGATGATCAGCGCGACGAGCGCCCCCACGGCCAGGCCGAAAGTCATCGCGGAAAGCCCCCGCAGCGAGAAGCCCTTCAGCATGATGTCCACCAGCACCACGAGCACGCCGATCATCAGGCCGATGAACACCGCGCGCAGCCGATAGGGATCCCACTCCCGGATCGTGTAGCACAGCAGCCAGCCCCCGGCGGCGCACAGCACAATAAAGACGAGGCGGATGGGCAGCAGGGTTTTGTTCATAGCAGACGCCTACACTGCCAGGATCTCATCGTTTGATCCACAGGAGCACAAACGGCAGCAGGATTCCCACCGCCATCAATGCGTAGAGGAGCAGGATCGTCCGCCTGGCCTTGGATTTCTCCTCCAGATCTTCACTCATGAATGCATCCGATTACACCGCCTGCGCCATGACAATGCAATAGTGACTCTCGCGGTCCGGCGCCGGTCCGCCGCGGCGCCGTCGGCGGGTCGGCGTCCCGCGCGCGCACGGCGCGGGCTCGACAATGCCCGGGCCGGGGTTTTGCTCGAAAGGGTGCTCGCCCAACTCACCGTTCTGGCTCCGGGTTTGCTCGGCAGCTCCGTGGCCCGGGGCGCCCATCAGCGCGGCCTGGCGCAAACTGTGGTCCTCTGGTCGCGCCGGCCGGAGAATCGCGTGCGCCTGCGGGCCCAGCCCTGGTGCCAGGAGGTGCGAGACACGCCGGAAGCGGCGGTGCGTGGCGCCAGCCTGGTCGTGCTCGCGGCCCCCGTTGACCGGATCATCACCCTGGCCCAGGCCATCGGTCCGCACCTCGGCGCGGGCACGCTCGTCACCGATGTGGGCAGCGTGAAGGGGGAAATCACGCGCCTGTGCCATGCCGCGATGCCCTCCGGGGCGCACTTCGTGGGCGCCCATCCGATGGCCGGCTCGGAGAAGAGCGGCTGGGAGCACGCCAGCGAGGCGCTCTTTGAGGGGCGCCCCTGCTTTGTCACCCCACGGCCCGAGACCCGACCGGAGGCGGTGGACGCCATCGTCCGTTTCTGGCACGACCTCGGCGCCGAGGTGACCACGCTCGATCCTGATCTGCATGATGAGATTGTCGCCCATATCAGCCATCTGCCGCAGGTCATCGCCGCGAACCTCTGCCATTTTCTCGCCCAGAAGAACCCGACCTGGCGCAATTTTGCCGGCGGCGGCCTGCGCGACACCACCCGCATCGGTGCGGGCGACCCGACCATGTGGGTCGAGATCCTCAAGCAGAACCGCGAGGAGGTGCTCCGGGCGCTGCGGCAGTTTCAAGATGAGATGCATGGATTCCAGACCGTGCTGGCCAATGGTGATTTCATCGAGATCCGCGCCCGCCTCGAGCGGAGCAAGGCGTACCGGGACGGCTTCCGCCCCTGACGGAGGGACATTCGGGTTGCCTCCCTCGCCATCGTCGCCTCGGCTATTCTGCCGCCTGACCCGAGCCCACCAGGTCCCGTAGCTCATGACCCCCCTGGCCAATCCCCTGCCGATCACGCCCTTTGCGCGCCCGGTCCGTGGCGCCGTGACGCTGCCGGGATCGAAGAGCCTGACCAACCGTGCCCTCGTGCTGGGCGCGCTGTGCGACGGGGCGATCACCCTCACCCACGCCCTGGCCAGCGAAGACACGGCGTTGATGGCCGCCGCGCTCAACGCGCTGGGCATCGTCGTGACCACCGATCCTCCGGGCGAGACCGTCCACATTGCCGGCCGGGGCGGGAGCTTCCCGGCGACCTCGGCGGAGCTGTTTGTCGGCAACGCGGGCACGGCGGCGCGCTTCCTCACCGCCCTGTGCGCGGCGGCGGCACGGGGCGTTTTCCGAATCGATGGCGCACCCCCGATGCGGCGGCGGCCGATGCGCAGCCTGATCGAGGCTTTGCGTGCGATCGGGGCCGACATTCGCTGCCGCGGCAAGGAGGGATTTCTCCCCGTTGAGATCCGGGCGCGCGGCCTGCGCGGAGGGCCGCTCGCTCTCGACGCGAGCGAAAGCAGCCAGATGCTTTCCGCGCTGCTCATGATCGCACCGCTCTGCCCGGCCCCCCTTGAAGTGACGCTGCGGGGCGGCGTGCGCTGGCCGTTTGTGGAAATGACCGCCCGGCTCATGGAGCATTTCGGCCAGCCTCCGCTCAGCCGGCGCGAGGAAAATACTTTTCTCGTCGCGAATGCCGCGCCTTACCGCCTGGCAGCCCCCGCCTACGCCATCGAACCGGACGCCACAGCCGCGAGCTACTTCGCGACGCTGCCGCTGGTCGCCGGTGGTCGCATCGGGTTGCCCGGCCTGCGCCCGCCGGGGCGCGGTCTGCAGGGCGACATCCGGTTTCTCTCGGTGCTGGAGGAGATTGGCCTGACTGCGAACGCTTTGCCGGAAGTTTCGGGTCTGGAGGTCGCCGCCGGCGGCACCGGCGCGCGCCGGGGGATCGATCGGAATTTCCGGGAGTTCTCCGACACCTTCCTCACCCTCGCCGCGATCGCGCCGCTGCTGGCGGGTCCGACGCGCATCACCGGCATCGGCCACACCCGCCGGCAGGAAACCGACCGGGTGACGGGCGCGGCGCGCCAACTGCGCAAATTGGGCCAGGAGGTCGCCGAGGAGGAGGACGCGCTCACCATCACCCCGCGGCCGCTGACCCCCGAGGTGGAAATCGAGACCTACGGTGACCACCGCTTCGCCATGAGCTTCGCCATCCTCGGCTGTCATGATCTCCGGAAGGACGGACGGCCCTGGCTCCGCATCCGCGATCCCGGCTGCTGCGCCAAGACGTTCCCCGATTTCTTTGCGGTGCTGGACCAAATCCGCGCGCAATCGCATTCCTCGCCGTGAGTGCCCGGGATTTCATCATCGTCGCCATCGATGGCGGCGCCGCTTCCGGCAAATCGTCCACCGCAGACGCGCTGAGCGAACGGTTCCAGTTGCTGCACGTCGACACCGGCTCCTTTTACCGGGCGGTGACGGCCGAGCTGCTCCGGCGCCGCGTCAGCCCCGTTGATCTGCCGGCAGTGCGCGCGGCGCTCGCCGCGCTCAAGCTGGGCACACGCGTGACCGGCCGGCGCGCCGAGATCGAGATCGACGGTCGCGTCGCGGGCGACGAGATCCGCAGCAAAGCCGTGAACGACCATGTGTCGCTGTATGCCGCCCTGCCCGAGCTGCGACAATGGCTGCTGGCCTACCAGCGCGCCCAGGTCGGCGTGGCCCGAGGCCACGGCTTCCGCGGCCTGGTGATGGAGGGGCGCGATATCGGCTCGGTGATCTTTCCCGATGCGGACTTCCGGTTCTTTCTGCGCGCCGACCCGGCCGAGCGCGCCCGCCGCCGCGTGGCCCAGGGCGAGCAGGACACCATCCACGAGCGCGACCGGCTGGATTCCTCGCGCACGGTGTCGCCGCTGACGTGCCCGCCGGGCGCCACCGCCATCGACAGCACCCGCCTCTCCCTCGAGGAAGTCGTCGCCGCCATGGCCGCGCCCATCGCCGCCCGCCTCGCCGCATCATGACCCCCCACTCCGCGCTGGCTGAAATGAGCAGCGTCTACGCGGTCTGCCACTTCACCGTGGAGACGCTGCACGCCATCCTCTTTCCCGGCGAGGTCTCCGGCGTTGAATCCATCCCGCGCACGGGTGGCCTGATCGTCGCGGCGAACCATGCCAGCGTGCTTGACCCCCCTCTGATCGGCTGCCACGTGCCGCGCCAGCTGGCGTTCTTCGCCCGCAAGACGCTCTGGAAGGGCGGCCTCGTCAGCTGGTGGCTGGACATCGTTGGCACCATCCCGGTCGATCGCGATTCCGGCGCCGATGCCTCCGCCATCAGGCGCGTGCTGAAGGTGCTGCGGGATGGCCGGGCCATCATCGTCTTCCCCGAAGGCACCCGCACCCGGACCGGCGCGCTGCAGCGGCCCAAGCCCGGAGTGGGCCTGCTGGCCTGCCGCGCCGGCGTGCCGGTCGTGCCGGCACGGATTTTCGGCACGTTCGAGGCGCTGGGCCGCACGGGGCCGCTGCGGGTGGGCACGCCCATCTCGATCGCGTTCGGGCCGCCGCTTGTGCCTGCGGTGTTCGACAATCACGCCGAAGGCAAGGACCGCTACCAGCACGCTTCGGAGCGCATCATGGCGGCGATCGCCGCCCTCGAGCTGCCGCGGCCCACCGTGATCTGAGGGCGACTGACCACGGATTTCACCGATTGCGCTCGCTCGGCTCCGCCACAACCGAAGCGACCAAAGAAATCGCCGCACCCAACAAGGCGCGGAAGAGAACGAAGTCCTTTGCCCCTGGGCGCCCTATTGCGGCCAGAGAAATCCCCGCGGCCTGAGGCGAAACGCGCAGATTGTGGCGCGGACAAATGACGCTCCGGCGCCGCCACCGGCGCTCATCCGTGTCATCCGTGCCGGGTTTGGGCTCACTCCCGCCCGGTGCCGGCGGCGAGTTCCTGCACGACCGCGCTCAGGCGCGCCACGATGCGGCGCCGGTCGCCCAAATGCTCCTGGATGCAATTGACCAGCGCGCTGCCGACCACGACACCGTCCGCGCACCGCGCGACCGCGCTGACCTGGTCGCGCCGCGAGAGGCCGAAACCGACCGCGACGGGCAGCGACGTGTGGGCGCGAATGCGCGCCACCGCTTCGGGAATGCCGCCCGCCACCGTCTCGCGCATGCCGGTCACGCCCTCCCGGGAAACATAGTAGATGAAACCGCTGGCCGCGGCGGCAATCCTGGGGATCCGGCGGTCGGAGGTGGTGGGGGCCACGAGGAAGATGTTCTTGAAATCGTGCGCGCGGCTTGCGGCCAGCACCTCGCCGGCTTCCTCCGGCGGAAGATCGAGCGTGAGCATGCCGTCGACGCCGGCGGCCTTCGCGGCGCGGACGTAGGCCTCGACGCCGCGAGCGAGGACGAGGTTGAAATACGTGTAGAAGACCAGCGGTGTCTCCGGATGCTCGGCGCGGAGCGTGCGGGCCAGCTCGAAGACTCGCGCGGACGTCATGCCCGCCGCGAGGGCGCGCTGCGCGGCGAGTTGGTTGGTCAATCCGTCGGCCAACGGATCGGAAAACGGCACGCCGAGTTCCAGCAGGTCGACGCCGCCCGCCAGCACCGCCCGGCACGCCGCGAGTGAGGTGTCAAAATCGGGATCGCCCGCGCACAGATAGGCCACGAAGGCAGCCCGATTCCGGGCGCGGGCGCGGGCAAAGGCCTGGGCGATCCGATCCACGAGGGGGAAGGTCGATAGCCGCCGGTCGGACGTCGAGCGCAAAGTGCGCCGGCCGGGCCGTCCCCCCAATGAGCCGCCTACTTCAAACTGAACTCCACCATGACGGGGCGATGGTCCGACAGGTTGCAGCGCACGACCTGGCAGTAGAGCGAGAGGCAGGTCGGCGGCAGGAAGATGAAATCGAGGGCCCGCCGCGGCCAAGGCGCGGGAAACGTGCGCACCCCGTGCGGGGGATGGAGGGTGTAGCGCCCTTGCAGGGAAAAATAGCGGAAGAGCGACGCCGTGGCATCGCTCCGGTGGGCCGGGTTGTTCAGATCGCCGCAGACAATGGGCGCCGTGGCCCAGTGCCCGCGGCGATGCTCCCGCTTGGCGTTCAGGTACGCCATGAGCTGTTCGATCTGCCGGAAGCGGTGGCTCCGCGAACCGTAATGCAGATGGAGATTCACGACGGGCAGCAGCCGCGCTCCGACATTGATCTCGGCGAAGAGAAAGCCCTTCTCGCCGACCCGGCGCGTGCCGAAATTGATGTTCTCCCAGTCCACGATCGGATGGCGGGACAGGATGGCGTTGCCGTAGTTGAGCTGATAGCCGCCGGCGCGGCGATTGTTCGCGCCGAACACGGCGTGGGGAAAGTCGGCGAACGCCCGCAGGTAATCGAGGTGGTCGAAGCTGCCGCTCCAGCGCGAGTTCTCATCGATCTCCTGCAGCGCCACGATGTCGGGCTTGAGCTCGTCCAGCAGATGGGCGATGCGGCGCAGGTTGCGCGCGAAACGCTGGCGGCCGTGCAGCCCCTGAAACGGCGACAGGCCGCGGCCGTGCGCGATGTTGAACGTCACGATCCGAAAGCGCTGCATGGCGTCCCGGAAGCTACGCCGGCGGCCGGGCGGGGGCAAGCCGGGTCGGGCGGCGGCGGGCCGCCGGCTAAGAGTGGGGCGACCGACGGGAATCGAACCCGCGACACCCAGATCCACAAACGGTGAAAGACCATTCGTGCTTCCTCCGAAGCTTGTTCTGGTTACCGACCGAAATCGCAGCGGCAACCAACTCCGACCACTTCGCGAACACCTTGCGACAATCAGGCCCCGACGCGCCGAAGTCTACTGTCCGGTATTGGTGCTGGTGCGAGCGAGCCTCAACTCGGTGCTGGCCTGCTGCAGCAGGGCCTTGGCCGTCACCGCGTGAGGCTGCGAGTCCCCTGTTTGCCTCAAGGTTTAGTTGACCTTGAGCACGGCGCCAATGCTGGTGGCGGAGCCGGCGGCGTTGGTGGCCACAGCGGCGTAGGTTCCAGCGTCATCCGCTCTAACATGGCTGATCGTATACGAGGCGCTGGTGGCCCCGGCGATGTTGCCGCCGTTCCTTTTCCACTGATAGGTGGGCGGAGGCGAACTGCTGGCGGTAGTGGTGAAGGTGACCGAGGCACCGGCGATCACAGTGCGGGTTTCGTCGCTGCTCTCGATGCCCTCGATCGTGTGGGTTCCGCCGACCGCGACGCCGTCGATCTCGAGACTGAACCGGTTCTGGAGATTGAAATCGCCCTGAGCCTTGGATGTGCTCTTGAGTTTTTCACGGCCAAACGTCAATTGGGCGTAGGCGGTCCCCTAGATCAGTAGTGTCGCCATAACAATGGTCAGTGTGGCGCCGAGCAGTGTGTTCTTCCGGGGTATTGTCATGTGAACTTTCCGATTTGGGGTTGATCGGTGTCGTTCCTCCGGTTGTTTAGAATAGCGCCGGGGAGGAGGCGCGGCAATAACCATAACGGCCGGGTGACCACGGACCGTGGGCCGACTAACCCGGGTTCTCGGGGGCCGCGACAATCAGCCCCCGACACGTCGGGGCCTAATTCCCGGTGTTGGTGCTGGTGTGGGCGAGCCCCAACTCGGTGCTGGCCTGCTGCAGCAGGGCCTTGGCCGTCACTGCGTGGGGCTTCCCGCTCCAATCGGACGTCAAGGCAGAGGTGACTTGGGCCAAAGCCTGATTGGCCAATAACTGGGCCTGACCAATTTGGGGCGGAGTAGCATTGGTGCCCGCAGGGGGGGTGCTCTTGGGACGGCTATAATTCAATGCGTCGGCGAAGGCCGCCCCTTGGATCAGCAATGCCAGGGAACCGATGGCTAGAGCGGAGCAAAGCAGTGGGTACTTCAAAGATTTCTTCATGTGAACTATCCTCAGTGGGGTTGGATCGTTGTCTTTTCTCCGGTTGCTCAGAGTAGCGTCAGGGAGGAGGCGCGGCAATAGCGAAGCGATGGCCAGACGGCGTCCGGCCATTCCCGGTGCACTGGAGCGTGGCATTCCGAGAACCCGCAGCCCTTGCGGTTCTCTCCCAACAAACGCACCGTCGGTGGTCGATTGTCTGTCTGCCAACCCATCTGCCAATCCTGCCAGGTTCCTTCCAGTTCTCCTCCGTCTTCGACTCACACGCCAAGAACCCGATCTCCCATCCGCAGCCGAAAGTGGGGCGACCGACGGGAATCGAACCCGCGACACCCAGATCCACAATCTGGTGCTCTAACCGACTGAGCTACGGTCGCCGTGGAGAGTCGGAGAAGCTCAGACCCGGGGCATGGGCTGTCAACCCCGTTTCCCGGCGCCGGGGTCGCGGCGGACCCATTTTCGCGCTCTGCTTTCGGCCGCCGCGCGCCAGAATGGCGGCATGTTCTGGCTCAAGAAGCTCCTCTCCCCCTTCCTGCTGCCGCTGTCGCTTGCGCTGGTGTGCGGCGCCCTCGGCGCCCTGCTGAACACGAGCCGCCGGTGGCAGCGCGCCGGCCGGACGCTCCTGACATTCGCCGCGCTCGTGTTGCTCGTCGCCAGCAACTGCTGGGTGAGCGAGCAGCTGATCGCGCCGCTGGAGTCGCGCTACCCGGCGGTGGCTGAGTGCCCGGCCGGGTCGTCGCTGCGTCCCGATCTCGCGGCCTGCCGATTCGTGGTCGTGCTCGGCGGTGGGCACCACGACATCGAAGCGCGCGCGGCGCTGAGCCGTCTGAGCCCCTCGGCGTTGGCGCGTCTGGCCGAAGCGGTGCGATTGCTGCGGCTGCTGCCGGCCGCGAAGCTGGTGGTGTCGGGCCCGGCCGAGCGTGGCGGCCTCACCCACGCCCAAGTCCTGGCCGACGCCGCTGTGTCGCTCGGTGTGGAACGCGCCCGCATCCTGCTCATCGATGACGCCCAGGACACCGCGGACGAGGCCGTCCGCCTGCACGAATTGCTGCACGAAGCGCCGGCGGCGCTGGTGACGAGCGCCTGGCACCTGCCGCGGGCGATGGCCTTGTGCGCCGCGCAGGGCCTGCACGTTGTGCCCTGCCCGACCGACTTTCTGGGCACCACGCCGCGGCGGTGGCGCTGGTATCAGCTGGCGTGGGACGTGCCGTCGCTGGAGCGCACGACGGTGTCGGCGCACGAACGCCTCGGCCTGTGGTGGGCGCGTCTGCGGCGGCAATCCTGAGCCTGCCGCGGGCAGCAGCCGCGCCACCGGCCCGCATTAGCGGTCCGATAATTCCGGGACGCGCCGCGATTTTGTTTCCCCTCCGCCAAGTTTGAGCATAGCCAGAGCAGCACCTATGTTTTCGATCAAGAAACTCTTGGGCAAGGAGGAGAAGTTCTTCGATCTCCTTGAAGCGAGCGCGGAAGAGGCGCGAGCCAGCACGGCGTTGCTCTCCAGTTTTGTGCAAACGAGCGCCGCCAGTGGTCGGCCCGCCAGCATAGACAATTTCATCCACAGCCGCCGGAAGGACAAACGCATCACGCAGCAGATCACGAAGGAGCTCTGCAAGACGTTCGTGACGCCGCTGGAACGAGAGGACATCGAGGGCCTCGCCTTTGCGCTCTACCGCATCCCCAAGATGGTTGAAAAGATCGTCGAGCGCCTTGCGATCTATCCCGGCCGGTTGCCGCATGACGGACTGATGCGCCAGGCTGAGCTCCTCCAGCTCGCCGCCGATAACGTCGCCTTCATGGTCGGCGAATTGCGCAAAGGCTCGAAGATGGACCGGATTCGCGAGGCCAACGAGAAACTGCAGTTTGCCGAGGGCGAGGCTGACAAGGTAATGCTGAACCTCGAAAAGGAGCTCTATCAGGGGCCCTATGACGCCAAGGAAGTGATTTTCCTGCTGCAATTGTTTGAGATGGTGGAGAAGTCCGTCGACCGCTGCCGCGACGCCGGCAACGTGGTATTTCAAATCGTGCTGAAGTACTCCTGACCGTCGGCCATGACCCTGTTTCTGCTCGTCCTGCTGGCGGCGTTCATTTTCGAGTACATCAACGGGTTTCACGATTCCGCCAATGCGATCGCCACGGTCGTCTCGACCAAGGTGCTCTCCCCGCGGCAGGCGATCGTTTGGGCGGCGTTCTGGAATCTGCTGGGCGCCCTCGCCGGCACCGCGGTCGCCACGACCATCGGCAAGGGCCTCGTGGATACGAATGTGGTGACCATGCCGACGGTGCTCGCCGCCTTGCTCGCTGCGATCATCTGGAACTTGTTCACCTGGTGGCTGGGCCTGCCCTCCAGTTCCAGCCACGCCCTCGTAGGCGGATTGTGCGGTGCGGCCCTCGCGTCGGCGGGCGGTCGTTGGGATGTGCTGAAGTGGTCATTGGTGGATGCGAAAGGTGTCCACAACGGTCTGTGGCCCAAAATCGTGCTTCCCATGGTCACCTCGCCGACGTTGGGCTTCATTATCGGCGCGGCGCTCATGTTTCTGCTCACCATCGCCCTGCGCAAAGTCGCCCCGCGCGTGGTTTCGCTGATCTTCGGTAAAGCCCAGCTCCTAAGCGCGGGCTTCATGGGCTACAGCCACGGTTCCAATGACGCGCAGAAGACGATGGGAATCATCACGCTGGCACTCCTCACCGGCACCCAAGCGGGAGTCTTCGCCGATCTGCCCGGCTGGCTTTCGTTTCTGCGCATCCCGGACTTCACCGTGCCACGCTGGGTGATGGTTTCCTGCGCCCTGACCATGGCGGCGGGCACGGCGGCGGGTGGCTGGCGAATCATTCGCACGATGGGCCACAAGATGGTGAGATTGCAGCCCGTGCATGGCTTCGCCGCCGAAACCACCGCCGCGCTCATCATTCACGGCGCCTCGACGATCGGCGTTCCCCTGTCGACCACGCATGTCATCTCGACTTCGATCATGGGCGTGGGCGCCTCCAAACGCTTCAGCGCCGTCAAGTGGGGCATCGTCGAGCGCATCGTCTGGGCGTGGGTGCTGACGCTCCCGGTTACCGGGCTCACGGGTTACCTCCTGATGCGCCTGGCCCTGCTCGCGGGCATGAAGTAGGACGCGGGCCGGCGCCACCTGCTCCGCCGCGCCGACGGTGCCTCCTGCGTCCATTCACGCGCCCGGCTTGTCGGCTTTTTTCAGCTCTTCGGTGTGGCGCACGTCCTTGCCCTTTTCGAGGTAGATCATCTCCTCGGCGATGTTGGTTGCGTGGTCGGCGATGCGCTCGAGGGACTTGGAGATGAACATGAGCTCGATGGCGCGCGAGATCGTCTCGGGCTTCTCGACCATGAAGTTGGTCAGTTCGCGGTAGAGCTGGCGGTTGAGGTTGTCGACCTCGAAGTCGCGTTTGCATACCGCGAGAGCCTTGGCCTCGTCGCCATGGAGAAAGCAATCAAGGGAATCGCGCAACATCTCCAGCGCGATGACCGCCATGCGGGGAATGTCGATATAGGGCTTGAGCGGAGGCTCGGCCGATAGCTTGATGGCGCGCTTGGCAATGCTGGTGGCCTCGTCCCCCACCCGTTCGAGGTCGTGGCCGATCTTCATGCCCACGATCACGAGTCGGAGATCGCTGGCCACCGGTGCGCGCAGGCTCATGAAGCGCACCCCTTCGTCGTCGATCTTGATTTCGAGTTGGTCGAGCTCGTCGTCCGCAGCGACCACCCGCCGGGCCAGCGCGCCGTCCCCCTCGGCCAACGCTTTGATGGCATCCCGCGTCTGGCGAACGGCCGTCTCGCCCATGAGAATCAGATGCGAGCGGAGCGTTTCGAGTTCGGAATCGAAGAAACGCCGCATGACGGGGAAGTCGGGGGGATGTTCAGGCGAGGTCTGCATAAGGTTAAAGGCGGTCAGCCGAAGCGACCCGAAACGTAGGCCTCGGTCTGGGGATTGGCGGGATTCATGAAGATGGTGCGAGTTTCATCATATTCGATCAGCTTGCCCAGATAGAAAAACGCGGTCCGATCGGACACGCGGGCAGCTTGCTGCATGTTGTGGGTGACGATGACGACGGTGAAACTTGTGCGCAGGGTGTTGATCAGTTCCTCGATCTTGGCCGTGGCCAGGGGATCGAGCGCCGAGCAGGGCTCATCCATCAGCAATACCTCCGGCTGCACGGCCAAGGCGCGGGCGATGCAGAGGCGCTGCTGCTGGCCGCCCGACAGGCCGATGCCCGGCCGACCCAGGATGTCCTTCACCTCGTCCCAGAGCGCGGCCATGCGCAGGGACTCCTCGAGCCGTTGATTGAGGATGGCCCGATCGCGCACGCCATTGAGGCGGAGGCCCGCCAGCACGTTCTCCGCAATGGACATGGTGGGAAAGGGATTCGATTTCTGAAAGACCATGCCGACCCGCCGGCGCACGTGGGTGGGATCGATCTCGGCGGAGTACAGATCCTGGCCAAACAGCCGGAGCGACCCCGTGAGTCGCGTGCCGGGAGTGAGCTCGTGCATGCGGTTGAGCGCCCGCAGACACGTCGACTTGCCGCAGCCGCTGGGGCCGATGATGGCAGTCACCTTATGGGCGGGAATCTGGATGGTAACGTCGTACAACGCCTGGCGCGGGCCGTACCAGAGATTGAAGCCCCGGATGTCGAACGCCACTTCCTCCGCCGGCGTCGGCCGCGAGGCCGCCGCCGCTTTGGTCGTTGCCGGCAGGGCTGCCTGGAGCGAGGTCATCGGAATTGAACTGGTCTGCTCGGCCATGGAGGGATCCCGTTACTCAAACTTGCGCCCGCGCGAAAGCACACGAACGGACAGGTTGATGGCAAGGATCAGCGCCATCAGGACAAGGGCACCAGCCCACGCCTGCCGGTGCCAGTCCTCGTAGGCCGAGGTCGCGTAAGCGAAGATCTGCAATGGCACGGCCGAGATCGGCGCGTTCAGACTGTGCACCCAGAAATTGTTGCCCAGGGCCGTGAACAGCAGCGGGGCCGTCTCGCCCGCCACCCGCGCCAAGGCCACCAGGATGCCGGTGATGATGCCCTTGAGCGCGGTTTTGACAACGATCACGACGATGATCCGCCAGCGCGCGATGCCCAAAGCCAGCCCCGCCTCGCGATAGCCCTGCGGAACCAGCACCAGCACCTCCTCGGTCGTGCGCATGATGAGGGGAATCATCATCAATCCCAAGGCGACGCCGCCCGCATAGGCGGAGAACGTTTTGAAGGGCGCGACCAGCAGGGCGTAGACCACCATGCCCCACACGATGGACGGGACACCGTTGAGCACGTCCGCCGAGAATCGGATCCAGTAATTGACGCGGTCCGAACCGTATTCCGCCAGATAGATACCCCCCATCACGCCGACCGGCACGCCGATGACGCTGGCCATGGCCAGCAGCACCAGCGTGCCGACGATCGCATTCGCCATGCCGCCACCGATCTCACCGGTGGGTTTGGGTAATTGCGTGAAGAAGCTCCAGTCGAGCGAACTCGCTCCCTCGCGAATCAAGTAATAAAGGACGAGAAACAGGGGCGCGATGACCGCGAGGGCGCAAGCCAGCATCACCACCGACATGGCTTTGTTCTTGAACCGGCGCCAGGCCTGGTGGGCCGGGGAAGGCAACGGCATGGCCGGGAGGGGCATCATGGATCAGTTGACCTTGCCTGAGGCGCCGCCCGCAAGAGTCCGCAACATCAGCTGCGCGAGAATATTGACCAGCATCGTCACCGCCACCAACACGAGGCCAAGTTCGAACAGCGAGCTGAAATAAAGGTCGGTGGTCGCTTCCGTGAATTCGTTGGCAATCACGCTGGCCAGGGTGTAGCCGGGCGCGAAGAGGGATGCGCTGATTTCAGGGCGGTTGCCGATGACCATTGTGACCGCCATCGTTTCGCCCAAGGCCCGGCCCAAACCGAGCACGGCCGCACCGTAAACCCCGCGGCGTGCATAGCTCAGTACCGCGATGCGGATGACCTCCCAATGGGTTGCGCCCAGAGCATAGGCTGCCTCCCGCTGCAGGTCGGGCACCGAGCGAAGGATTTCGCGCGAGACGGACGTGACAATGGGCAGGATCATGATTGCGACGATGATGCCGCCCGCGAGCATGCTCACGCCATAGATCGGACCCCGAAACAACGGCAGGAAACCCAGCAATTCCTGCAGCCATTTGAACAGGTGGTCCCGCAACCAGGGAATCAGCACAAAGATGCCCCACAGCCCGAAGATCACGCTCGGCACGGCGGCCAGCATCTCGATGGTCATGATGATCGGCTGGCGGATCTTGATCGGAGCAATCTCGGTGAGAAAAAGTGCCGTTGCCACGCCCAGCGGCACGGCGATGAGCAGCGCAATCAGCGAGGAGACCAGGGTGCCGAAGATGAACGGCCAGGCACCGAATTGGTCGGCAACGGGATCCCACGTCGAACTGGCGAGGAAGCGCAGACCGAATCGGGCGATGGCGAGCCGCGACCCATGATACAGCTCCCACCCCACCAGCGCGATCAAGGCGGCGATGGTCAGGGCCGCCAGCAGGGCGAACCAGCGGAAGGTGGCGTCCGGCCAGCGCGCTCCCGTCCGCGCGGTCGTGTGGCCGCGGACGGTGGCGATGGCGGGCTCGGCGGCAGATGGATGCACGGCAAAAAAACGGAGGGCGCATGGGCCGCGCCCTCCGTCGTACAAAGGTCAATTGATGGAGGGAAACAAACCCAAAGTTCAGTATTTGATCTGCGCGATGCGATTCAGGACGCGCTCCTGTACGTTGGCCGGCAGGGGCGAATAAAGCAGATCCGCCGCCATCTTTTCGCCGTCGGTGTAGGCCCAGCGGAGGAACTGCACGAGTTTTTCGCCCTTGGCATGATCCTTCTGCTGTGCGTACACGAGCAGCCACGTCGTGCCTGCGATCGGATACGCATCGTGGCCCGGCGGATTGACCATCGAGAACCGGAAATCGTCCGGAATGGTCGCCGTTGCGAGCGCGGCGGTGACCGAGTCGATTGACGGCGTGATGTAGTTGCCCGACGAGTTCTTCATATCCGCGTAGGGCAGCTTGTTTTGAATGGCATAGGCCAGTTCCACATAGCCGATTGCTCCGGGTGATTGTTTGACCTGCCCCGCCACTCCGGCGTTGCTCTTTCCCCCGAGCCCGGTCGGCCAGTTGACCGACGTATTCTTGCCGACTTTGTCCTTCCATTCACTGCTGACCGAGCTGAGGTAATCGGTGAAGATGTAAGTCGTACCCGAGCCGTCCGAGCGGTGCACCACGACGATATCCTGGTCGGGCAGACTGACGTCCGGGTTCTGCCCCGCGATGGCCGGATCATTCCACTTGATGGTCTTGCCGAGGTAGATGGCGGCGAGGGTGGCGCCGTCGAGCTTCAGCTTCGGATCCCCCGGCAGGTTGTAGCTCATGACGACCGCTCCGGCCACGGTGGGAATGTGCCACAGCGTGCGCGGGGCCTTGGCGAGATTCTCATCGGACATCGGACCGTCAGACGCCCCGAAATCCACCGTCTCGGAGAGGATTTGTTTCTGGCCGCCGCCGGAGCCAATGCCCTGGTAGTTGAAACGGACGGACGCGTCGACCCTGGAATAGGCATCGAACCATTTGGTATAGATCGGCTGTGGAAACGTCGCGCCGGCGCCATTGATGAGCATCTGGGCGGAGGCGACGGTGGTGACAAAGCTGCTGAGAAGAGCGAGTGCCAGTAGTTTTTTCATGGGAAGCGAGGAATCGTTGAGCGGAGAAATATCAGAAGTTGACCTGCATCTGGCTGCGGACGCCGTCCGTTTTCGCCTTGGCGCTGGCGCCGGCGACCGTGTCCTTCGACTCGGCGTGGATGTAGCCGAGCTGGAGCTTCACGTCGTTGCTCTTGATGTACCAGTTCATGCCGGCGTACCACTCTTCCATCGTGTTCATCGTGCCGCCGCTCGGCGCGGAGCGTGTGCCGTCGCTGATGTTCACGCCGCGCCCGTCGGAATCGACGTAGGTGTAGCGCACCACCCCTTCCCAGTCTCCGATCCGGTAGGCCGGCTGGAACGAGTAGGCGGAGGGCTTGGCGGAACGGCCCGCCGTGGTGCCGTGCTCGTTGTCCCCGTAGAAATATTCGCCCTGCAGATTCCAGCCGCCCGCATTGATCTCGGCAAACACGTTGTACACCGTGAGGTTGTTGCCCGCCCCGAGCACCATGCCCCCCTGGTCCGGCAGGTAGCCGACGGAGGCGCTCAGCTTGTAGTTGCCGCCGGCGAATTTGTTGCCGTAGCCGACGTTGCCCCACAACGACGGCGTGTTGTTCGCCGCGGTGCCGGACCCCTGCACTCCCGGATCGGAGTTGCCGTTCAGCGAGGAGAACTCATCGCGCTCGGAGTTGGTGACCGCGAGATTGTAGGAAAAGCCGCTGTCGGATCCGCCGAGATAGACGCCGGTGCGATAGCTGCCGGCGCCGAGGCGGCGGCCGTTGTTGCTCTCGACAAAATACCGCGTCGCCGGGGACCGTTCGATCGCCCGGAGATTGCCGCTCGAGGTGGCCCATTCCTCCAAACCGATGGGCGCCTTGCGGAAACCGACGTCCAGAAACAGCGCATCGCTCTTCTTCCACTCGATGAACGCGGCATCGAAGCTCGCGTTCGCAAAGTCGTAATTCAGATTGCCCGACCAGCCGTCGCCGAACTCCGCCTTGGCCCCGAGGTAGATCCGCCGCAGGAGGAAATGCTCCGTGCTGGGTGGGTTCGCCGCGGCGCCGTCGATGCTCGTGCCGATGCCGGCAAACTGGACCTGGAAGCGACCGCTGAGGGTGAGCTTCTTCAGGATCTTGTCGTTCGAGGTTGCCACATCCATGGCGGACTGGGTCTTCGAGACCTCGGCCGTGATCGCCTTGGCCTCGGCGTCGGTCAGATAGCCTTTCTTCACCAGGGCATCGATCAATGCCTTGTTGTCTTGGCCGCAGAGCGATACGGCCCCGAGAAGGAGAATGCCGGCAAACGCCGGCCATTTCAGGGAATGCTTGGTCATGAGGTCTGGGATTGTTGGATTCAGTTGAGTGAAAACACGCTGGCGCGTGATCGGGCGCGCCCAAGGTCTCAGGTTATTGTTACGAAATGATGGCGGTCATGTTACGAGAGGGTGATTAAAGCCGCCCCGCCTTTGCCGACCGGCTGGGCGGGTAACGGCCACGGCGGCCGCCATTGCGCGGTTTAGCCCGTCAACCGGTGCCGCCCTCGCCGGTGCGCCTTTGGCGAGCGGGCGTTGCTCTCGATCGGCCGCGCGCACCGCGACTCGCGCCTGCTACTGGCGCGCCGCCTTCTTCCCCTCATTCCTCTCACAACATGTCAACTATTAGTTGACATGTCCTGTTGCCCGGCGGCGGCGATCCCGGCTCCCGGGGCTATTCATTCACACCCCTCTGGCCATCCAGGCAACGCCCCGCGTGCTCATCCTCCGCTCCGACAACTCCTGCCGCCGCCAGATGGCCGAAGCGATTTCTCCCACCGCCGCCCACCCGGCGTGGCGCGCCGCGCTTCAGGAGGACAGGCCTTTCATTTCAGCAGTTCCTTCAGCGGCACGCGGATCGCCTCGGCCCAGATCTCGTAGCCCTTCAGGCTGGGATGCAGCAGGTCAGGCATGACCTCCCGCGGGATGTTGCCCTCCGCGTCGAGAAACCGGTCTGAGATGTCGAGGAAAAAGATGTGCGCGCCGTCGTGCAGCTTCGCCAGGGCCCGGTTGACCTCGGCCACCTGCGCGCGCTGCGGGGAGTCTTTCTCGCCGCGCGGAAAGATGGCGAGCAACAGGATCTTTGCTTCCGGAAACCTCGCGCGCAGTTCGTCCACGACCGCGGTGACGCCGGCGGTCACCTCCGGCGGGCGGTTGCGCGGCGTCGTGCCATCCCGCTCCCAGCCGGTGTTGTTGGTGCCGATCATCAGCACCACCGCCTTGGGCCGGTAACCCTCCGCCTCGCCATGGCGCAGGCGCCAGAGGACGTGCTGCGTGCGGTCGCCGCTGATGCCGAAGTTGGCCGCCTTCAACGGAGCGAATTCGCGATCCCACACTGCCTGGCCGCCCTTCGCGGGATCGGGCGATCGCCAGAAGTCGGTGATGGAGTCGCCGAGAAACAGCACCTCGATGCCGCCGCCGCGGGCTTCCGCCACGAACTCCTCGTGGCGTTTGAGCCAGCTCGCGTCGCGCGGACCGGGCTCAACCGCGGTATTGGCCCTTGCCCCCGTCGCGGCGAGGAGCAGGAGACAGACTCGAAACCAGCTTGGCCTGATCATAGCGCGTGGCGGCTCCCCCGGCGCGGTTCGAACCCTCACGGTTCGGCTTCCGGCGCCGAGAGCTCGATGAGCGTGCGCAGCGATTGAAAGTGGCGGCTGAGGTCGAAATCACCGCTCATGTCGCCGACGACCCGGTCAAACAGCATCCGCTTGTCGGCCTTCAGCGCCTGGATGCGCTCCTCGATGGTGCCCGTGGTGACCATGCGGTAGACAAACACGGTGTTCGTCTGCCCGATCCGGTGCACGCGGTCCACCGCCTGCATCTCCACCGCCGGGTTCCACCAGGGATCGAGCAGGAAGACGTAGTCCGCCGCGTGGAGCGTGATGCCCGTGCCCGCAGCCTTGAGGCTGACGAGCATCACCGCCGCTCCCGGCGTATTCTGGAAGGCCTGCACGGGCTTCTGCCGGTCCAGTGTCATGCCGGTGAGTTCAATGAGCGGCAGATCGGGAAAACTGGCGGCCAGCGCGGCGCGCGCGCGGTTGAGAAACATGACGAACTGCGAGAAGACCACGGCCTTGTGGCCGCTGCTCGCGACCTCGGCGAGCTTCTCCACCAGCAGGTTCAGCTTGCCGCTCTCGGACACGGGCGCCTTGAGCCATGGCAGCAGATCGGGGTCACAGCAGGCCTGGCGCAGGCGCGTCAGCAGGGCGAGGAAGCCAAACGATCGCTCGCGCATCGCGGCGCCGATGTCGTCGCCCAGCCGCACCAGGCCTTCGCTGCAGATGCGCGCATACTCCCCGCGTTGCAGGTCGGTGAGCGGGCAGAGCAGCTCCATTTCGACCTTGGGCGGCAGTTCCTGGGCGACCTCGTCCTTGGTCCGCCGCAGGATGAACGGCGCGAGCTGCTGCCGCAGGCGGGTGAGAGTGCCGAGGCGGTCGGCGCCGAGCACGGCCTCGAACGTCTGCCGGGTGCCGAGCAGGCCGGGCAGCAGGTAACGGAAGATCGACCACAGGTCGAGTTGCCGGTTCTCCAGCGGCGTGCCGGTGAGCACGAGGCGGTGCCGCGCGCGGATGGAAAACGAGGCATGGGTGACCTTGGCGTCGGGGTTCTTGATGAACTGACCCTCATCGAGCACCGCGTAGCCGAATTCCACCTGCTCGAGCAGGTGCTTGTGCTTGCGGAGCTGCGTGTAGCTCGCCAGCCACACGACCGGCTCCCCGTGCGTGATGAAATCGTGCCCCGTTTTCAGGACGTCGCACCGGAGCTCCGGGAAGAATCGGGCCATCTCCTCGCGCCAGACCGGCACGACGCTCGCCGGACAGACGACCAGAGTGGGACGGCCCGCGACCGGCCGCGTCGCCAGCAGGGCCAGCACCTGCAGGGTCTTGCCCAGGCCCATCTCATCGGCGAGCAACCCGTGGCAGCCGACCTCACACAGGTGGTGCAGCCACTCGACGCCGCGCCGCTGGTAGGGCCGCAGGCATTCGGGCAGGGCGGGCGGCGCCGCCGGTGCGGCCAGCACGCTCTGGCGCCACGCCTCGACCTCGGGGGAAAGCGTGACCTTCAGGTGGCTGTCACTGAACAGCGAAAAGATGAGATAGGGCGGCAGCGCGCCGTCCGCCGGAATCGTCTCCTCGATCGTGCGGTGCCATTGCGTGAGCGACACCCATTTCTCCGCGGCCAGCGATACGATGCCGAGGCTCGGCAGGATCACCGCCGCGCCGCCGCCACCCCGCGTCAGCACCTCGACCTCGTCCTCGGTCAGCAGGCGTTCGCCGGCGCGAAAGATCCAGCGGAGCTTGAGCCCGGCGCCATTGCGCTTGTCGGCGTGCGCCTCGATCTCGACTGCGCGCTCGCCCTTCACCAGGTTCGCGGCGTTCTCATCCAGCTCGACAAGGAAATAGCGCTTCCACACCGGCAGCATGGTCCGGAGGAACTCCGGGATCTCGTTCAGCAGGTCGAGCACGTACACGTGCGCGTCCTGGCGATAATGAAAGTGCGCCTTGCGGGCGTAGGCCGTGAGGCAGATGAGCCGGCCGCGCTCGCTCGAACTGACGTGGGCGGGCGCGGGGCCGGCGCCGTGGGGCGATCCGTTGCCGTTGCCGTTCCCGTTGGTCGGGCCCAGCGCCGACGCGCGGGTCTGGTCGGCATTCACCCAAAACGCCTGGAAGACGAGGCCTTCCTGCCGGGTCTGGAACACCAGCACGAGCGGCCGGGCCGCGCCCCCGTTGCGGTCGGGGGCCGGCGAACCGTTCGCCGCCGGGAGCAGGGGCGCCGGCGGTGCTGCGGGCAACTCGCCAGGCACGGGGGAAATCTCGTCGGCGACCAGTTCCTCGATCTCATGCAGGCCCGCCACCGCGATCGCCCGGGCGAGTTCGGCGTCCGTCGACGAGGAGCGCACGGATACCCCCCCGGCATCCCACTCGATGACGGCGTATTCCTCCTTCTTGTCGACTTTGCGGTGGATGATGGCTTCCCGGGCCGTCAGTTCCACCTCGCGGATCTCACTGTCACGATAGATGCGCCGGCCCTGTTCCAGTTGGTTGGCACTGAAATGTTCCGCCCAATCCCCCTCGAGCTTCCCGAACCAGAATTCGAGGGATTGCGGAGTGTAGATGCGTTTCGGTCCGTGCCTTTGCATCAGGCGAAAAGGTCTACGCTAGGTGGCGCCGGTCGCAGCGCAATCCTGAATTCCGCGTGGCCGCGTTCTCCGGCTGTCACGGATTTGCCGCGATCGTCACCTGGCCGACACGCCAACGTCACCCGCCGCTGGGATGCTGCCGGCCGGAGCCCGATCCGCCGCCCCGCCGTGAAGCTCGCCATTGTCACCGAAACCTTCCCGCCCGAAATCAACGGCGTGGCGCGAACCTTCGGCATCCTCGCCCGCGGCCTCGGCCGCCGGGGCCACACCGTGACGGTCTACCGCCCCTGGCGGCCCGACCTGTCCGCGGCGAGCCCCGCCGATTTTCGCGAGGTCGCCCTGCCCGGCCTGCCCCTGCCCGGCTATCCGCTGCTCCGCCTCGGCCTTCCCGCGCGGCGCCGTTTGCAGGCGCGGTGGCGCGCCGACCCGCCCAGCCTGGTGCATGTGGCGACAGAGGGCCCGCTCGGCGCATCGGCCGTCACCGCGGCGCGCGCGCTCCGGCTGCCGGTGACCTCGAGCTTCCATACCAATTTCCATTCCTATGCCCGATCTTACGGCCTCACCCCGCTGCGCCGGCCCGCCCTCGCGTGGCTGCGACACGTGCACAACCGCACGCTGCGCACCTTCGCCCCGACCGCCGAACTCTGCCGTGAACTCGCCGGCCTGGGTTTCGCCCGGCTCGGGGTCCTCTCGCGCGGCATCGATTCCGCCGAATTCTCGCCGTCGCGCCGCTCCGCGGCGCTGCGGGCCTCCTGGCGGGCCCGCGACGGCGAAACCGTGGTCCTGCATGTCGGTCGCATGGCGGTCGAGAAGAACTATCCGCTGCTCTTCCGCGCCTACGCCGCCATGCGCGCCGTCGACCCGCGGATCCGGTTTGTGCTGGTGGGCGACGGGCCGTTGCGGCCCGCCCTCCAAGCCGCCCTTCCCGTGGGCATCTTCAGCGGCTTTATTCCCCGCGACGAGCTCGCGCGCCACTACGCCTCCGCGGACCTCTACGTCCATGCGAGCCTCACCGAGACCTACGGCAACGTGCTCGCCGAGGCGATGGCCAGCGGCCTCGCGGTCGTCGGCTTTGACTACGCCGCGGCGCGCGAGTTGGTGCGCCACCGCGAGAACGGCCTGGTGGTGCCTCCGGGCCAGCCGGAAACACTGGTGGCCGCTGCCGTCGAGCTCGCGCATGACGCCGCCCTGCGCGCCCGCCTGCGCGCCGCCGCGCCGTTGACGGGCCAGACGTGGGAGACCATCATCCTGCGCTTTGAGGCCGACCTGCTGACCCTGGCCGCGCCCGCGCCCCGATGACCAAGCTGCTCATCCTCACCGCTGGCTTTGGGGAGGGTCACAACGCCGCCGCCCGCAACCTGGCCACCGCGTGCGAGGCGCTCGCGGGGCCCGGCTCCGCCGCGGTGGTGGACCCGTTCGCGCTGGCCCAGCCCGGCTTCAATCGCGTCGCGTGCCGCGCGTACCTCGCCACCATCAACGGGGCGCCGCGGCTCTGGAGCCGCTTCTACGCCTGGATTGACCGCAGCCGGATCTTTCCCCGGCACCTCTGGATCCTGCGCGGCGAGTTGCGCGCACTGGCCGCGGAGCTCGACCGGTTGCGGCCCGCTGTCGTGTGCAGCACCTACCCCTTCCACGCCTTCCTCCTCGAGCACCTGGCCCGCGCCGGCCGGCTCCGCGCCCCCTACTACAACATCGTCACGGATTCCCTCAGCATCAATTCACTCTGGACACGGCCGCCCTGCGCCGGCTGGTTTGTCCCCAACGATGAGACGGCGGAAGTCATGCGCACCATGGGCGTGCCGGCGGCCAAGCTGCATCCGCTCGGATTTCCCACGCCGGCGTTCTTTGGCGCCCACGCGGGCGATCTCGCCCCGCCCGATCTCGCGGCCGGCGCGGACCCCCGCGTGCTCTACGTCGTGCATACCGGCGTTCGCCAGGCATGGGAGACCGCGCGCCGGCTCCTGGCGGAGACGGCCTGGGATCTCACCTTTGCGGTGGGACGCGACCAGCGACTGCGCCGCCGGCTCGGTCCCCTGGCCGCAGCCCGCCAGCGCCCGGCCGTCGTGCTCGGCTGGACCGACGAGATCCCCCGCTTGCTCATGACCCACCACGTCGTGATCAGCAAGGCTGGCGGCGCGACCACGCAGGAGGCGATTGCCGCGCGCTGCCCCATGCTCGTCAACCAGGTCGTCCCGGGTCAGGAGGAAGGCAACTACGAGTTGCTCCGCCGCCACCGGGCGGGGGCCCTGGCCGAGACGCCCGATGCCGTCATCGCCGCGCTCCGGCGGGCCTTTGCAGAACGGGGGGCCGTATGGCGGGAATGGCGCGAAGCCCTCGCGCCGCTCGCCCGGCCCCACGCCAGCCGGGACATCGTCGCGCGTCTGCTCGCCACCGCCGAACGGCCGGCAGCCAACACCACCGCATGAAGACGCGCCTCATCGTCAATCCGAGCTCCGGCCGCAGTCGCCGGAACCGCCGGCTCGTCGCCACCGTTCGCGCCTTCCTCGCCGAACAGAGGCTCGACGCCGACTTTGCGGTCACGGAGGGCCCCGGCCACGCGACCGAACTGGCCCGGGCGGCGCTCGTGGCGGGCTGCGAGCGGGTGGTGGCGGTCGGCGGGGATGGCACCGTGAACGACGCCGCCCAAGCGTTGGTCGGCACGTCCGCGGTGCTCGCGCTGGTGCCGTGCGGCTCGGGCAACGGGCTCGCCCGCCATCTGGGCCTGCCGCTCCAGCCGCGCCGCGCGCTCGCGCTCCTGGCGGACCCCACCGCGCGCATCGTTGCGATCGACACCGGCACGGCCAACGGCCACCCGTTCTTCAACGTGATGGGGGCCGGTTTTGACGCGAACATCAGCCAGCGGTTCAATCACCTTCCCCAGCGGGGGCTCCCCGCCTATCTGCGGGCCGGCTTCCGGGAGTTTCTCCGCCATCGCCCGGAGCCCGTGACCATCGAGGATGCCGACCGTCACGTCGAGAGGCTCGAGGCCTTCATCGTCGCTGTCGCCAATTCCGATCAATACGGGAACAGCGCCCGCCTGGCGCCGGGCGCCTGCGTCAACGATGGCCTGCTGGACCTGGTGGCGGTGCTGCGCCCCGGCATTCTCCGCGCGATGGCGTTGGTGGCGCGGCTGTTCCTGGGCGGCTTTGACCGCAGCCCGCGGGTGCGGCGGCTGCGGAGCGCCCGTTTCGTCATTCGCCGCCCCGCGCCCGGCCTCATTCACACCGACGGCGAAACCCACGCCACCGGGGCCACGATCGAGGTCGCCGTCCGCCCCCTTAGCCTGCGGCTTCTGGTCCCCGCCGCCTGCCGCGTCGGCGCCTCCGCGGGTCCGGCCGCCTCCCCTCTGCCGCCATGGACAAGAAACGCTTCCGGGTCCGCACCCTGATTCTGTCGGATGTCCACCTCGGCACGCCGGACTGCAAGATCGGCGAGCTGAATCATCTTCTCCGCACCGTCCGGTGCGAGAAACTCATCCTCAACGGCGACATCATCGATGGGTGGCATCTGCGGCGCTCCGGCCACTGGACCAAGGCGCACACCCGCTTTGTCCGCCTGGTCCTCAAGATGCTCGAGAAGCGCGACACCCCCGTCATCTACCTCCGCGGCAACCACGACGATGTCCTCGAGGCCTTTCTGCCGCTCGAGTTCGAAAACCTGCGCATCGTCGAGGATCACATCCATGACGCCGTGCGCGGCCGCTATTTCGTGCTCCACGGCGACGTGTTCGACACGGTCACGAAGAACCTCGTGTTCCTCGCCCACCTCGGCGACTGGGGCTATCACGTCCTCCTGAAAATCAACCGGGCCTACAACGCCTGGCGCGCGTGGCGGGGCAAGGAGTACTGGTCGCTCAGCAAAGCCATCAAGGCCCGCGTCAAATCGGCCGTCAGCCATGTCTCCAAGTTCGAGGAACACATCGCGCAGCTGGCGCGGGATCATCACTGCGTGGGCGTGATGTGCGGCCACATCCATTCCCCGGCCGACAAGATGATCGGCGATATCCACTATCTCAACTCGGGCGATTGGATCGAGTCGCTCACCGCGATCGTGGAGCACCACGACGGCCGCTTCGAACTCATCGACTACCGCCGCTTCGTCCAGGCGTACCCCGTTCCGATCGACGAGCCGGGCGAAGTGCCGTCGCCCGGGGAGCCCGCGGCCGGATGACGCCGCGGCCGACGCTCTGCCGCTTCCTTCCGCCGGCGCCGTTTTGCCTCGCGCCCCGCCGCGGCGTCTCTTTCGTGGAGGCCACCCCATGAGTTCCCCGTCTGCCTCTCCGCCGCCCGGCGGACGCGATGATCGTTTCCCGCCGGGCATTCCCTACATCGTCGGCAACGAGGGTGCCGAGCGCTTCAGCTTCTACGGGATGAGGCAGATCCTGTACATCTACCTCACCTCGCTCTTCATCGGCTTCGCGGCTGAATCCAGCGTGGCGCCGGACGCCCTGACCGAGGCGAAGGTGCACGCCACGCAGATCGTCCACCTGTTCAACGCGGGCGTCTATCTCTTCCCGATGATTGGCGCCATCCTGGCCGACCGCCTCCTCGGCAAGTACCGGGTCATCTTCTGGGTCTCGCTCGTCTACTGCGCCGGCCAGGCGGCGCTCGCCTTCGGCGGCCACCTGGGCGCGGGCGGCACTCTCGGCATTGCCCGGATCGCGGTTTTCGCCGGGCTCCTGCTGGTGGCGCTCGGGTCGGGCGGCATCAAGCCGTGCGTGTCGGCCAACGTCGGCGATCAGTTCACGGCCCGCAACGCCCATCTCGTCACCCGCATCTTCCAGATCTTCTATTTCATCATCAACTTTGGCTCTTTCTTCGCGTCGCTCCTCACGCCCCTGCTCTACCGGTATCTGGGGCCGGCGGTGGCGTTCGGCGTGCCGGGCATCCTGATGGCGCTCGCGACGCTGGTGTTCTGGCTGGGGCGGCGGAAATTCGTGCGGGCGCCGCCGCGCCCCGGCGGCAAGCTGGGCCTGCTGGATTTCCTGGCTTCCTCGCTGCTGGCCTCTCCCCTGCTGGTTTTCGTGGCGGTGGGCGCGGCGGTGGCCGAGGAGGTGGTGCGCGCCGCGATGAGCGACCAGGCCGGCACCGTGGCCGTGGCGCTCGGGCATATCGCCCGGGGTTACTGGCCGCACGCGCTGGTGGCGGGCGCCGGCTTTGCGCTCGGCGTGATCCTCTTCATCGTCCGGCAGCAGATTGAGCAGGACACGGGCTTCTTCGCCACGCTGCTCTATTGCTGGCGCCAGCGGGGCACCCGCCAGCCCGGCCAGGATTTCTGGACGCCCGCCCGCCTCCGTTTCGGCGAGGAAGCGGCGGAGGGGCCGCCGGCGGTACTGCGCATCATCGTGGTCTTCTCGATGGTCAGCGTCTTCTGGGCGCTATTCGACCAGCATTCGTCCACCTGGATCGAACAGGCCAAGGCGATGGATCTGAGCCTCACCGTACCGACCGTCTTCTGGACGCTGGGCGTCGTGGTCGGGCTGCTCGCCGCCTCGCTGTTGGGCGCGGTCTGGCTGTTCCTGTGGGTGGCAAACCGCGCGATGCCCCGCTGGCTCCTGCTGGGCTGCGCCGGCGCCCTGGGTTTGTGGGAGCTCGTGGCGCTGGGGCTGCAGATGGCGTTCGGCCGCACCCAGACCATCACGCTGCTGCCCGCGCAGATCGCCGCCTTCAATCCCCTGCTGGTCATGGCCATCATTCCCCTGTTGAACGTGCTGGTCTACCAGCCGCTGGAGCGCCGGGGCCGGCCGCTCCGGCCGCTGCAGCGCATGACGATTGGCATGTTTCTGGCCGCGTTCGCGTTTGTGGCCGCCGCGCTGCTGCAGGCGCGCATTGTCGCCGCCGGCCCCGGCCAGGTGCCCGTGCTCTGGCAGATCATCCAGTTCTTCATCCTCACTGCCGCCGAGGTGCTCGTCTCGGTCACCGGCTTGGAGTTCGCCTACACGCAGGCGCCGCGGGCGATGAAATCGACGATCATGGGATTCTGGCTGCTGTGCGTGACGTTCGGCAACGTGCTGGTGGCATTCCTGGCGCCGCTGGAGACGCTTTCGCTCGCCAAGTTCTTCTGGATCTTCGCCGGACTGATGGCGGCGGCCGCCGCCGCCTTCGCGCTCCTCGCTGCCCGCTACCAGGGCAAGACTTACCTGCAGCACGCCTGAGCGCGCCTCAGCCGGACTTCGCCAGGTACTCCCGGATCACCGCCAGCGTGCGGACGGCCGCCCCGCGATTCTGCGCGTGCCAGCCAAGCCCCGCCGCTCCCATGCGGGCGCGCAGCGTCGGGTCCCCCAGCAACTCCACGCAGGCGGCCATGAGCTCGCTTTCGTTGAGCACTTCGCGCGCGCCGCCGCACGCCCGCAGCGCCCGGACGATCTCCCGGAAATTCGTCATCCGTGGGCCGAACAACAGCGGCTTGCCCAGCGAGGCCGCCTCGACGGGCGACTGGCCGCCCTCGTGCGGCGGCAGGCTCTTGCCGCAGAATACGACGTCGGCCAGCTGCGTCAGGTCCCGAAGTTCGCCCGTCGTGTCCCCCACGGCGACGTCCACTTCGTGGGGCGCCGGGCCATGGGAGCGCAAATGGAAGCGCAGGCCGGTCTTCGCCAGGGCGGCCGCCACCGCGTCGCGGCGCTCGGCATGACGCGGCACGAGCAGCAGCGATGCTTTCAGCCCGCGGCTGCGCGCGGCCTTGAGCGCCTGCACCAGGACCAGTTCCTCGCCGTCCCACGTCGATGAGCCCAGCAGCACCAGCCCCGCGCCCAACCCCAGCGCCCGCCGCCACTCGCCTTTCTGGAGATCGCTGAGCGGCGGAATCGTCAGATCGAGCTTGAGGTTGCCCAGCGTCCGCACTTTCCCCGGCGGGAAGCCGAGCGCGCGCAGGCGTTCCTCGTCCTGCGGCGACACCGCCAGGCTGCAGGTGATTTTCCCGAGCAGCGACGGAACCAGGCGGCGCGCCCTCCACATCCGGCGAAAGCTGCGGTCGGAGAGCCGCGCATTGATGCTCAAGACCGGCACGCGGCGCCGGGCCGCCTGGCAAATGTGTTCGGGCCACCGCTCGCCCTCCATCAGGATCGCGAGATCCGGCTGGATGCGCCGCCACGCCCGCCAGCTGAACAGCCACCAGTCGAGCGGGAAATAGCCGCGGCCGATTACCAGCGCCAAATAGCGTTCGCCGGCCAGCTGGTGCCCCGTGCTCGTCGTGGTCGTCAGGTAGACTTCCACCGCGGGGTCCTGCCTGAGCGTCTCCAGCAGGGGGCCAATCGCCAGCATTTCGCCCACGCTCACCGCCTGCAGCCAGATGCGCCGCACGCCCGGGCGCTTGGACGGCAGCGGCGGCGTGCCGCCGAAGCGATGGCTGAAATTCGGCCCATAGCCTCCGCGCCTCCACATTCGCCGCAGGTAATAGGGCGCGGCCAGAAGGAGCGCCGGAAGGTAGAGGAGTCGGTAGAGCCAGATCACGAGGAAGGCGGGGGAGAGCGGAGGGCCGGAGGGAACGTGGCCGGTCAGTTGTTGGCAGAGTCCGGACGCCTTGAAAGCCACGACCTCAAACTGAGCCAGCAGTGATTCGGCCCCGCCTCCGACCGGTAACCTTCGTTCAAGGCCAAATCACCGTCGGGGGCGACTTCCATTGCCGAACCGTAGGCGATCTCCACGAACTGAGCAAAGTTCTTCTCCGGGTTCCGACCGCTGCCCTCGGCAATATGGGCGCACTCGAACCGGACCGACCTTCGCATTTGGGCGGCTATGCCGTACAACTGGCCCGGCGGGAAACCTCGGACGAGTCGCGCGACAAGCCGGGAGAGCCTCCGGCCTTCCGGCCAGACTTCGAGGCGGAGACACCGAAATCGCTTCGTCTCGTGAACCATGGTGTGCGCTGACTTGACCCCGGTGTGCACCATTCCGCGCTGCACGATTGGCTCTTCGTCACCAGCCCAGTACCCAGGCAAAGATCAGCGGCGCGACGATGGTCGCATCGCTCTCGATGATGAAACGCGGCGTGGCGACGCCGAGCTTGCCCCAGGTGATCTTCTCGTTGGGCACCGCGCCGGAGTAGCTGCCATAGCTGGTGGTGGAGTCGCTGATCTGGCAGAAGTAGCCCCACAACGGCACCCGGCGGCGCCGCAGGTCCTGCTGCAGCATCGGCACCACGCAGATCGGAAAATCGCCGGCGATGCCGCCGCCGATCTGAAAGAAGCCGATCGAACCGATGCCGCGGCGGAGCGTCCGCGCCGTCTTCGTATACCAGGCGGCCAGGGTCATCATGTATTCGATGCCCGTGCGCACGGTGTGGACGTTGTGCATGCTGCCGCGGATGCAGTGCGCGGCGTACATGTTGCCAAGGGTGGAATCCTCCCAACCCGGCACCCACATCGGTAGGTTCCTTTCGCAGGCTGCAGCCACCCACGAATTCCGCGGATCGATCTGGTAGTACCTTCGCAGCGCGCCGCCGCGAAGGACCCGGTAAATGAACTCGTGGGGGAAACAGCGTTCCCCCGCCCGGTCGGTCCTGATCCACTCCGTGAGCATCGCGGTCTCGATGCGGCGCATGGCCTCCTCCTCCGGAATGCAGGTGTCGGTGACCCGGTTCATGTGGCGGTCGAGCAACCCCTTCTCCTCGCGGGGGGAAAGGGTGCGATAATGGGGCACCTGCTCGTAGTAATCGTGCGCGACCAGGTTGAAGATGTCCTCCTCCAGGTTGGCGCCGGTGCAGACCACCGCGTGGACCTTGTCCTGCCGGATCATGTCGGCAAGGCTGAGACCAACCTCTGCGGTCGACATGGCGCCACCCATGGCCACGAGCATTTTGCCCCCCTGCCGCAGGTGCGCCTCGTAGGCCTTGGCCGCGTCCATCAGCGCGGCGGCGTTGAAGTGACGGAAATGCCGGGCGACGTACTTGGAAACCGCCCCCTTGCTTCCCGCGAGGGCCCCATTGACGTCCTCCGGCCTCACCTTGTTTCCTCGGACTCTCATGGGCCCCGAGAATAGAAGGACAGGCGCGTGGTGACCACCAAAAACGCCTTCTCGACAGCCGGTTATCTCCTTAGGCGATAGCTGGTTCGGGCCGGACGGACAGGCGGGTCCAGAGTCGCCGGATCCCGCGTGCGTCCTTGCCTTCGCCGCCCCCGCGGACAGTTTGGCAGCCATGATGTCCTCGCCACGTCGCTCGCGTCACCTCGCCACTGTCCTCGCCATTCTTGCGCTGGTTTCGGCGCGGCCCATCCCAGCCGCGCCACCGGTTTTTGCCCAGGAGACCAGCGACCTCAAGCCCGACCCAGCCGCGAGGTGGGGCCGCCTCCCCAATGGCTTGCGTTATGTCGTCCTGCCCAACCAGGAACCGCGGGGCCGCGCCAGCCTGCGGCTCGTGGTCGGTTCGGGTTCCCTCTACGAGACCGAGGTGCAACGCGGCCTGGCGCATTTTCTCGAGCACATGGCCTTCAACGGCAGCACGCACTATGCCCCGGGCACGCTCGTCGAGTACTTCCAGCGGATGGGCATGGGCTTCGGCAACGACACCAACGCGTACACTTCGTTTGATAGCACGGTCTATCTGCTCGAACTGCCCAACACCCAGGCCGCCACTCTCGCCGAGGGCTTCGAGGTCTTTGCCGACTACGCCGGCGGCCTCCTGCTGGGCAGCAAGGAGATCGACAAGGAGCGCGGCATCATTCTCGCCGAGAAACGCACCCGCGATTCCGTGGAGTACCGCACCTACGTCGCCGAGCACGAGTTCCTGATGGGCGACTCGCTGTTCCCCAAGCGCATGCCCATCGGCGTGACTGAAGTCATCGAGCAAGCCCCGCGCGCGCCCTTCGTGGATTTCTACAACGCGTGGTACCGTCCGGACAACCTGGCGGTCATCGCGGTGGGCGATTTCGAACCCGCGGCGGTCGAGGCGCAGATCAAGCAGGCCTTCAGCTCCCTCCAGGGCCGCTCGCCCGAGCGGCCGCAGCCCGATCTCGGTCGCATTCCCGCCGCCCCCGGCCTGCACGTGAGATTCCTCCCCGAAGCCGAGGCGGCCCACGCCACCGTTTCCCTCCAGACAGTGACCCCTTATGTCGATGAGCCGGACACGGCGGCCAATCGGCTCAAGTACCTGCCACGGGATCTCGCCTTGGCGATTCTCAACCGCCGGCTGGCGATTCTCGCCAAGAAGGAGAATGCGCCCTTCGCCAGCGGCGTGGCCAGCGTCACCGACAACTACCGCTTCGTCCGCATTGCCGCCCTCGAACTGAACGGCAAGCCGGAGACATGGCGCGCGGCGCTCGCGGTGGCTGAGCAGGAACTCCGCCGGGCGCTCGCCTACGGCTTCCAGCCCGCCGAACTGACCGAAGCCACCGCCACCTACCGCAACGCCCTCGAGCAAGGCGCCCGCAGCGCCTCCACGCGGCGCTCCGCGGACCTGGCGGGCGAGCTCGTCTCCTGCCTGGAGCGCGACGAGGTCTTCACCCATCCCGCCACCGACCTCGCCCTCTACCAACCCGCGCTCGAAAAAGTGACGGCCGACGACTGCCTGCGCGCATTCCGCGAGGCGTGGCAGGCCGACCAGCGCTACCTCTTCGTGACGGGAAACATCGACCTGACCAAGGAGTCCATCGCGCCGGAGCAGGTCATCACCCAAGTCTACGCCGCCAGCCGGGCCACGGCGATCCAGCCGCCCGAACGCATCGGCAACGAGGCCTTCGCCTATACCCACTTCGGTCCCGTCGGTGCGGTGACCCGCCACGATCATGTCGCTGACCTCGACATCCATCTCATCACCTTTGCCAACGGCGTGCGCCTCAACTTCAAGAAGACCGACTTCGAGGCCGGCACCATCCACGTCAATATCCGCCTCGGCACCGGCCGGCTCACCGAGCCTCCGGCTGAACCGGGCCTCGCTTTTCTTGCTGGCCGCACGTTCATCGCGGGCGGACTCGGCCGGCACAGCCTGGATGACCTCCAGCGCCTGTTCGCCGGCAAAACCGTCGGGCTGGATTTCAACGTGCGCGATGACGCCTTCGTTCTGGGTGGCACCACCAATCGCGACGACCTGCTGGCGCAGCTCCAGCTCCTCACCGCCTACCTCGTGGACCCCGGCTACCGACCCGAGGCCCTCCGCCAGGCGCAGAAGGCCATCGAACAGATGTACAATCATTTTGCGCACACGCCGGCCGGCCCGATGCAGACCGAGGTGCCGCGGCTGCTCGCCAGCAACGACCCGCGGTTCGGCCTGCCCTCGGAAAAGGTCGCCCTTGAGCGCACGCTGGAGGAAGTCCGCGCCTGGCTGGCCCCGCAGCTGGCCGACGGCGCCATCGAGGTCGCCGTCGCGGGTGATCTCGACGGCGACGCGACCGTCGCCGCCGTGGCCCAGACGCTGGGCACGCTGCCGCCGCGCGCGCCCAAACCTGAGCTCACGGAAGCGCGCCAGGTGCATTTCCCGGCGCCGTTCGCCAAAGATTATGCCGTACCAACGGAAATTCCCAAGGGTCTCGTCACTCTGTACTGGCCCACCACGGACGCCCGCGATGTCAAGATCGCCCGCCGGCTCGGCCTGCTGGCTGAAATCCTCTCCGACCGCCTGCGGGTCAAGGTGCGCGAGGAAATGGGCGAAGCTTACAGCCCCGGGGCCTTCAGCGCGCCGAGCGACACCTACACGCACTACGGATTCATGCTGTCCCAGATCACCGTCGATCCCGCGCAAGCCCGGAAGGTCGCCGACACCGCTCTTGCGATCGCAGCCGATCTGCAGAAAAACGGCGTGACGCCCGACGAACTGGAGCGCGCCCGGAAACCGATTCTCACCTCGTTGCGCGAGTCGGCGCGGACCAATCCCTACTGGCTCAACAACGTCATCGGTTCTTGCCAGGAATTTCCGCAGCGGCTCGACTGGTGCCGCACGCGGTACAGCGATTTTGAAGGAATCACCAAGGCCGAGATCGACGCGCTTGCCGCACAGTACCTCGATCCCGCGCGGGCGTTCCGGATCATCGTCCTGCCGGAAGCCAAGGGCTGAACGGGGCCGGCCGGCGGCAATTCCCGGCGCGCCATTTGACAGCGGCCCGGCCCGAAATACAATGTGCCTCGCATTTGGGTGGCTCGCCTGCTGCCCCGCCCTGTCCTCAACCAAATCAAGGAGTTATCCCATGAAGAAAGGCATCTTTGCCGCCGCTGCCGCGTTTGCCGTCATCACCGCCACCTCGATCCTTGCCCTCGCCGACGATGCCAAGAAGGAGGGCGACAAATCGGCCCCCATCTACTCGGTGCAGTGTGACTCTCCGTGTTCGTTCATGGTCAGCGGTCATGACAAACAGGAAGTGATCGCCGTCGTCATCGAGCATGCCAAGACCCACCACAACATGACCATGACGGCGAAGGACGTTGAACCCATGGTGAAGACGACCATGCCGAAAGGCTAACGTCGCATCGCCGCATTCCTCCTGCAACCCCGCCCCCGGCGGGGTTTTTTTTGGCCGCCGGCGGCCCGGTCTCGACGCCGGGAGGGATTTCGCTTGCCGCAATCCGGGCTGACAACTGCGGCGCCTCCGGCATCAATCCGGATGCCGCGCCATGCCCGCGTCCGTTTCTTTCCTTCCCGAGAACCAGGGGATTGCCTTCCACGGCGATCAGAAACGCGGCGCGTATGTAATTTCTGCAACGCGCGCGCGCCAATTCCTTGCCGCCCCCAATCCCCACGGGAAGCCCAATGACGACGTCGTCCGACCCTGGGCCGGCGCAGCCGACGTCCTCCACACGGCACGACAACGGTGGATCATCGATTTTCCTCCCGGCATGGAGGAGCGCGAGGCCGTCCTCTATGCGCGGCCGTTCGCCTATGTCCGCCGGCACGTGAGCCCGACCGCGAGCGGCCGCCGGCGTGCCTGGTGGGTCCACGGCTCACCCCAGATCCGGATGAGGGCGGCTCTCGCACGCCGCGATCGCTATGTTGCCACCCTGGCCCGCGCCCGGCACCGGCTTTTCGTCTGGCTGTCGCCAGAGACGCTTCCCGATCGCGGGCTCATCGTCTTCGCCCGCGACGACGACTGGTTCTTCGGCGTCCTCCACTCGCGGTATCACGAGATCTGGTGCCGGCGTGTCAGCGCTCAGTTTCGCGGGAAGCCCTTTGGCTTCCGCTACGCTCCGGCGACGTGCTTTCTGCCATTTCCGTTTCCCTGGCCGCCCGCCACGCCCCTCGGCAAGCTCACGCGCGCCCAGGAGGAGCAGCGCACTGCGATCGCGCAGGCGGCCCGCGCCCTCGATTCGCTGCGCCGCGAATGGCTCGGCGATCGCCTCGACCCGAAGCGCACACTCGCCGCGCTCTACAACTCCCGGCCCGATTGGCTCCAGGACGCCCACGCCGCCCTCGATGAAGCGGTCGCCGCCGCCTACGGCTGGCCCGGGGACCTGCCGGACGAAGGGTTGGTCGCTCGTTTGCTCGCTTTGAACCGGCAACGCTCGTCCGGGCCGTGACCGCGCGGGTGCGGCGCGGCAACCAATCGCGGTCGCGGCGAAATGCCCCCGGTCACTCTGTTCCTGCCCTGACTCGCACGTGCGTGTTTTGGAGAGAGAGGCGGGCGAAAGAGAGGGAGCGGGGACCCTCCGGCGAAAGGTCGCCGAAAGAAATGTCAACCATTAGTTGACAAGTTCGGTCTGCGCGACGTCGCAGAGAACCAAACCGGCATGGGCCGACCGGCCGCCCGGCGCCCGCCGCCTGCGCTTGGTTTTCGCGCCTCTTCCTGCATGCTGGGAACGCAGAAAAAGCCATGAACGTGCTCGACGCCATCAACGCGCGCCAATCGATCCGCGCCTATCAGCCGAAACCCATTGAGCCGGAGAAGCTCCAGGCCGTGCTGGCCGCCGCCAACCGGGCCGCCTCGGCGGCCAACCTGCAGGCCTACCAGATCTACGTCGTTCGCCGCGCGGCGTTGAAGCAGGCCCTGGTGGCGGCGGCCGCGGGCCAGCAGTTCCTCGCCACGGCCCCCGTGGTTCTCGTCTTCGCGGTGGAGCCAAGGCGATCCGGCGCGAAATACGGCGCCAGGGGCGAACAGATTTATTGCATGCAGGACGCCTGTGCCGCGGTGTGTAATGCGATGCTGGCCGCGGTGGAACTGGGTTTGGGCACCTGCTGGGTGGACGCGGTGGACGAAGCGCTGGCCGGCCAGGTGCTCGACCTGCCGCAAACCCAGCGCGCCGCCGTCCTGCTGCCGCTGGGTTATCCGGCCGAGTCTCCGCCCCGCACCACCCGGCGGCCGCTGTCCGACCTGGTGGTCGATCTCGGCGCATAGCGGGCAGTTCCACCTCGCGAGCGAGGCGGTCGTACATCCTAGGCTGTGGAGCCGCGGCGCCCTCGCCGCGGAAAAAACCCAAACGCGACGTGGGCGTCGCGTCCCCATGCGATGATCCGCTCACGTCGTCGCAACGCGGGCCGATGCTCCGGAGGGCGAGACTCCCGCCGAGGCTCAGTTTCTCGCATCGCACGGCTCGCCGGGATGCTCGCCCTCCACCTCTCCTGCGGCAGTGCCGCGTCGGGAAGAAATCCGGCTAAGGTTGCGGCCGATAGGATGTTTCGATGCGCTGCTCGCGCGCGTGCCGCTCGATCGCAAGGTCCAGCAGTCGCTCGATCAATGCCGGATAGGGCACACCGGTCGCCTCCCAGAGCTTCGGGTACATGCTGATCTTGGTGAAACCGGGAATGGTGTTGATCTCGTTCACATAGGCGCGGCCGTCGGCGCACACGAAGAAGTCCACCCGCGCCATGCCGGCGCACTCCAGTGCCTGGAAGGTCTGCACGGCGAGCTGCCGCACCCGGGCGCTCACCTCGGCCGGCAGCTCCGCGGGAATGCACAGCCGGGCACCGTTCTCGTCGAGATACTTGGCCTCGTAAGAGTAGAAGTCGTGCTGCGGCACGATTTCGCCCGGCACGGAGGCCTGCGGATCATCGTTGCCAAGGACGGCCACCTCGATCTCGCGACCGCGAATGAATTCCTCCACGAGCAGCTTGCGGTCGTAGCGTAGCGCCTCGGTGCGGGCCGCGGCCCAGCCGGCGGCGTCGCGCACCTTGTTCACCCCGACCGAGGACCCGGAGTTGGCCGGCTTGACAAAGAAAGGAGCGCCCAGGTCCGCCGCCAATTCCTCAAAGGTCGCCCGTGCCGCCGTGCTCTCCGTGAGCGTGACGGACCGCGTCACCGGGACGCCCGCGTCGCGCAGCAGCCGTTTCGCGATGTCCTTGTCCATGCCGACCGCCGAGCCGAGCACGCCCGCGCCGACAAAGGGCACGTTGGCGAGCTTCAGCAGGCCCTGCACGGTTCCGTCCTCGCCGTAAGTGCCGTGCAGCACCGGGAACACCACATCAAGCCGGGGCAGGCCCCGGCGCGAGCCCGCCTGCACCAGGGCCCGTTCCGTCTCGCCGGGCACGAGCGCGAGCGCATCGCCGCCCGCGCCCGCGGCCAGCTCCGCCGACGGCGAGGCCGCGGCGCCCAGGAGCGCCGCATCGCACACGTGCCACTGGCCAGCCTTGTCGATTCCGATCAGCAACACGTCAAACTTCCGCTGATCCACCGCCTCGTAGACGTTGCGCGCCGACTGCAGCGAGACCTCGTGCTCGACCGATTTTCCGCCAAAGAGAATGCCCACGCGCTTCTTTGCCATGCCTCCATTTCGCGATTCCCCCCTTTCGCCTCCAGCCTGAAATTCAGCCGCGAAAACCCGCGGGCGGGCGCGTCGCCGGGAAGCCGCCGTCGTCGGCCCGTTGGCAGTTCGCCGGCGGTGTCTTCGAACGGTGCCGCTTTGCAGGGTGGAAAACCCCTGATATTCCGAATTGCCGGACGCGTCCTCCCTCACACCATGGCCGCATGCGCAAGTGTGCCCTGCTCGTGATTTTCGGCGCCGGGCTCACCCTTTCCCTGTGGGGCGCCGGCGTCCGCTATGGCATGACCCGCGCCGAGGTGGAGGCGGAGCTGGGCAAGCCGACCGCGGTGCTCCACCACGGGTCCCGCCTCGTCCTGCTCTATCCCAAGAACGGCCGGGTCGAATTTGAGCAGGGCGTCGTGGTGACGCTCTTCAACGTCCCCGTCGAGGGAGAAGGCGCCGCCACCGCCGCCCCGGCGCCGGTTCCGTCCGCGCCTGCCGCCTCCGCCACGGCGCCCGCTGCGGCGGCGGACCAAGCTGTCCCAGAGGCCGAGGCGGCCCGGGAGCGGCAGCGGCAGGAGATGCAGCGGCGCCTGGAGGAGGCCACCGAGGCGCTCGCGGAAAATCAGGGCAAGATGCAGCTCGCGCTTGGCCCCACGCCCCGGCAGTTCTGGACCACCGCCATCGTGGGACTGGTGTTTCGCACGCTCTTCACCGCAGTGGCGCTGAAGATGGCGTTCAAGTGGAGCGATGTGCACGCCGACTGGGGACAGATGTTCATCCCGGCGCTCGCTGACACGCTGTCGCAGACCGGCATCCGCGCTGGGGCGTTTGCCCTGTGGAGAACGGACCAGCTGTTCTATGTCGACACGGCGATCTCATATTTCGTGCTGCTTGGCGTCCTCCTGAAGACCACGCACGCCTGTACGCTGCAGCGCGCGGTGGCTGTCGCCGGCGCCGCCAAGCTCGCCTCGATCGTTCTGGGAGCGCTCATCACCGTTCTCCTGGCGCACCTGCTGACCTGAGAGAGCGCCGTGGGCGCCCGGATCCGGCCGGCATGGCTCACCCGGAACCTCCGGCCGGCGCCCGCCTGGGGGGACCGGTGGGCTCTCGCGGGCCAGCATCCACCCGAGCAAGCCCTGGGCAAAACCATGGCAGGCGGGTTGCGCGCGCCCCTGGAATACGCCCAGCGACCGCAGCACGACGATGAACCGCGCCGGTAGATCGCCGGCAAACCAGTGGAACCACTGCGGAAAAAAGCTGCGCTCTGCTCGCGCCGCCAGCAATGGCAGAAACCCGTCGCACACGAGGTTGTCGAACCGCGTACCGCCAACGGCTCCGCTGGTGATCTCCTTCGCCAGACGGGCGCGCAGCGCCGTCAGTCCCAGCTGCCTTCGCACGAGCGGGGTTGGCCCGCCGACGCAATCTCCGGGCAGCGCCGGAATTCCCTCCGCCAGCTGCGCCAGCCGCCCCGGCCAGTCGGGCACGGCACCGGCCCAGGTGGCATATTGCCGGAGGCGAACCCGCGGATGGTTCGCCGGCCGGCCGCCCTGCAAGCTCCATGGCGCTGTGTCCGCGGACAGCAACGCCTCGATATCAACCGGTCGCCCTACCCATGCGGGCAGCGGCGCCCGGACCGCGATTTTGAGCATCGGCACGCGGTTGAACCGATAGCCCAGGATCTCCAGCGCAGTCTGGTGGCACGCCTCGCTCCAGCCCAATCGTTCCACGCGTCGCCGCGCGAACAACACCTTTTGCCGCCAACGCCGCTCCGCCTCCGTCTGGAGCACGGCCCGCACCTCACCGGCCGGCAGTCGGGCAAGTTCCTCGGTGGCGCGCCAGTCGGTGCGACACGCCAGGGCCTCCACCGCGTCCTCGGCGGCGTACTCCTCCAGGTCGTGCAGGAGCAACGGCAGCAACACGAGCGTTGGAATGGGGCTCTGGTCCGCCCGCCGCGCCTGCTCGCCCGGAACGGGCGGAAACAGCACCACATGGAGCACGACGCCGTCATAGGCGCGATCCGCCGAATGGGCATGCGTTGCCCAGTCGCCCGCATGCAGATGCAGCTCCACATCGCCCACCACGTCCTGGTCATCCAGCCGGAGGCGGGCGCCGCGAAAATCCGGGCCGCCCAGGAGATTCCACGATCCCGGATGCAGGACCCGCAGTGGCCGGCCGTCTGCGATCATCGCGTGGGCGGTGTCAAATTCGGCCCGCAGCCAGATCTTCTGAAGCAGGCGCTCCGAGAACGTGAAGGGACCGTACAGGCCCTGGATTTCGGCCACCTTCCAATCCGGTCCGGCCTGTCTTGGCATGGCCATGGCTGAGTTGGTTTGGCTGCTAGCAAAGCGCTTCCGTCATTAGGTTCAATAATAAGTTTCGCTCTTATCGAATATTGCAGCCAAGCCTCGTTTCCCGCTTGTCTGCGTCGGTGCGGGAAATCTTGATAGCGCCATGCCCTCCCGCCGTCGGCTGCCGATCATTCTGGTGATCGTTCTGCTCGTGGCGCTTGGTGTATTTGTGCCGGGTGCCCTCTATTTCACGGAGATGGCGCTCCGCCAGCTCCGCTTCCTGTGGTGGCTGATCCTACTGCTCGGCGTGGCTCTCTGGCTGCTGACGCGTGGGGAAGGGAAGAAGTGAATCCCGCGCCGACAGTGGAGAAAGCTCGACAAGACCAGCTGCACGACGAAATTTAGGCCCCTCTCCGGAGGAGTGGCTGAGTGGTTTAAGGCACCTGACTTGAAATCAGACGACGGGGCAACCCGTCCGGGGGTTCGAATCCCTCCTCCTCCGCCATTCCTCGTGCGGCATTCCCCCCCTGCAAATGTCGTCGGACGATGAGTTGGCCAGTCTGGCCAGCTGTTACCACCGCGATGCTTTGAGCCTGCCCCACAATCGAAGAGCGAGAGAGACTGTGGCACATTACCGATAGCTCCCGACCTTCAGCTGGCACGTCATGAATCTTTGGGGAATAGACTTGGGTGGCACGAAAATCGAAGGTGTCGTCATCGATCCGAGCCGGTCCGATTGCGCCGTCGTCCGTCTGCGAGTGCCAACGGAGCAACAACTAGGGTACGACCACATCGTGGCCCAAGTCGCGAAGCTCGTCGGCCTTCTCGAGACCGCCTCCAGTTCACGCCGGCCAGCAACGATTGGAATTGGCACGCCGGGGACCATCGACCCGCTCACGCAGGTGCTGAAAAACTCGAATACCACCTGCCTCAACGGCAGGAAGCTCGGCATCGATCTCTCCGCTACCCTGGGGGTAGATGCTTGCTTGGCCAACGACGCCAATTGTTTTGCCCTCGCTGAAGCAAAGATCGGAGCTGCCCGCGATCGGTCTGTGGTCTTCGGAGTGATCCTCGGAACAGGAGTTGGCGGAGGGGTCGTGGTGAACGGACACATCATTGGTGGTGTCCACGGAATCGCGGGAGAGTGGGGGCACAATCCCATGCGTGGGGAACACGAGCCTTGTTACTGTGGACGGTCCGGCTGCGTTGAGACGGTGATCTCCGGACCAGCGCTGGAGCGGTATTACGGCAGGCAATCCGGCCAATCGATCGAACTCCGCGAGATCGTCCGTAGGGCTGGAGATGCAGATGCTGCGGCCCTTGCGACCCTCTCACGATTGCAGCAAAAATTCGCCGAAGCTGTCGCAGCGGTAATCAATATCCTGGACCCGGATGCGATTGTTCTCGGAGGGGGGGTGGGGAATCTCGACATCCTTTATGCGGAAGCCACCCGCCAAGCCGTGCTTCGGCATTTATTCAACAATGAGCTGCACACTGAGCTCCTGAAACCGGCGCTGGGAGACAGTGCGGGAGTATTCGGTGCGGCCATGCTAGGCCTTCAATAACAGACCACTCTCCCGTCCCTCCTGGGCTGACCCGCCCCTGCCGGATGTCACGACGTTTCGGTTTGGCCGGCGGCGTGATCTTGGCGCGCAACCCGAGTGCCGGCTGGGCGGGGTAGATCTTCGCGGCGGGGTTGGCGCCGGAGCGCCTGACGGACCCCAAAACTGCGCGCCGCTCTCGGCCCCGCGCCCCCAGCGCCGGCAAAGCCTGCGGAAAAGAATGGAAACCGCCGTGGCCGTTGCCGACAATCGCGGACCCAGTCCCTTGGTGTCGGTCATTCCCTCCCTGCCTACTCCCGTGAAGATGCACCCATCGTCGAAATCGCCCGCCCTGCTTGCCGCGCTCCTGCTGTCCAGCGCGTTTCTCATCGCGGAAGAGCCCCGCCCGCTCTACCGCGATCCCGCCCAGCCCCAGGAGGCGCGCATCCAGGATCTCGTCGCGCGCATGACGCTCGAGGAGAAGGCCTCGCTGATGCGCAACACCACACCCGGCGTGCCGCGACTCGGCATCCCGCAATACGACTGGTGGAGCGAGGCGCTGCACGGGGTGGCAAATGCCGGCCACGCCACCGTGTTTCCCCAGGCCATCGGGCTGGCCGCGATGTGGGATGCGCCGCTGCACGAGGAAATCGCCCGCGTCATCGGCATCGAGGCGCGCGCGAAATTCAACGGCTACGCCGGCACGGACCTGGAAGGGACGACCTTTCACGGGCTCACGTTCTGGTCGCCCAACATCAATATCTTTCGCGATCCGCGCTGGGGCCGCGGGCAGGAGACCTACGGCGAAGATCCGTTCCTCATGTCGCGGCTCGGCGTGGCCTTCGTGCGGGGCCTGCAGGGCGACGACCCGCACTACCTGCTCGCGGCCGCGTGCGCGAAGCACTACGCCGTGCACAGCGGGCCCGAGCCGCTGCGGCACATCTTCGACGCGGCCCCGCCCGAGGCCGATTTGTATGAGACCTACCTGCCGGCGTTCGAGGCGCTCGTGCGCGAAGGTCATGTCGAGGCGGTGATGACCGCCTACAATTCGCTTTACGGCACGCCGTGCTCCCTCAGTCCGCTGCTCTACGGGCTGCTGGCGAAGTGGGGGTTCGACGGCCACATCACCTCCGATTGCGGTTCGGTGGCCGACCTCGTGCACACCTACCGGCGCGCCGCCGACGATGCCGAGGCCGAGGCGATGGCGACGAAGGCGGGGGAGAACCTGCGCTGCGGCTCGGAGCCGACGGCGCTGCCCGAAGCGGTCCGCCGCGGGTTGCTGACGGAGGCGGAGATCGACCGCCGCGTCGTCCCTTTGCTGCGAACCATGTTCCGCCTGGGCTTCTTCGACCCCAGGGACCGTGTGCCGGGCAACCAGATCGCGCCCTCCGAGAATGACACGCCGGAGCACGGCGCCCTCGCGCTGCGGGCCGCGCGGGAAGCAATGGTGCTGCTGAAGAACGACGGCCTGCTGCCGCTGCGAACGAGCGCGCTGAAACGCGTGGCGGTCATCGGCCCGAGCGCCACCTCGGTGCCGGCGCTGGTCGGAAGTTACAACGGGACGCCGTCGGCGCCCATGACCATCCTCGCCGGCCTCAAGGCCGCGCTGGAGCCGGCGGGCGTGCAGGTCGACTACGCGCACGGCTGCGACTATGCCGCCCGACCGTCCGCCTCCCGGCCGATTCCGCACATCTGGTTCAAGGGCGAGTATTTCGCCAACCGCGAGCTCTCCGGCGCGCCGGTGGTGCGTTACGACAGCCCGCTGTGTTTTCAGTGCGCCGACGTCCGTCCCTCGGAGGAGGGGGTGCCGCGCGGCGTTCCGGACCGGGACGTCTCCGTGCGCTGGACCGGCGAACTGCAGACGACGGTCGCGGGCGACTACCAACTCGTCGTGCGCGGCCGGGGCGGTTTCCGCCTCGCGCTCGCCGGCGAGACGATCATCGACGCGTGGACGCCGCCACCCGGCGGGAAAGGCCAGGAGCACAAAGCAAGCGTCACCCGCCGGCTGGCCGACAACGCGTCCTTCCCGCTCAAGCTGGAATATGTCCAGGGCGACGGCCCGGTGAAGGTCGCGCTCGAATGGACCACGCCGCCGGCCGACGCCGGAGAGGCGGAGGCCTTGGCGAAGGCGCAGGTGGCGGACGTGATCGTGTTCGTCGGCGGCATCTCGGGCCAGCTCGAGGGCGAGGAGATGCAGGTGGATTACGACGGCTACAAGGGCGGCGACCGCCTGCGCATCGAGTTGCCGGCCGTACAGGAGCAGTTGCTCGCGAAGCTGCACGCGACGGGCCGGCCGATCGTGTTGGTCGACCTGTCCGGCAGCGCGATCGCGCTGCCGTGGGAAGACGAGCATCTGAACGCCATCCTGCAGGCCTGGTATCCCGGCCAAGCGGCCGGCACGGCCGTGGCCGACGTGCTTCTGGGCAACTACAACCCCGCGGGCCGGCTGCCCGTAACCTTCTACCGCGCGACGGCGGACCTGCCGGATTTCAAGGACTACCGGATGGCCAACCGCACCTACCGGTATTTCGGGGGCAAACCGCTGTATCCTTTTGGCTTCGGGCTCAGCTACACGAAGTTCGCCTACTCGAACCTCCGGGTCACGCCGGCCGGCGGCCCCACACTTTCCGTCACGGTGGAGGTGACGAACTCGGGCGGGCGCGACGGCGACGAGGTGGTGCAGCTGTACGCGGTGCCGCCCGCCGGCTCGCACCCGCGCGAACGCGAGGCGTTGTGCGGCTTCAGCCGCGTGCACCTCGCGAAAGGCGAAACAAAGACGGTGAGCATCACCGTGCCGGCCACCGCCCTGCGCCGCTGGAGCACGGAGAAGAAGGATTACACGATTCCCACGGGCGAATGGACGATCCGGGCGGGCGCGTCTTCCGCCGACATCCGGCAAACCGTCGCCGTCAAGCTCTAGAACACCCCGGCCTCTTTCACATAATCTGAGCCGATTCTCCTCGAATTCCCCTGTCGCCTCCCCCGGCTCGGGCGAAGGAAGCTGCCTCTTATGAGAACCCGATTCGCCTGCCTCCTGTTCCTGCTGCCCGTCAGCGCTCTGGCCGGACCGGCCTCGATCACGATCGACGTCGATCACGTCATCGCCGCAGTCGATCCCCGCATCTACGGCGTCTTCATGGAGCCGATCGGCATCCATCGCCCGGAGATGAAGCTCCACACGCTCTACGGTCCGGTCTACGATCCGAAGTCGCCGCTGGCGGACGAGCACGGCTTCCGCCGGGACATCATCGAGGCCGCCCGCGAGCTGCAGCTCACCCAGATGCGGTGGCCGGGCGGCAACTTCACCTCGAGCTACGATTGGCGCGATGGCATCGGGCCGAAGGACCAGCGGCCCAAGCGCATGGAACTCGCCTGGGGTGTCGTGGAGACCAACCAGGTCGGCACCGATGAGTGGGTGCAGCTCAACCAGGAAATCGGCACCGAAAACGTCGCCTGCATCAACGGAGGCACGGGCTCGATCATGGATGCCGCCGAGTGGGTCCAATACTGCAACGCGCCGGTCGGAAGTTACTGGGCGGACAAGCGGGCCGCCTACGGTCACCCGGAACCCTACGGCATCAAGTACTGGTGTCTGGGCAACGAGGTGGACGGCGCGCCGTGGATCATCGCGTACAAGGACGCCGACGACTACATCAAGTTCGCCCTCGAGGCCGCCAAGGCCATGCGCCGCAGCTCGCCCGGCACCAAGCTCGAGTTCATCGCGAACGGCTCCTCGAACTACAAGGACAACCTCGACTGGGTGGAATGGAACTGGAAGGTCATCAAGGCGCTCTACGGAGTCGCCGATTACCTCTCCATCCACCGCTATTGGGACAACTCCGACGACTATTACGTCCTGCTGGGCCAGCGCGCGATGGACCTCGACGAAAAGATCACCATCACCGCCGGGCAGATCAAGGCGGTCTCCGCCGTCGAGAAGAAGAAGCCGATGTCCATCTCGCTCGACGAGTGGGCGCCTCCGTGGCGCGGCGGCCACCTGTCGACCCTGGCGATCGCCGAGTATTTCAACGCCTTCCTCCGCCACGCCGACGTGCTCAAGATGGCGAACTTCACCCTGCTGACCTCCATCCTGGGTCGCGACCCGAAGACGGACGCGACCTACAAGTCACCGTCGTTCTACACCTTCAAGCTGTTCTCGACGCGGTGCCGCGGCGCCGCACTCGACGTGTTCGTCGGCTGCGACACGTTCCGCACGAGCGATTACTACACGCAGATCCCCTACCTCGACGTGTCGGCGGTCTACAACCCATCGGCCAGGCAGGTCGTCATCAATGTCGTCAACCGCCACAAGGACCAGGCCATCGCCACCGACATCCGGAGCGTCACGGGCACCTTCACCGGCACCGCGACCGTGAGCCTCGTCACGAGCGATGATACCAGCAACCGACCCTACGCCTACGAGGCCCGCGACACCTACTTGCCCAAGACCGAGCAGGTGCCGGCGAGCGGCGCGACACTCCATTACGTCTTCCCGGCGCATTCGTTCACCCAGATCGTCGTGGGCGTGGATCGGCCGTGACGGAACTTCGCTGCATACAGGCACGCCATCCGCCGTTGACGCACGATCCGGCCCGCCGCTGCGACCCGCCGACCCGCTGTGCCGAACCCAAGACCTGCGCTCCATGAAGCGCCTCTTGACCCAAATCGTCTCGCCGCCTCTGCGTGCCATCGCCGTCTTCGCGCTCGCCACCGTGTCGGGGATTCACCCGGTGGATGCCGCCTCGTCAGCTCCGCCGGCGCCAGCCCATGGCACCTGGATGGCTGACAACGGCAACGGCACGTACACCAATCCGCTCTTCTACGACGAATTCTCCGATCCCGACATCATCCGCGTCGGCGGGGACTTCTATCTCGCCGGGACCACGATGCACACCATGCCCGGGCTCGTCGTCCTGCACTCGAGGGACCTGGTGAATTGGGAATTCCTCAGCTACGCCTGCGATCGGCTCGATTTCGGTCCGGAAGACCGTTTGGAAAGCGGCCGCGAAATCTACGGCCAGGGCATCTGGGCCCCGTGCATCCGTTATCACCACGGCACGTTCTACATCTTTTCCAACGTCAACGGCCGCAAGACCCAAGTCTTCCGCGCCACCAACCCGGCCGGGCCGTGGACGCAGACGGAGCTGGGCAGCTCGTTGCACGATCTGTCGGTGCTGTTCGATGACGACGGCAGGATTTACGCCGTCTGGAGCTACAGCGAAGTCATGTTCGCCGAACTCCGTCCGGACCTCAGCGACATCATTCCGGAGACGAGGCGGGTGCTGATTCCCGCCGGCAATGCCATGGGCGAGGGGCACCACTTCTACAAGATCGGCGGGAAGTACTACATCATCAGCGCGAACTATGCGCCCGTCGGCCGCATGCAGTGCGCCCGCGCCGACCGCCCCACGGGCCCCTACGAAACGGCCGTCATCAGCGCGCGCGAGACGATGGGGTACCAGCGTGGGTGGTGGGTCCGAAACGTCGGCATCGGCACGCCGGTCCCCGGGCCGGGCGCGAAGTTTGATGTGTTCCAGCCCGGCGACAACGAGTTCGGCGCGGTGCCGCTGCACCAAGGCGGCATCGTCGACCTGCCGAATGGCGATTGGTGGGGCTTTTCAATGATGGATTTCCATTCGGTCGGCCGGACGACATTCCTCTCGCCGGTCACCTGGCAGGACGGCTGGCCGTACTTCGGCCTGCCGGGAAATCTCGGCCGTTCGCCGCGCACCTGGATGAAGCCCGCCGTCGGCGTCGACGTGCCTCCCACCGCACCTTACCGGCGCAGCGACGACTTCGCCGGTCCGAGACTTCAGCCGATCTGGCAATGGAATCACGTGCCGGTCGACGCGAAATGGTCGCTGACCGAAAAGCCCGGCGTGCTGCGGCTGCACACGCTGCCGGCGGCACAATTCCTCTGGGCGAGAAACACGCTCACCCAGCGGGCGATCGGCCCGGAATCGTCCGCGACCGTTGTGCTCGACGCCTCCGGCCTGCAGGTCGGGGACATCGCCGGACTCGCGTTGCTCAACATGCCGTGCGCCTGGATCGGGATCGCCCGCACGGAGACGGGCCCTGTCCTTCGCTGGTACAACCAATTCACGAACCAGACGATCGACACGGCGCTGGCCTCCGGCCGGGTGAGCCTCCGGGCTGCCGGCGACTTTGACGCCGATCTCGCACGGCTGAGCTACAGCGTCGACGGCGTGAATTTCACCCCGGTCGGCGACGAAATCCGCCTGCCCTATCAGCTGAAGACGTTCCAGGGCGTGCGCTACGCGCTCTTCGCCTTCAACACCGCGGGGCGTGACGGCGGTTACGCCGATTTCGCCACCTTCCGGGTCGCCGAACCGCTGGCCGACCGGACCCAAAATCTGCCGGTCGGCAAGGTCATCACGCTGACGAACCTGGCGAACGGCACGGCCGTGTGGGTCAATCCGCTCGGAATGCTGCACTGGGCCCGCCCCGGCTCGAAGGAGGCGGACGGACCCGGCGCCCGCTTTCGGGTGTATGATCGCGGGCGGGGGCGGGTCGCGCTGGAGGCGATGAACGGAAGCGGATTCGTCACGGTCGTGGGCGCCGGACTTTCCGCGGACCTCCAGTTGCACAAGCAGGAGACCGACGGCAGCCTTTTCCAATGGCAGGACCTGCTGCGCGGTCAGTGCATGCTGCTTTCGCTCCAGACCCACCGGTACGTGGGGCTCGACCCGGCGACCGGCGAACCGTATTCCGCCGACTGGCCCGGCACCCAGCCGGACCGCAAGGACGGCACAGTGCTCGTCTGGGCGGAGGCAACATCGACTTGAGCGACGCCGGTTGGATCACGCCGCAGCGCCGGCCGCCCATCGTGATCCCCGACCCGGGGGCTACCTGCCGTCCCATGTAAACGTCCCGTCAGCGGGGAGCGCGAGGTCACGCGTTGCGTCACCCGAACGCAGGCGGACGGGATTTCCGAGAAGCGAACGGACGGTGGCGGCGGTCAGCGCGCCGTTCGTCCACGTGACATCGACCTCGAATCCCCCGCGTGCCCTCAGGCCGGTGACCGAGCCCGCCGGCCAGGCCTTGGGCAGCGCGGGCAGCAATTCGATTTCATAACGGGAGTCCGCGGCTTGGTCTTCGTTCTCTGGCTCGCGGCTCTGCAGCAGCATCTCCGCGATGGCGGCGGTGCCGCCGAAGTTGCCGTCGATCTGGAAGGGCGGATGCGCGTCGAACATGTCGGGGTAGGTGCGCTCCGGGCTGAGCAGGAAGCGGAGGATGTCGTAGGCGTGGTCGCCGTCGCGCAGCCGGGCCCACAGATTGATCCGCCAGGCCGTGGCCCAGCCGGTCGATTCATCGCCGCGAGTCTCCAGCGACCTGCGGGCCGCGGCGGCCAGCGCCGGCGCGCCGCGCAGCGAAATCTGCTGGCTCGGATACAGGCCATAGAGATGCGAGACGTGGCGATGGTTGGGCTCCGGTGCCTGCAGATCCCAGTCCTCGAGCCATTCCTGCAATTGGCCGGCCCGGCCGATCTGATTGGGAGCGAGGCGGGAGCGTGCGGTGGCGAGCTGCGCGCGAAGGTCGGCGTCCACTCCCATAATCTCCGCCGCCCGGATGCAGTGTGCAAAGAGGTCGCGCAGGATCTGCTCGTCCATGGTCGGTCCGGCGCAGACCGACGCGCCGAACGGATGAGTGTTCTCCGGCGAGAGCGACGGATCGGTGACGAGCCAATGATTCGTCGGCTCCTCCACCAACGTATCGAGGAAGAATTGGGCCGCGCCCCTCATCGCCGGGTAGACCTTGGCGAGGAACGCGCGATCGCCACAGTACGCGTAATGGTCCCACAGGTGGAGGCACAGCCAGGCGCCGCCCGTCGGCCACATGCCCCATTGCGGGCCGTCGATCGGGGCGGTGGCGCGCCACAGGTCGGTGTTGTGATGCGCCACCCAGCCGGGCGCGCCGTACATCTCCCGCGCCGTGCGGGCGCCGGTTTGGGCGAGGTCCTCCACCAGCGCGACCAGCGGCTCGACGCACTCGGCGAGGTTGGCGGGCTCGGCCGGCCAGTAGTTCATCTCGGTGTTGATGTTGATCGTGTACTTGCTGCCCCACGGCGGATTCATGCTCTCGTTCCAGAGACCCTGCAGGTTCGCTGGCTGCCCGCCCGGGCGGGAGCTGGCGATGAGCAGGTAGCGGCCAAACTGGAAATAGAGTGCGGCCAGTTGCGGGTCGCCGCCTGCGGCGAAGTCGCGGATGCGCTCGTCCGTCGGCCGCCGGGCCGCGGCGCTCACCCCGAGGTCGAGCGCCACCCGCCGGAACAGCCGCTGGTTTTCTGCGACGTGGGCCGCCCGGAGCGCGTCGAACGATTTCCGCGTCGCCGCCGCCAGGCACTGCTGCGTCAACGCCTCCGGGTTCCC
>DATIWI010000280.1:0-35423 GCA_035519475.1 Opitutaceae bacterium
CACGGAGGACAGGTCCTCCTTCGCGACGCCGACGGAGGATGGAACCTCCTTCGCCACCGCAGGCCGGGCTTCGCCGGGCGGTCCGGCCGGGTGATAAACCGGATGCTTCACGCGCCGCGGCTTCTGGTATTCCTGCAACACGTGGAGGTTGGCCGGGGCCAGCTGCAGGGCGTGGGCGATGCCCGCCTGCCACTCCTCGCGCGAGCAATCGCTGCCCAGCACCACACTGCGCGCGCCCCAGGCCGTCTCGTGGTAGCCGCTGATCTTGATGATGAGATCGCGTTCCTTCTGCGACGCCTGCGCCAGTTCGCTCCAATCGGCCAGGGCGCGCCCGCCCACGCGGGGGCCGTCGAGCACGGCGCCGGGAGGCAGCGGCGCCGGGTCCATCACCCACGACATCGGAATCAGCTGGCGCAGCAGTTTCAGGCTGCGGCCGCCGAGATGCTCGCTCCAGAAGTCCTGCAGCAGGTGGTGGTGGAAAAGTGCCAGCGCCAGCTTTTCCTCCTGGAACGGCCGCATGGGCGGGGCGATGACCACCTCGCCGTTGTGCCAGGCCTCGAAGAAATACCGGGCGGTGCGGATGTTCCCCAGATCGAACAGCTCAAAGAAGCGGTAGATGATGTCGATCTTCTCCGGTGTGCCCTCGACGTCGAAGAACAAGGCGCCGCCGAGCGGAAACACGGCCTCGGGCCGCAGGCAGACGACGCGGCGCCCCTTTTGCTGCAGTTCCCGCGCGAGCCATTGCATCTCCGGCAGGTAGGTGGAGGCTTCGTCGCTCACCAGCAGGGCAAGCAACGGCGTGCGCTTCTGCGGCAGCCACGCCGCCAGCGACTGGTAGAAGCCCTCGACCATGGCATCGCCGGCGCCCACGATCGCGCTGCGCCCGGGGACAAGGTCTAGGGTTGAAGGTTTAAGGTTTGAGGTTGCAGGTGCAGGGCCGCCGACTCCGCCCGTGTCCGCGACCTCATGGGCCGGGATTCTCGGACCTGGATCCTTGGGACTTGTGACTTGGGACTTGGAACCAGGTTCCTCCCCTTCATAGAGCCGGTTGAGGAAGGCGGTGAGGCCGATGCCACCGGGCACGGAATCGAGCTCGGTGAGCGCGAAACCGTGGTCCGTCAGCAGGAGGTCGGGCCGGAGCACGGGCGGAAGCTGGCCGCGGAGGCGGTTGTCCCGCGCGTGCTCCACGAGGCTGGCCGGCTTGCCCCGGTCCAGGTACTCCGCCACCCACGGCGCCACCAGCGGCTTGTTGCGCAGCAGGTTTCTTCCCGCGACCGATCGCAGGTAGAGCGTCTCCAGGGCCTGGTGAAATTCCAGGCAGGCTGTGCCGATCTGCTCGAGCTCCGCCACCTGCTCGCGCGTCAGCGGCCAGGCCTCGGGCGAGAGCCGCCACGTCTTGGCCTCAAACAGCGGCTGGGCGTCCAGGGCGGACTTGATGGCTTCGTAGGCGAGCATCGGGCGGAAGGGAGAAGGCAGAAGGTAGAGGGCGAAAGGCAGAAGTCGGAAGTCAGAGGTCGGAGGTCGGAAGAAAGAGGCCAGCGATCGGGAGACGCAAGCGAGTGAGTCCGGATTTCTGGCTTCCGGGATCCGGCGCGATGATCTACTCGTCCATCTGAATGTCCTTGTTGCGGTGGCGCGGCTGGCCGGCGCGCAGCCAGGCGTAGATGAAACGGTCGAGGTCGCCGTCGAGCACGCCCTGGGTGTCGCTGGTGCTCAGGCCCGTGCGCAGGTCCTTGACCATCTGGTAGGGCTGCAGCACGTAGCTGCGGATCTGGCTGCCCCAGCCGATCTCCCCTTTCTCTCCATAAAACCGCTCCATCTCGCTGCGCTGCTCGTCGAGGCGCTTCTCGTACAGCCGCGCCTTGAGCACGCTCATGGCGCTGGCCCGGTTCTTGAGTTGCGAGCGCTCGTTCTGGCAGACGACCACCATGCCGGTCGGCAGGTGGGTGATGCGCACGGCCGAGTCGGTGGTGTTCACGCCCTGGCCGCCCTTGCCCGAGGAACGGTAGACATCCACCCGGATGTCGTTCTCCGGAATCTCCACGGCGATGTCCTCGTTGATCTCGGCAATGACGTCGACGGCGGCGAACGACGTGTGGCGGCGCTTGTTGGCGTCGAACGGGCTGATGCGCACAAGCCGGTGCACGCCGCGCTCGGCCTTGGCGTAGCCGTAGGCGTTCTCGCCCTTGATCAGCATGGTCGCCTTGGTGATGCCCGCCTGGTCGCCCGCGAGCACGTCTTGCACTTCGACCCCGAAGCCGCGGCGCTCGGCCCAGCGGTTGTACATGCGGTAGAGCATGTCGGCCCAATCGCAGGATTCGGTGCCGCCGGCGCCCGCCTGGATGCTGAGGATGGCGTTGTTGCGGTCGAACTGCCCGCTCAGGAAACTCTGGAGCTCGATCCGGTCGATGTCCGCCACGAGCGCGGCGACGGTGTGGGCGAGCTCGCGGCCATAGTGCTCCTTTTCCGCACCGGCGGCCGCCTCGACCAGCTCGACCATGACCTCGGCGTCCGCCAGCTTCTTGTTGAACTCGAGCAGGCCGGCGATGGCGCGCTTGAGGCCGTTCAGCTTGGCAATGTGCTTCTGGGCGCGCTCGTGACTGTCCCAGAAATTCGGGGCGGCCATCTGCGCCTCGAGGGCGCCGATCTCGCGCTGCTTCTGTTCGACGTCAAAGAAACCTCCACAGATGGCCGGAGCGCTTCTTGGTGTTTTCGAGCGAGGAAAGGGTTTCGGGCGCAATCATGGGCGGCAAAGTGAGAGTGAAGGTGAAAGGGGAAGGAGAACGAGGGTGGCAGGCCCGCAATCGCGGCAAAGCCGGGCCGCCAGCGCAAGGGGAAAATCCGGCGGGCTACACCGCCGCCGCGGCCGCCTCGCGCCGCTTCTTGCGTTCCCAGAACCACGCCAGCCAGATGCAGATCTCGTAGAGCAGGCAGAGCGGGATCGCCATGGCGACCTGGGTGATGACCTCCGGCGTCGTCAGAATGGCGCCGATGATGAAGGCGCCCACGATCACATGGCGCCGGAAATGCGCCAGTTGCTTGTAGCCGAGGATGCCCAGTTTCACCAGCGTCAGCACCACGAGCGGAAACTGGAAGCCCAGCCCCATGCCGAGCAGGAACTTGCAGGTGAACCGGATGTACTCGTCCGCCCGCCATTCATAGGCGTCGAAGCCGAGCAACGCGGAGTACTGGATCGACGCCCGCAGCGCGAGCGGCAGCAGGATGAAATAGGTCAGCAGCACCCCCAGCAGGAACAGCAGCACGCCCCACCCCAGCCAGGTAAAGAGGAACTTCCGCTCGCGGATGTGCAGCGCCGGCAGGATGAACTGACCGACGAAGTACAGCCAGAACGGCGCGGACACGACGAAGCTGGCGTAGAGCGCGATGTGGAAGGCGACCATGAAGCCCTCGGCGGGGTTCAGATTGCGCAGCTTGATGCGGGTCGCCCCCGGATCGGCCTGCGGATCCGGCTTCAGCGTGACGACCTGTTCATCGCCGACCTTCGCCATGCCCACCTTGTAGACCACGTGCGGAGTTTCGCCCGGCGGCAGGGCGCCGAACTGGTCGCGGGATACCTCGTACGGGCCGAACCGCACCGAGCCGAGCTCGAACGTCACCGTCGGCTTCGGCGGGTCGAGCAAATGCATGCGCCGGATCGGATACTCGAGGATCGACGCGATCCGGTTCACCGTGAACAGGCAGACCAACAGCGCCAGCAGGATCACCATGACGCATTTGAGCAGCGCCCGGCGCAGATCCTCCAAGTGTTCGAGGAATGGCTTGCGCGGACCGCCTTCCGCGTCGTCCGCCGGCTCCAGTTCGAGAGGATCAGCCATCGTAAGGGCGATAGGCGATTATCCGCGCATTGCCAAGCGATTCGGAAGAGGCAGAAGGCAGGACACAGAATGCCGAAGTCGCCGGCGCCACCAGGCGGCGAAGCACCGCGCATTCAAATCCGTATTCTTCCCTCTTCCATCTTCCTTCTTCCTTCCGACTATCCCCGCAGCGTGCCCGCGGCCTTCTCCGCCAGAAAACTCGCGTAGGTTTGCTCCAAGCCCTCGCGCAGGCCGATCCGGGACCGCCAGCCAAGGGCGGCCAGTTTGGAGACATCGAGCAGCTTGCGCGGCGTGCCGTCGGGCTTGGTGGCGTCCCAGGCGATGCGGCCCTTGAAACCGACGACCGCCGCGACCATCTCGGTCAGCTCCCGGATGGTCACGTCCACGCCCGTGCCGATGTTGATCCAGTCGGGCGGGTCGGCGCGGCCCAGCAGGAACGCGCAGGCGTCGGCGAGATCGTCGACGTGCAGAAACTCCCGCCGCGGGCGCCCGCTGCCCCAGGCTGCGACCTCCGCCTGGCCGGCCGCGTGCGCCTCATGGAAGCGGCGGATGAGCGCCGGCAGCACGTGCGAGTCCTGCGGGTGGTAGTTGTCGCCCGGTCCGTAGAGGTTGGTAGGCATGGCGGAGTGGAACAGCACGCCGTACTGGCGGCGGTAGTACTGGCAGAGCTTCAGGCCGGCAATCTTGGCGATGGCGTAGGCCTCGTTGGTCGGCTCGAGCGGGCCGGTGAGCAGGCACTCCTCGGACATCGGCTGCGGCGCCTCGCGGGGGTAGATGCAGGAGCTGCCCAGGAAGAGCACGCGCCGCACGCCCTGCCGGTACGCGGCGTGCAGGGTGTTCGTGGCGATGGCGAGGTTGTCGTAGAGAAACTGCGCGGGATACGTCTGGTTGGCGTGGATCCCGCCGACCCGCGCGGCCGCGATGATGGCGGCATCGGGCTTCTCGGCGGCCAGCAGGGCCTCGATCGCCTCCTGCCGCGTGAGGTCCACCTCCTGAAAGGTCCGCAGCACGAGGGCAACCCCGGGCTCCCGCCGGAAGCGCCGGGTGAGCGCCGATCCCACCATGCCCTGGTGACCTGCAATGTAAAGACGCATGAGTGAAAGATGGTAGAGTGCGAAAGTGCGAACGCGAGAAGGTAGAAAGGTGAAAAGCGGTCTAGCCGCGCACGCTGCGGATCAGTGCGGCGATCCGTTTGCTAAGAACCTCGGCAGTTTCCCGCAGCCCGGCGGCCCGGTCCGCCGGCAGATACCCGAGACGCGGAGCGAGCCAGAGCATGCTGCGCGTTTCGCCGCAGGAACGTTTGGCGATCACCAAGAAGCGATCGAACTCCCGGGATGACGAGCATTCGAAACCCTCGGCTATGTTGTTCGAAATCGAAACCACCGCTGCCCGGATTTGATTGACGAAGGCAAAGTCCCGCACCGCGGGGCTGTCCGGCCCGAAAAATGGATAGAGCTGGACCGCAAGATTCTGAGCCGCCTGCCAGACCTCGAGTTCCTCGAATCGCTTAGCCAGAGGCATGGTTCTCCTCCCTCGGTTGAATCCACTCGACAGCCCTTTCTTCGCACCTTGTCACCTTTGCACCTTACCACTCGCGCGCCCTCACTGCTTCGGCAGTTTCGCGATCTGGGCCTCGCGCCGCGCCTGCTCCAGGTCGGACTCGACCATGATCTTGACGAGCTCCTTGAACCGCACCTTGGGCTCCCACCCGAGCTGGCGCCGGGCCTTGCTGGAATCGCCGATCAGCAGGTCGACCTCGGAGGGCCGCTCGTAGCGCGCGTCGTGCCGGACATGCTTCGCCCAGTCGAGCCCCACCAGGCTGAACGCCTCCTCGCAGAATTCGCGCACGCTGTGCGTCTCGCCCGTCGCCACGACGTAGTCGTCCGCCTTGTCCTGCTGCAGCATCAGCCACATCATTTCGACGTATTCCTTGGCGTAGCCCCAGTCGCGCTGGGCCTCGAGATTGCCGAGGTAGAGCTGGTCCTGCAGCCCCAGCTTGATGCGCGCGGCCGCGCGGGTGATCTTGCGCGTCACGAACGTCTCGCCCCGGCGGGGCGACTCGTGGTTGAAGAGGATGCCGTTGCTGGCGTGGAGGCGGTAGCTTTCGCGGTAATTCACCGTGAGCCAGTAGGCGAAGACCTTGGCGCAGCCGTAGGGCGAGCGCGGCCAGAACGGCGTCCGCTCGGTCTGCGGCACCTCCTGCGCCTTGCCGTACATCTCCGAGGACGAGGCCTGGTAGAACCGGACCTTCTTCACGAGGCCCGCCTCGCGGATCGCCTCGAGGATGCGCAGGGTGCCCAGGCCGTCGACGTTGCCGGTGTATTCCGGGATGTCGAAGGACACGCGCACGTGGGATTGCGCCCCGAGGTTGTAGATCTCGTCGGGCTTGAGCTCGTAGAGCAGCTTCACCATCTGCACCGGGTCCGCCAGATCCCCGTAGTGCAGGAACAGCCGGACGCCATTCACGTGCGGGTCCTGATACAGATGATTGATGCGGCTGGTGTTGAACGTCGAGGCCCGGCGGATGACGCCGTGGACCTCGTACTCCTTGGCCAGCAGGACCTCGGCGAGATAGGATCCGTCCTGGCCGGTGATGCCGGTGATGAGGGCGCGTTTCATGCGGGAACAGGGGCCACGCTAGGCCGCCCGTTGAGCCGCTGGCAAGCGCCGTTGTGATCCGCCGGGCCCCGCAATGACAGGGCAAACTGCCCACGACCGACCCCCGCCCGCGCTTGCCCGCATCCGCCGATCCGCTACCCTCCCGCTCATGCGCATCGTTCTGATCGCCGCCGAGTCGCTGGACGGTTTCATCACCAAGCACGCGGAACCCGGCACGGCCTTCACCTCGCCCGAGGACAAGGCGTATTTCCGCACGGCCCTCGCGGCCTTCGACGCCGGCATTTTTGGCGGGGAAACCTATCGGGTGTCGCGCGATTTCATCCGGAACCGGCTGCCGGGTCTCCGGATCCGCCTGGTCATGACCCGCTCGCCGGCGCGCTATGCGGCGGACGCGATTCCCGGATCGCTGGAGTTCACGGATGCGGCGCCGGCGGCCCTCGCCGCGATGCTGCAGACGCGGGGTGTCCAGCGGTGCGCCCTGCTCGGAGGCTCGCACGTGCACAGTCTCTTTTTCGAGGCCGGCCTGGTGGATGAGGTCTGGCTGACGGTGGAGCCCGTGCTGTTTGGTGACGGAACTCCGCTCCTCGCCCGTCCGGCCGACGTCCGGCTGGAACTCCAAGCCGTCGAGAAGCTCGGCGCGCACGCCCTGCTGCTCAAATATCGCGTGCCGCGATGAATCTCCGCGAACTCCACTGGGCGCTCTACTTCCTGTTCTGGACGGCGGCGATGGTGGCGGCGGGCGCGCTGGCAGGGGCGGCGCTGTTTCTCCTGGCCGGTCTGGTTTTTTCGACGGGCCACACCCCTTGGCAGCTGGTGTACGCTGGCGGTCGGGCCGGCGGCTTCTTTCTTGCCATCTGGGCGCCGGGCACCGCGGTGGTGCTGTGCGTGATGCGCGCTTATCGCCGGCGTCATCCGGAATCGACGTGAAGTTCGTCGCGGAGCGCGGGCTTGCCGCCGTGGGTGGATGCCGTGGCGGCGGAGCACTGCGGACGAGAATTTGTTCGTGTCGGCCCGGGGGCGGGCCAATGCTGCGGGCGACCCTCTTTCCCAAAAATCTGGCGCCCCAGGATCGTGATCGCACCGCCCTTACCCAGAAACGACGGCAGCCGCGCGCCGGTCCCTGCCCGGGCTCCGCTGGTGAGCAGGGTGCTCGCGCCGCGGATCAAAGCGCTGGATATGTCCGACATCCTCCGGAGCCTGGGGTACCCGCCGGACGCGGCACCTCCGGCGGATGTGCGGCGGACCGTCGCGCAAACGCTTGTGGACGCGCAGCCGCTGCTCCAGCCACGCGGCGCTTTTGCGCTTTACCCGGTCACCGCGCTGGGCGCGCGCGCCCTGGAGATAGGCGGGATGACGGTCGTCGGAGACGTCGGGGAGTTTCTGACCGGCGCCAAGCGCATCGCCGTCTTCATGGTCACTATCGGCAGCGAAATCACGCGGCGGGCGGAAGCGCGCTGCCGCGACGGGGATGCACTGGCCGGCCTGGCGCTGGATGCCATTGGATCATGGGCGGCGGAAGCCACCGCCGAGGCCCTGATGGCAGAATTGGCCTCCGAACTCGGCCCCGGGGAGGCTTTTACCCTGAGATACAGCCCCGGCTACTGCGGCATGGACCTAACACAGCAGCGGACGCTCTTCCAACTGGCACCGGCTGACGCGGCCGGCATCTCGCTTCTTCCCTCGCTCCTCATGCATCCGCTGAAATCCATCTCCGGCATCGTGGGCCTGGGGCCCCGGGAGGCGGTCGGGGTGCATCTGTCGCCCTGCGAGCGCTGCCCGCTGGTCGGCTGCCACATGCGCCGATGACGCTTCTTGCTTGGCCAACGGCGATTCGTCAGATTTCATGACATCTCCCCGCCGACGGGCTTGGCTCGCAAATCCGGTCCGTCGCCAGCTCAAACCGCGAACCATCCGCCTCGCATGCATGACTTCACCCAGCTTCATCAAGCGGTCCTGACCGGAAATGCCCCCGGCGCGGCCGCCGCGGCCCGCCTCGCCCTGGATGCCGGCGTCGATCCCGTCGATCTGGTCAATCACGCCATCGGCCCGGCGATGGACGAGGTCGGCCGCCTGTACGAGGCCGGGGAGTATTTCGTCCCGGAGCTGCTCCTCGCCGCCCGCGCGACCAAGGAGGTCTTCCAGCTGATCCGGCCGCTGCTCGCCCAGAAGGATATCCAGCCCGTCGCGCGCGTCGTCATCGGGACCGTGCAGGGCGACCTCCACGACATCGGCAAGAACCTGGTCGGCGCCATGCTCGAGGGCAGCGGCTTCGAGGTTATCGACTTGGGCGTCAACGTCTCGCCGGACAAATTCGTGTCGGCCGTGGAGACCAAGCAGGCCCGCATCGTCGGACTCTCGGCGCTGCTCACCACCACCATGCCGGCGATGAAGACCACGTTGGAGGTCTTCCGGACCGCCGGCATCCGCGACCGCGTGAAAGTCATGATCGGGGGAGCGCCCATCACGCAGTCCTACGCGGATTCCATCGGCGCCGATGCCTACGGAGAGAATGCCGCGGCGGCGGTGGACATCGCCCGCAAGCTGGCCGCCGGCTGAGCCGTTTCCCCGGGGGCGGAAGCCCGGTCAAATCTGGTAGTCCGGCCGGCCGGAATCCTCGTGCAGGCCGCATTCGCGCTTCAGGCCGTTGAAGCGCGTCTGTTCCTCGGTCATGCCGGCAAGCAGCTTCGAAGTGCTGTGCCAGTCTCCCACCGAGACATAACCCTGCTCCCAGAACGGGTGATACGGCAGGCCGTGCTCGGTCAGATAGCGGTGCATGCGACGATTGTCCCAGTCGAGAATGGGATGGATCTTGGCGATCTTGTTCTGCACCTGCACCACCGCCAGTTGCTCCCGCGTCGCGGCCTGCGACCGGCGCAAACCCGCCAGCCAGGCGGTGGCCCGCAGCTCGCGCACGGCCCGCTCCATCGGCTCGACCTTGTTGTGGAAGTTGTACCGCTTGAGTTCGTCGATGCCCTGCTCCCAGCGGCGGCCGTAAAGCGCCTCCTGCCGCGCCGCGGTCATGCCGGGGCCATAGGTCCGGAGGTTGAGGTTGAGGCGGGAGGCGAGCTGCTCCGCGAAGCGGTAGGTCTCCGGAAACAGATAGCCGGTGTCGATGAACACGACCGGAATCCCCGGCACGATGCGCGTCACGAGATGCAGCATGACCGCCGAATGGATGCCAAAGCTGGTGGTCATCACCAGCCCGTCACCGAACGTCTCCACCGCCCACCGCACCCGTTCCTCCGCCGTCGCCCGCTCCAAATCCGCCGGCGCGGGCGGAGGCGTGATTGCGGTTGGCGTCGGCATGCTTTGGGTGCCAAACCATTACTTAGGACATGTCCTAAGTAAAGTTACATGCGCGCTTATTCCAGTGGTCGCATAAGAATTTGGATTATAACGCCTTAAGCAGGCGCTCCAGTTCGGACCGCTTCGCCTGAAGATCGGCCAGTTGCTTCCTTGCGCCCGCGATTACGTGAGGGGGGGCCTTCTCGGCGAACTCCGGATTCGCCAGGCGCGCCTCCGTGGTGGCGATATGCTGGCTGATCTTCTCGATCTCTTTCGTGAGCCGCTGTTTTTCCGCCGCCGGATCGACCGTCGACGCGAGTTCGAGCGAAACCGTGCCGAGCGGCGTCACCACAGACGGCATGCCCTTAGGCTGGGCCGTCACGCCCTTGATCTCCTTCGCGCCAATCACCCGGACGAGAATGTCGTGGTTCGCCATCACGATCCGCATCACCTCGGGCGGCGCCTGCACGCTCAGTTTCACCTCGCGGGATCCCGCCAAGCCGTGCTCCGCCTTCAGCGCGCGCACCTGCGAGGCGAAGCTCTTGAGCTTATCGTCCGTGGCCACCTGCCCGGCATCGATCCGGATTCCGCGGCGATCCTGCGCCGTGGCGAGCTGCGAGGCGTTGTCGAGGCGCGCGTCCTCGATGAACGTCCCAGCCGTGCCGTAGCCCAGCTGCTGCCACAGCTCCTCGGTGATGAACGGAATCACCGGGTGCAGCAGCAGCAGCGTCTGCCGCAGCACCAGATCCTGCAGGGCCAGGCAGACGGCCCTGGTCTCGGCCACCTGGAGCCTGGCCTTCGAGACTTCCACGTACCAATCGCAAAAGTCGTTCCAGAAAAACCCGTAGAGCGCCTGCACCGCCGCGCTGAATTCGAAGTCCTGGAGACAGCGGTCGACTTCGCGCGTGACCTTCAGCAGCCGATCGAGAATGGCGTGGTCCGAGGCGTTGAACCTCGCCGGCTCCAGTCGCGCGAGAATCGTCGCGAGCGAGGAATTGTCCGCCATCGGGCCGCTCATCTGCCGGAACCGGCAGGCGTTCCACAGCTTGTTGCAGTAGTTCTTGCCGGCCTCGATGCGCTCCTCGGCGAACCGGATGTCCTGACCCTGCGGCGCGATCGACACGATGCCGAAGCGCAGGCCGTCCGCACCGTACTTGTCGATCAAGTCGAGCGGATCGGGCGAGTTGCCCAGCGACTTGGACATCTTGCGGCCCAGGTGGTCGCGGATGATGCCGGTGAAATAGACATCGCGGAAGGGAATGCGCCGCTCCAGCGCCTCGCCCGGGCGGACGAACTCCAAGCCCGCCATGATCATGCGCGCGACCCAGAAGAAGATGATGTCGGGCGCGGTCACCAGCGCGGCGGTCGGATAGAAGAAATCGAACCCGGCCCGCGCCATCGCCGCATCGTCCGGCCAGCCCAGGGTGGCGAACGGCCACAGCCAGGACGACGCCCACGTGTCGAGCACATCGTCCTCCTGCTCCCAGTTCTCGGGATCGGCCGGCGCCTCGAGGGACACCTGCACCTTCGCCGGATCGCGCAGCTCGGCGTCGGTGAGCCGCTCGCGATCGAGCCCCCGGCGATACCAGACGGGAATGCGGTGCCCCCACCAGAGCTGGCGGCTGATGCACCAGTCCTGGATGTTCTCCAGCCAGTGCAGGTAGACCTTGGTCCAGTGTTCCGGGTGAAACCGGATGAGGCCGTCGCGCACCGCCGCCCTGGCCTCGTCAACCCGGGGATAACGCAGCCACCACTGCATCATCAGGCGCGGCTCGATGGGCACATCGGCCCGCTCGGAATAGCCGACGTTGTTCTCGTAGGGCTCCTCCTTCACGAGGGCGCCGGCCTGGCGGAGCAGCTCCGCCGCCCGCTTGCGCCCGGCGAACCGGTCCAGGCCGGCCAGGCCGGGGCCGGCGAGTTCGTTGAGTGTCCCATCGGGATTGAGCACGTCGCGGGCGGGCAGCTGGTGGCGCTGGCCGACTTCGAAGTCGGCCTTGTCGTGGGCGGGCGTGATCTTGAGAGCCCCGGTGCCGAACTTCCGGTCCACGGCGGCATCGGCGACAATCGGAATCGGCGCGCGCACCAGCGGGCGCCACACGTGCAGACCCACGAGGCCCCGGTAGCGCCCGTCCTCCGGGTGGACCGCCATGGCAGTGTCGCCCGGAATGGTCTCCGGCCGCGTGGTGACGACCTCGAGGAATTGCCCCGGCCGCTCCACGATCTCGTAGCGCACGCGGTAAAGGAGGCCCTTCACCGGCTTCATCTTCACCTCCTCGTCGGAGAGGGCGGTGAGCGAGACCGGGCACCAGTTCACCATGCGGCGGCCGCGATAGATGTTGCCGCGCCGGAACAGCTCCACGAACACGTGCAGGACCCGCCGCGAGTAATCGGGATCCATCGTGAAGGCCGTGCGGCTCCAGTCGCACGACGCGCCCAGCCGCCGGAGTTGCTCGAGGATGATGTCGCCCTTCTCCTGCCGCCAGGCCCAGACCCGGGCGAGGAACTGCTCCCGGCCAAGGTCGCGCCGATGCAGCTTCTTCTTGCGCAGCTCCCGCTCCACCACCGTCTGCGTGGCGATGCCCGCGTGATCGGTGCCCGGCACCCACACGGCGGCCTTGCCGTCAAGGCGCGCGCGGCGGATGAGGATGTCCTGGAGCGTGTTGTTGAGGACGTGTCCCATCGTCAGCACCCCCGTCACATTGGGCGGTGGAATGACGATGCTATAGGCCTCCCGGCCCGGGACGGCGCGCCCGGCAAAGGCGTCCGCGGCCTGCCAGGCGGCGTACCACTTCTTCTCGACGTCGCGCGGGTCGTAACTCTTGGCGATCTCGGGCATGGGTCGGATTGGGCTGGGAACCGCGCAGTCAAAAAGCGGTGGGGAGGCGGAGCAAGCGATTAAGTGGGCCGGCCGCGGGATCGTGCCGCGGCGTTTGCGTTCGCGGAAGGCTCCGGCATCTGTACGCGATCCCCCCGCGCCGGCCGGGGCGATCGCGTCGCCCCGCCCCGCGGATCGCCCGCCACCGTCCGCCGCATGAAATCCCCTCAATCCATCGGCAGCTACCTGATCCACCGTCTCCACGCCCACGGCGTGCGGCACGTTTTCGGCATTCCCGGCGATTATGTGCTCAGCTTCTACGACCTGCTGCAACGCAGTCCGCTCCGGATCGTCAACACCTGCGACGAGCAGGGCGCCGGCTTTGCCGCCGACGCCTATGCCCGCGTGCGCGGTCTGGGCGCCGTCTGCGTCACCTATTGCGTCGGCGGGCTCAAAGTGGCCAATCCCATCGCCGGGGCCTTCGCCGAAAAGTCGCCGGTGGTCGTGATCAGCGGGGCGCCCGGCATCGGCGAGCGCGCGCGCGACCCGCTGCTCCACCACAAGGTGCGCGAATTCGACACGCAGCGAAGGGTGTTCGAGCAGCTCACCGTCGCCTCGGCGGTGCTGGCCGATCCCCAGACCGCCTTGGCCGAGATCGACCGCGTCCTCCACGCCGCGCTCCGGTTCAAACGCCCCGTCTACCTCGAGCTTCCCCGGGACCGGGTCACCGTGCCGGGCCTGCCGCATCATCGCCCGGGCAACGGGGCTGAGCCCAGCGATCGGCGCAGCCTCCGCGCCGCGGTGGCCGAGGCCGCCGCGAAAATCAACGCCGCCCGCAACCCGGTCATCCTCGCCGACGTGGAGGTGCACCGCTTCCACCTGCAGGACCTGGTCCTGCGGCTGGCGCGGCGCTCGCACCTGCCGGTCGCGGCCACCCTTCTGGGCAAATCGGTCATCGGCGAGCAGCATCCGTTCTACCTCGGGGTGTACGAGGGCGCGCTGGGCCGCCCCGAGGTGAGGCGCCACGTCGAAAACAGCGACTGCCTGGTGCTGTTGGGCGCGTTCCTCACCGACATCAATCTCGGCGTGTTCACCGCCCGCCTCGACCCCGCGCGCTCGATCTATGCGACGAGCGAGAAGATCGCGGTCGGCCTGCACAACTACGAGAACGTGCGCTTCGAAGACTTTCTCGCGGCGCTGGCCCGGGCGCCATTCCGCCGGCGCACCCTGCCGCGGTTCGCCCACCCGCGCCCGGCCGCGCTCGGGCCCCTCCGTCCGCTCCGCGCGCCGCTCACCGTCCGGCGCCTCTTCGCCCGCCTCGATGCCTTCCTGACCCCGGAGATCGTCGTCGTCGCCGATGTCGGCGACGCCCTGTTCGGCGCGGCGGACCTGTTCATCCCGGGCCGGACGGAGTTTCTCGGCCCGGCGTACTACACGTCGATGGGGTTCGCGGTGCCGGCCGGCATCGGCGCGCAGATGGCCGATCGGCAGAAGCGCCCGCTCGTGCTCGTGGGCGACGGGGCCTTTCAGATGACCGGCCTCGAACTCGCCGCCGCCGTCCGCCATGGCCTGAACCCGATTGTCGTCGTTCTCAACAACCGGGGCTTCGGCACGGAGCGCCCCATGCAGGATGGCCCTTACAACGACGTGGCGGCGCTGCGCTACCACCAGCTGCCCGCGCTCCTCGGCGCCGGCCGCGGCGTCCTGGTGCGGACGGACGCCGAGCTGGCGGCGGCCCTCGCGGCCGCGAAGGACTACACGGCCAGCTTCTTCCTGATCGAAGCGGAGCTGGAGCCCAACGACCGCTCCCCCGCCCTCCAGCGTCTGACCGCGCGCCTCGCGAAACGGGTGTGAGGCGGCGCCCGATCGCCGGCCCGGCCTTGGGAACGGCGGGACAAGGATTAACGCGGCGATCGCGGGCTGCGACCGTGAAGGCACTCCCATGAACAAACCCGGCAAGCGACTCCTGCTCGCGGCAGTTCTGGGCGCCACCCTGGCCGGCGCCCTGTTGATGGCCAAGACTCCCGCGTCCAACGTCAGCGCCCAGAGACACCCAAATCTGGTCGCCGCGCAGAAGGCTTGCGCGCAGGCCTACGACAAGATCACCGCGGCACAGAAGGCCAACGAGTTTGACATGGGGGGCCACGCCCAGCGCGCCAAGGACCTGATCGACCAGGCCAACCAGGAACTCAAGCTTTCCGTCGAATCCTCCAACGAGAGCGCTGCACCCAAGTAGGCTCTGGCGGCACCGTGGCGCCAGCCGCGGCGACCTGGTGCGGACGGACGTCGATCTGGCCGCGGCCCTCGCGGCCGCGTAGGACGACACGGCCAGCTTCTTCCTGATCGAAGCGGAACTGGAGCCCGACCACCGCTCCCGCGCCCCCCACCGTCTGGCCGCGCGCCTCGCGAAGCGCGGTCGAGGGACGTCCGCCCGCGCCGTCGGAGGCGATCGAACGGGGCGCCGCCGCGCGCATTTCCGGCTTTGCGCCGCCCGCGCTTTGCTACTCACTAGGCGGTTCGATGGCCGGCCGCATCCATCTCCACGCCCGCGAGCGCCTGAATTTCCAGGGCGAGGTGCCCGTGGCTGCGCGCCTGGCCGCCTGCAAGACCTTCTTGCGCCTGGAGAGCGGCCTGATCCGCATGCACCACGACGCGGGCGAGGCCGGCCTCAAGATTGTCCAGGCCCGCGCCGCGATGATCGATGTCATGCTGGGCTGCCTTTTCGACTACGCCCTCGACGCCTACCGCCGCGCCCGCGGCGAACCGCCCTCCCCCGTCTGCCTGATCGCCCTCGGCGGGTACGGACGGCACGAACTCAGCCCGCAGAGCGACATCGACGTGATGTTCCTGTTCCCCTCGAAGGCCAAGCCGGCCGTGGTGAAGCCGCTGCAGGAGCACCTGGTCAACGAGGTGCTCTACATCCTGTGGGACTGCGATCTCAAGGTCGGCCACTCCACCCGGACCATCGACGAGGTCTTCGTGGAGGCGCGCAAGAACATCGAGACCAAGACCTCCTTGCTGGAATCGCACCTCATCGCCGGCCAGGCCTCGCTCTACGAGACGTTCGCCAAGGCGTACCGGAACTTTGCCACCACCGAGGATCCCAAGGGGTACATCGCCGACCGGCTGGCGGACCAGGCCACCCGGCGCGCGAAATACGGCGACACCGTCTTCCTGCAGGAGCCCGACATCAAGAACGGCGTGGGCGGCCTGCGCGATTACCAGAACACCCTGTGGATGGCCCGGGTGAAGCTCGGCATCGAACGCATGGAGGAGCTGCACACCCTCCATTACCTGCGGCGCAAGGAGCTCGCCGATTTCCAGCGCGCCTACAATTTTCTCCTCCGCGTCCGCAATGAGCTGCATTTCATCAGCAAGCGCCCCACCGACATCATCGATCTCGAGATGCAGCCGCGGGTCGCCCACCACCTCGGCTACCGCCAGCACGACATCCTCCAGCGCGTCGAGGATTTCATGGAGGATTACTACCGCCACGCGCAGGCCATCTACCGCATCTCCAAGATCGTCGAGAACCGGCTGGCGTTGTCCCTCCGGGAAGGCGCCGGCTCCCTGCTCTCGTTGCGCGATGTCCTGCGTCTGCGGCGCTCCCAGCGCACCAAGCAGATCGACGGTTTTGTGCTGCGCGGCCAGGAGCTCGGGGCGCTGACGCCGGCGGTCTTCGCGGAGGATCCGGCGCGCCTGATCCGCGTGTTCCGGCACTGCCAGCAGCTCGGGGCCGCACCCGATTTCAACCTGGCGGCCCTGGTGCGCGAATCGCTGCCGCTGATGACCCGGCGCGTGCTGGAATCGCCCGACGCCAACATCAGCTTTCTTTCCATCCTGGATGAGGCCGGCTCGGTCTACCCGACCCTGCAGCTCATGCATGAACTCGGCGTGCTGGGGCGGTTCATCCCGGCCTTCGACCGGCTCACCTGCCTGGTCCAGCACGAGTTCTACCACCGCTATACGGCCGACATTCACACGCTCAACGCCATCCGGGAGCTCGATCGCGTCTTCACCGAGGCCGAGCCGATCACCCTCAAATACCGCCGGGAGCTGCACGAAACGTCCGCCCCGACCCTGCTGTATCTCATCCTCCTCCTGCACGACATCGGAAAGGCGATGGGCATCAAGGATCACAGCGAGAACGGCGTGCGGATCGCCGGCCCGCTCCTGGAACGCCTGCAGGTCGACGCCCGCAACCGCGAGCTCGTCACCTTCATCATCAAAAATCATCTCATCATGGCACGATTCTGGCAGAGGCATAACGTGGATGACCCGCAGTCAGCCATGGCCTTTGCGGAATTGGTTGGCGACGCCGAGAAGCTTCGCTATCTCTACGTGCACACCTTCTGCGACGCCCGCGGCACCGCCGCCTCACTCTGGAATGGCTACAAGGACACGCTGCACACCACGCTCTTCCTCGCCACACTGGACCGCCTCGTGCTGGGGGATGCCGTCGAAAAGCGCAATCGGGAGAGAAAACAAATGATCCATCAGGAGCTCATCGCGAAACAGATTCCGGGCATCAGCGCGGACGAGGTCTCCGCCCACTTCAACCTGCTGCCGGAGCGTTATTTCCTCCACACGGAGGCGGACGAAATCACCCTGCACATCCAGATGGTCAACCGCCTGCTGAAATCCATCACGCAGGCGGATTCGGTCAGCTCGCTCCGCCCCATCGTCGAATGGAAGGACGATCTCAACCGCAGCCTCACCATCGTCAACGTGGTGACATGGGACCGCGCCGGCCTGTTCTACAAGCTCGCCGGAGGATTCAGCGTGGCGGGTCTGAACATTCTCGGCGCCAAGGTCATCACGCGCACCGACCACATTGCCATCGACACCTTCTACGTCGTCGAGCCCGGCCGCGGCGTGGTGCAAAGCCAGCCGGCCATGGAGACGTTCGCCCGCACGGTGGAGGCCGCGCTCATCCAGAACAAGGATCTCTATCCGGAGATCGTCGCGCAGGCGAAGAAGATCGCCTCCAGCCGCTACACGACCGCAAGCACCGCGCTCCACACCGCCTTTCCGCCGACGGTCGAGGTCTACCACGAGCTCACGATGCAGCGCACCATCATCGATATCCAGGCCCATGACCAGATCGGCCTGCTCTATCGGGTCGCGAAGACCATCTACGATCACGGGTTCGACATCACCTTCGCGCGCATCAACACGGAACGCGGCGTGGCGCTTGACACGTTCTATATCGAAAGCGCCGATCACCAGCCCATCGAGGGCACCGGCCGCCTGCACACGTTGCGCGACGCGCTCGCCGGGGTGATCAAACCGCCGGCGGCGGAGCCGCCACCGGCGGGCTGAGGGCGAAGGCTGGCCGCCGGTTTCCGTGGTCGTAATTTTCCCGGCGATACCCAAACTGCCCCCGCGTGCAGAAGGAAGCATCAGCCGGGGCCGCCGTGCCGGCGGCCCGCCCGCCGGACCCGGGCGCGGCGTCGCCGGGCCTCCGGCTCCTGGACGCGGAAGATCCCCGCCTGCTGCCGGTGCTGCCTCGGATCGCGGCACTCGTGGCTGGCACGGAGGAACCGCCCGCGGCCATGCGCGCCATCCTCGGCGAGCTCACCAGCCTGTTTCACGCCACCAGCGGCTCGATCGCGCTGTTCAATCCCGACACCGGCCGCCTGGAGACGGAGATCCGGCAGGGCCTGCCCGCCGACGCAGCCGAGACCGCCCTCCGCCCCGGCCAGGGCATCACAGGGTGGGTGGCCTTCCATGGCCGGCCGCTGCTGGTGCCGGATGTCACCGCCGACCCGCGCTACCTCGCCGTGCGGCCCGGCGTCCGCTGCGAGATGGCGGCGCCGATGGAGGCGCAAGGCCAGGTGGTGGGCGTGATCAACCTCGACGGCAACGCCGTGGGGAGTTTCACGCCGGCGGACCTGGCCCTGCTCGTCCGCCTGACCGCCGAGGCGACCTCCGGCCTGCAACGCCTCTGGCAGCTCCGCCAGTTGCAGGGCAAGGCGCGCCAGCTCGAGGCGTTGATCACCATCGGCCAATCGCTGGTCTCCAAGCTCGAGGAACAGGAGCTGTTTGACACCGTCACCCGCGAGGCGCGGCAGATCATGAGCGCGCGCCTGTGCGCCCTTTACCTCCACGACTCATCCCGGCGGATGGTCCGACCCGTGTCGTTTTCGCGGGCGGCTCCGCCCGACCCGGCGGCCGCGACCGGACCGGCCGCCGCCCCCGCGGGGGACCTGCCGCTCGAACACTGCCTCATCGCTTCGGTCCTGCACACCCGGCGTCAGATTGAATTCCACAACGTCCAGAGCCCGGAATATGCCGACGTCATCGACCTGCCGCACGGGGAGCCGCTCGACTCGCTGCTGGCCGCGCCGCTGCTCTTCGAGAACGAGGCGATCGGCGTTCTGGCGGTGTTCACCGAGAAGCCCCACCGCTTCAACAATGACGAGAAGCGCCTCGTCGGGGCGCTCGCCAGCCTCGCCGCCGTCGCCATCCAGAACTCCCGGCTCTACACCCGCGTCTTCCAGAGCGAGGAATCGCTGCGCAAGAGCGAGCGGCTCACCACGCTCGGCCTGCTGGCCGCCGAGATCGCCCACGAGATCCGCAATCCCCTCACCGTGATCAAGCTCCTCTACGGCCACCTCGGGCTCGATTTCCCCGAGGGCGACCCCCGCCGGAAGGACACGCGGGTCATCAGCGAGAAGCTCGACCAGCTCGAGGCCATCGTCACCCGCGTGCTCAGCTTCGCCCAGACCCCGTCGAGCCTGCACGCGCGCTGGTCCGTGGCGGAAATCATCGAGGACACCATCGTGCTCATCCGCCTCAAGCTCGCCCAGAGCAAGATCCGCCTGCACTTTGCGCCGCCGGCCCCGCCGTTCCTCGTCGACGGGCACAAGGGGCAGCTCCAGCAGGTGATGCTCAACCTTCTCCTCAATGCCATGCAGGTCATGCCGGAGGGCGGCGAGATCACCGTCCGGTGCGCCGCCGGGAATCGCGGCGGCGCCGCGGTCGTGTTCATCGACATCACCGATACCGGCGGCGGCATTCCCGAGGCAATCCGCGGCCGCATCTTCGATTCGTTTCTGACCGGCCGGCCCGACGGCACCGGCTTGGGTCTCGCCATCGTCGAGCGCATCCTGCGCAGCCACCACGGCGAGATCGGCGTGCTCGCCACCAGCCCGCAGGGCACCACCATGCGTGTCACGCTGCCGCTGGCCCGGCCGTAGGGCATTTCGGATACCGGAAACCGGAGAGTCAGTCCCGCCGCCGAGCCGATCGGATCGAGGCGACTATGATGGCCACGATCTCGCTGCCCTTCCGCATCAGCGCCGCGACGCGTTCCCCTGGGATTTTCCCTGCTTCGACGGGCACCTCCATCCACAGGAGCGATTCGTCGCATTCCTCCTCGATGGTGCTCATTTCTCAGATGAAATCGGCGCGCGATTTCGCCCGGAGGGACGAACGATCGCTGGCTCCGACGGAGGTGCCCGCCCGGAGGAGCTGGCCGCCCAAAATCCGTGACGTCCGGTCGTCCGGCCGCGACTCCACCAGCCGGACCACCCGCAACACATATTGTTGGGTGCGCCTCTTGCAATCATCACAATTCCCGATCCGCGAAACCTGCACCCGCACCGGTAGCTGAAAACACCGATCTTCGGCCGGTCAATCCCTCGCTATCCGGTTTCCGGTTTCCGAAACCCGGTATCAGCTCAGGCGCGGGGCGCGACCGGTGGCGGAGGCGCCGCCGCGGTTCCCAGCACGGCCGACGGGCCGTCCGACGCGGGGCTCGTCAGCACGCTCACGGTGTTGTAGGCCAGCTGGATCTCCCGGCGATTCTCCAGCTCGGCGACGAGCCGGCGGTTGAGGCGGTTGCGCACGGCCGACGAGTGCCGGTAATGGCTCACGTAGAACAGACTGAAGGTCACGCCGCTGTCGGCCAGCCGGGTGTGGATCTTCGGCTGGTAATCGGCGTCGGCCACGCCGTAGCGGCGCTCCATGGCGGCGGCGGCGTGCCGCGCGGCGGCGAATTCCTCCCGCGTCTCCTCCTCCAGCACCCGCGTGAACAGCGCCAGGGCGCCGGCCACGGGCGTGCCGTAGGTCACCGTCACGTCCACCTTGTTCCAAATGAACGGGTGCCCGTGCGAGTAATTGAAGACCTTGGTCTTGAAGATGAGGTTGTTCGGGATGACGATGATGCGCCCGGTCGGCTGGTCGGCGCCCAGCCAGTTGTTCACCTCGATCAGGGTCGTGCGCAGCAGCTGGATGTCGAGCACGTCGCCCTTGGTCCCGTCGATCTCCAGCCGGTCGCCGATCGTGAACTTGTGGCCGAGCATGATGATGAACCACGCAAAGAACGAGGCGCAGACGTCCTGCAGCGAAATCACGAGCGCCGCGCTGACCAGGCCGAGCGTGGTCGCCAGCGCGGTGATGTCCTCGATCAGGTACACCGCCCCCACCACCGCCACCAGCAGGACCGTGCCGTACCGGGCGAGCCGCCGGGCCAGAAACAGCTCCTCCTTGCGGTAGCGCCGCGCCAGCACCAGGCGGCTGATCACCAGATACAGCAGCACCAGCGCCACCGCCACCGTCACGGGCCCGCCCAGGCGCCGCAGGTAGGCAATCCACAGGCTGCGGAACTGATCCTCAAGAAACCGGTGCCCGTAGGCATTCAGCTTCTCCTGCGTTTCCAGCAGCGTGCGCGTCCGCCGCAGTGCCTCCACCTGGGCGGTCAGGAAGGCCAGGCGCTGGCCCGAGACCTCCTTGTGCGCATTCTCCGAGGCAATGAAACGCTCGAGTCCGCCCCGGCGCGTCGCCGTTCCGCTCGGCGCGGCCGCTGCCCGGCTCTGCGCGGTGGCCGCCCGGCTTTCCAGAAGTTTCAGCTCCTCGTCAAACTTCTCCTGCTTCTGGCGCGCCAGGTCGACCGCCGCCTCGGCGTTGTGCAGATTGTCCTGCACGTTTGCCCGCCGGTTCGCCAGCTGGCGGCCTGAGGTCGATTCCCCCTGCAGCACCAGGCCCTGCTCGTAGAGTCCCCGCAGCGACAGATGCACCGTGGCGTCCGCCGCGCGCAGCCGATCGCGCCAGACTTGCGCCTGCGCGATCAGATCGCCCTCCACCTCGGCCGCCTCCTGCTGGAGGGCGAGGGCGCGCAGCTCCTCGTCCTTTACAAACGCGGCCTCCTCGAGTTCCGCCCGCTTGACGGTCGCGGCATCGTCCGCGGCCGCCGGCAGCTCCCCCAGCTGTCGGCGCAGATCATCCAGTTCGCCCGTCACCTGCGCCCGGCGGGCCGCCAAATCGCGCAGCTTGCTCCCCACCGCCGCCGTGTCGGCCGGCACCGTCTGGAGGACGCCGCGCAGCTGCTCCCGCGGCTGGGCTTGCACCAGGGTCTGCAGCTGGCGCTCCTGGGCATCGATGGCCTGCCGTTTTTCCACGATGGCCAGCTCCTGCGTCAGGGTTTCCAGCCGGTGCGCCAGCCGCTCCTTCTCGGCCGGGTCGGTCTTCTCCGCCATCAGGGCCGTCAGCGTGTTGATCCGGTCCTTCATGCGCGCGACGAGATCGTCGTCCCGCGTGGCCCGGGCCGTGGCCGGCCCGAGCAGCAGCGCCATGAGTACGAGGCCGCACGCCACGGCGGGCCACCGGCGGAGATTCCGCCGCAGAGGCGGTGGTTCGGGGCAAGCCATCGGCACCGTTTCCCCGCCTACTCGTCGAGTTCGACGTTCCAGTAGGCGAGATCGAGGAAGTCCTTCCACATCTCGCGCTGGTGGGCCCCGAGCACGAGCGAGATCACCGGACGCCACTTCGGCCGCACCGGCTTGCGGATCAGGCGCAGGCCGGCCTCGTGCGGCAGGCGGTTGGCCTTGCGCGTGTTGCAGCGCACGCAGGAGCAGACGACGTTTTCCCACGTCGTCCGCCCGCCGTGGTGGCGCGGGATGACGTGGTCGAGGTTCAGCTCCTCGCGCGTGAAATGCCCGCCGCAATACTGGCACTGGTTGCGATCGCGCTCGAACACGTTGTTGCGCGTGAGCTTCAGCTCCTTGCACGGCAGCTTGTCGAAAAAGGTGAGCAGGATGACGCGGGGCAGGCGGATGGTGTGGCGCACGGTGCGCACCATTTCCAGCTCGGAGAGCGGCGGGTTGTACCGCGAGAAGTCGATCCAGTCCATCATGGAGAAGACCCGGAAATCATCCTCGTAATGATGCACGACGCTGGCGTGCCCGCGCACGAGCAGGGCGAAGGCGCGGCGGGCGCCGATCACATTGACCGCCTGCCACAGGCGGTTCAGGACCAGCACCGGTTGGTCGAGCGCGAGTTCCATGACGAAAGGTCGCAGGTTGGCACGGGGCCGCGGGGTGTCAAGCGGCGCCCCGGCGCGATCGCGGATTGCGGAAACCGGATACCGGATAGCCGCAGCCGGTGGCCGAATCCCGGAGGCCACCGGCCGGTTCGGACATTCTTCCATACCTTTCCGGTATCCGGTATCCGAAATCCAAAATGCCTCACGCCACCACGCCGGGCGTCTCGCGGAAATCCGTCGCGAGGGCCTCGAACCGCGGCCCGGCGCTGAAGTCGCGCTCCCAGGCGTAGCGTCCCGCGCTGTGCACCACTTTGCTGATCTCCGGCGTGCGGATGCGGGTCGCCTCAACCAGGCCGAAGGCCGGGTCAACGTGGCTCAGGAAGAGCGCGATGGCATTGCCGTGCGAGCCGAGGCCCAGCGTCTCGCCGGGATGCCGCGCCACGATGGCGGCGACTGTCGCGACCATGCGCTGCTGGCACACCCGTGACGTCTCCCCTCCTTCAAGCGCATAATCGAGGTCCTCCCACGATCGGCGCCACACCTCGCGAAAATCGCTGATCCATCCGCCGGCGATCCGCCGCTCGCGCAAGCCCTCGTCCAGCACGACCTCCAACCCGGCGGCGCGCGCAAACGGGCCCAGCGTGTCGCGGCAGCGCCGGTAGGGGCTGCAGTACAGGCGCTGGATGCCGAGGGGCGGCAGCACCGCGCCGAGTCCCCGCGCCTGCGCTTCGCCCGCGGCCGAAAGCGGCCAATCCGGCTCTGGCTGATCGGCCTGCGGCAGACTCTGCGCATGGCGGATGAGATAAAGCGTCGTCACGAAGCCGGTCTTCCTAGCGTCCGCCCGGCGGCCGCGCCAGCGAATTGCACCCGCGCGCCGCGACGGCCGCCATTTTCATTCTTCCCCTGTGCGGCCGGCGTCTTCTAGCTTTTGGCATGCGACCACGCCTGTTCCCGCTGTTGGGATTTGCCCTGTTGCCGCTGGGCGCCGCCGCCGCGACCGGACCGGCCGCGGCTGACATCATCACGCCGGAGGAAATCTTTCGCCACGTGCGTGTCCTCGCCTCCGACGAGTTCGAGGGCCGGGGACCGGGGACGGTCGGCGAAGACAGGACCGTCGCGTACCTCATTGACCAGCTCAAGCAACTCGGCCTCGAGCCTGGCAACCCCGACGGAACCTATGTCCAGAATGTCCCGGTGACCGGCTTCGCCGCCACGCCCGCCATGAGCTTCACGGCTGGCGATCGCCGGATGGAGCTCACGCCCGTCACCGACTTCGTCGCCAGCAGCCACCGGCTGCAGACCGAGGTCTCCGTCAAGGAATCCGAGGTCGTCTTCGTCGGCTACGGCGTCGTCGCGCCGGAATACGGGTGGAACGACTACAAGGACGTCGATGTCCGCGGCAAAACGATCCTCATGCTCATCGGCGACCCGCCGGTTCCCGATCCGAAGGATCCCACGAAGCTCGACGAGTCCATGTTCCGCGGCAAGGCCATGACCTACTACGGCCGCTGGACCTACAAATACGAGATTGCCGCAGCCAAGGGGGCCGCCGCCGCCATCATCGTCCACGAAACCGGCCCCGCCGCCTATCCGTGGGGCGTGGTCACCGGCTCCTGGGGCGGCGAATCGTGCAGCCTCGTCTCCGCGCAGGGCAACGCCGACCTCGTCGCCGTCGAAGCCTGGATCACTCTGGAACGGGCGGTGGCGCTCGCGCAGGCCGCCGGGCGCGACTTCGCCGCGCTCAAACAGGCGGCGCTGCGCCGCGATTTCCGTCCGGTTCCGCTCGGCGTGCGCGCCGCCATCACCGTCGCGAACCGCCGGCGGGACATCACCACCCGCAACGTGGTGGGCCGCATCCCCGGCGCCGATCCCCGCCTGCGGGAGGAAGTGCTCATCTATTCCGCGCACTGGGACCACCTCGGGCGCGACCCCCGGCGTGCCGGCGATCAGATCTTCCACGGGGCGCGCGACAACGCCTCCGCGGTCGGCGGGCTGCTGGCCATCGCGCGGGCGTACCGCGCCCTGCCGCAGCCACCGCGGCGCAGCCTCCTCTTCCTGTTCACGTCGCTCGAGGAGAAGGGTCTGCTCGGCGCGCGCTACTACGTCCTCCACCCCCTCTATCCCCTCGCCCGCACCGTCGCCGTCATCAACAAGGACGGGCTCAACCCCTACGGTCCGACCCGCGATGTCGCCCTCACCGGCGACGACAATTCCACGCTGGTCGACCTGCTGCGCGAGCAGGCGGCCGCGCAGGGGCGGCGCGTGGTGGCCGACCCCAAGCCGGAGAACGGCTCCTACTACCGCTCCGACCACTTTGAATTCGCCCAGGCCGGCGTGCCCGCGCTCGACACCGGCAGCGGAATCGACTTCGTCGGCCAGCCGGCGGGCTGGGGCCTCCAACGCCTCGACGACTTCATCGCCCACGACTACCACAAGCCCAGCGACACCATCAAACCCGACTGGACCTTCGGGGGCGGCGTCCAGGACGCGCAGCTGCTGTTCGCCGTCGGCCTCGCGGCCGCCAACGCCGAGACCCGGCCGGAGTGGAAGCCTGGCAGCGAATTCAAAGCCCGGCGCGACGCGCTGCTGCCCCCCTGACCACGCACCAGGAGCGCTGCCATCGCCCGTCGGAAGCGATGAGAAAATAAGGGCCCGGTCCCGGCCCGCGCCTCCACTCTGACAATGAGTGGGAAGTGACCTAGCCAAAATGATGCAGCGATCGTCTTGGAGGCGTTGAGATCGACCGCCTTCTTTGTCTCAATCGTGGAATCCGGTCCGAGGGATAAACAGCGCGGGACGAACTCTGTTAGGCCCGCAGAGAATCTGATTCAGAGCAGAAAGTACACCGAGCGCCCTCCCTCTTGGAATCAGACCAACGATCGCAAGCAGATCCCCCTCACTTCTCATCCAATCTCTGCCGTATGATTTGAAGCAACCTATCCAGGGCGAACGGCTTGGTGACATAAGACATGTTTGCCCGGGCTATGGCGGTCTCCAGTCGTGCCACGTTCTCAATGTAGCCGCTCATGATGATGACCTTCAGGCTGTCCTTGGCCCTCTTGAACTGCTGAGCGATCTCCAATCCGTTGATTTTCCCGGGCAGCACCAAGTCAATCACGATCAGAGCGATTTCGGCCTTATGTTGCTCCCACACCTCCAACGCCTCGACGCCGTCCGCCGCCTCCTCGACCTGGTAACCGAATTCGCGCAGGCACTGCGCCGCCGTGTCCCGGACGTTTTTCTCATCCTCAACGACCAGGATGGTTTCAGTTCCCCTTTTCCCTGCAAAGCCAGGCGATGCCGTCCGGGAGGGACCCGCTTGGGCGGCTTGGGGAATATACACCCGAAAGATGCTGCCTTGATCCACCACGCTCTCCACTTCCACCCAGCCGTGGTGTTGTCGGGCGATCCCATACACGGTGGCGAGTCCGAGGCCGGTGCCTTTGCCCGCCTCCTTGGTGGTAAAGAACGGTTCGAAGATCCTCTGCATGGTCGCGGCATCCATGCCCTCGCCGGTATCCGCCACTGCCAGGCAGGCGTATTTGCCGGGCTTGGCGTTTTCCTTGGCTGTGGCGGCATCAATCTCGACCGCTGTGGTCGTGATTGTCACGCGCCCACCTCGCGGCATGGCATCGCGCGCGTTGACGCATAGGTTCATCACCACCTGCTCGATCATCCCGGGATCCGCCTCGATCCAAAGCGGCCCCCCGTAACTCTGCAGCACCACCTCCACTTGTTCACCCAGCAACCGCCGAAGCATCTTCAGGAAGCCGTCCAACAGCTGGCCCAGATTCACCGATTTCACCTGCACCGCCTGTTTCCGGCTGAACATCAACAACTGTCGGGTGAGGTTCGCCGCCCGCCCGCAGGCTTCTTCAAGTTCCTTGAGTTCAGCGCGGATTTTGGCCGCCAAGCCCAGGTCCAGCCCCAAAAGGTTCAAATGCAGCAGCATGGCCCCGATGATGTTGTTGAAATCGTGCGCGACGCCGGAGGCGAGTTGTCCGACAGCCTCCATCTTTTGCGAGCGCCAGAACTGCTCCTCGAGCTGCAGTTCGCGCGTGATGTCGCGGCCGGTCGCAATGTAATTCATGATCGGGCCCGCGGCATCCCGGACCGGCGTGATGACGGTGTCGGCGGTGTAGACGCTGCCGTCCTTCTTCCGGTTGATAATGCGCCCTTGCCACGCCTGGCCGGCAGTGATCGTGGCCCACAACTCCCGATAGAGCGAAGGATTCTGTCGGTCGCTCTTGAGAAAGCGGTGGGTTTGTCCAATGGCTTGGTCCAGGCGGTAGCCGGTGGTCTGTTCGAACGCGGCGTTGACATACTGGATGATGCCCTGCGCGTCAGTGATGGAGATGCACTCGCGCGCCTGCTCGATGGCCCTCATCAGCCGATGGCGGATCTCGCTCAGGCGGGCCAAGGCCAGCCCGCGCGCGGTCTCGCTGGCCACATTCCGGGCCAGATCGATCTCGGCCGCGGTGAAGGAACGCGTTTTCACGGCGCCCAGAAACAGGGCGCCCTCCACCCGGTCTTCGACGATCAGCGGCAACGCCAGCATCGTTCTCGCCTCGCGGCGCTGGGTCAGATCTTGCGCCGTCCCCAGGCTCGGATCGCTTCCGGGCTCCTGCACCACCACGGGTTGCTTTTGCTGAATCAGCTGCTGGATCAGGGGAACCTCAACCAGGGGACGAGTGGAGTGCAGCACGGAGGGACGCCCTTCGGGGCGATATTCGGCGACCACCGTGGCGGCGGTCCGGTCGTCGTTCAGCAGGGCGGCGGCGGCTTGCGTCAAATCAAACGCCGACGCCAATTCCCGGCAGGCCACTTCCAGGAGCGCGATCGGATCTGCTGCTGCGTTGGGTGCGCCCATGACCCTGTTCAGCAAGGCGAGCTCACGATTGCGGCGCAGAATCTCGTCCGTTTTTTGCCTGAGCTCCGTGACGTCCTCCACGAACCCCTCCAGAACGCGGATATCACCGTCGGCTCCGCGCAGTCTCCGGATGGACACGTTGCCGCGGAAGAACGTCCCGTCCTTCCGCCGATACTGGATCTCGCGCCGGATGACTCGCTCCGATTCCGCCGCCGCCCGCATCATTTCGTGATGCGCCGCGGGGTCAGCCAACAACGCGTCCGGCCGGCTTCCGACGCAGTCGAGCAGCTCCGTCGGCGACGCGAACCCGAAAATTTCGGCCGTCGTCGCATTCGCGGTCAAAAACCGCCCCTCCGACGTGATCTGGAAAATGCCGATGGGCGAGTTCTCGAAAATGCTCCGGTACTTTTCTTCAGACCTGCGGATGATCTCTTCCGATCGCTTGCGCTCGGCGATATCACTGCGCAGCCGGGTCACGCGGACGGCGCCGGCGAGCAGCAACATTACCAGGAAAACCGTGCAGAGCGTCATGGCACGGGCGCCGAGGATGGCACGTACCCATCCCTCAGCGGGAAAATCCACGCCGAGCACGGCCTCAACGCGTCCGCGGGCATCGAACATCGGCTGCATGGCGCTCACCCACACGCCCCATTCGTCGGCGGTTATATTGGGGTCGAACACGGCCTCGCCGTCGGCCGCCCGGACATCATATTCATCGGCGGATTCGTTGGGTGTGCCGATCGGCGTGCGGCTCTCTCGCGGACCTTCGTAGCGGCCGTTATGATCATAGTCGGTCTCGGAATCGACGACGAAGACGAATTTGCCGTTCGCGAGCCGGCGGTAGGTATAGATGTCGGCCACGAGTGGATTCCGCTGCAACCAGGCCTTCTCCACCTCGATCATGGCGAGGTAGCGCGGATCGTCCGGCGGCGTGTCCAGCGTGATCTGAGCGTGCCCCATCCGTTCCAGTTCGTAGGCGTAGGTCGGCGCGAGCCCCGAGACTGATTGCTGCAATCTCGTGCGTTCCTGGCTGCCGAAATATTCAGCCAGCGCGCCGCCGGCGGCGGCGAAGAGCACGATCACCAGCCAGAAGCGCGCCGAGAATCTGCCCCCAGGGGCTCTCGCACGGACAAAATGTTGCGCCACCAACGCGCTCGCCAGGGTGAGGGCAAGGAACGCCGCGAAATCGATCCGATAATGCAGGAGGTGTTGAGAGACCATCAGAAGGCCATGCCGGCGATGGATGCGCGTGCTGCCTTCAGCATCTGCATCGACAAACTAGCGTGGTTTTGATTAGTCGCGCGGCGACTGGTCAAGCAGGAGAGCGACCGGGGAAAACCACGCGCTCGTGTTTCTTACTGAAGCTTGCTAGGGGCATTGAATCACCTTCGGGCTAGCCGCGTGAATCACTGGTAATACCCATACGCCCTTTTCTCGCCTCATTCAAATCGTAAGTCGGCTCTGAAAATCGCGGAGGCTAAAATCCGCGCACACCGCCGGCTGGCTTATGGCGCGCACTCAACCGCGATTTGAATGGATTCTCCGTTGATGCCGCGTAGGCACAGTACTTCAGCCATTTACGCGTGGCGCTGCTCGGCGATCTCACTGGGCGCACGGTTTCCCGCAGATTTACGGCTCCATTTCTCGCTGAGAACCGGGACGCTTCAATTCGATTTGAAAACGAATTCCAGGAGGCTCGCGGTTGGCCACTGTCACCGAACCTCCAAAAAGCGACAGGATGCGATCCGCGACCGGCGGGCCCAGACCCAGATCGCCCCCGGGGGTGATGGACTCGCCGATCGCGAGGACATCAAAGAAGCGCGGCAGGGCCGGGGGCGGAATCGCCCGGCCCGTCGCCTCGATCGCCAGTCCCACCCCGGCAGGTGTCGGGCGGGCTGACAGGCGGACCGTGGCTTCGCGATTGGAGAACTTCACCGCCGTTTCCAGCAGCGCCTGGAACGCCTTGGTCAACAGGTCGTCGTGGCCGCTGACCTCTCCCGTGCCGCCTGGGGCGATCTCCAATGAGACTGCGCGTGATTTCGCAAACTCGCCGGCTTTGGCCCGCGCCTTCTCCAGAATCAGGTCGAGGGAGACCGGCCGGGGCGCAAACTTGGCCCCTTCCACCTCGATTTGGCACAGCAGCATCGCATCGTCCAGGATGGTCAGGAGCCGTTGCTTTGATTCTTCAAACGGGGCCTGAAATTCCCGGATCGCGGGGTTGGCCTCACATTCCATGAACACGATGTCCGTCAGGCCAAAGAGGCCGTTCAGCGGCGTACGAAGTTCGTGCGAGATCAGGGTAAGGAAATCACTCTTGGCCTTGTCCAGAATGGCAAGCCGCCCCTTGGCCTCGGCCAGTTCGCGGGTGCGCAGGCGGACCGTCTCTTCAAGGCGGGCATTGTGCGTTTCCAGTTCCGCTTGAAGCTGGCGCAGCCTCAGGTGGGTTTCGACGCGCGCCTGAACCTCCGCGAACTGGAAGGGTTTGGTCACATAATCCACCCCGCCGCACTGAAAGGCTTTCACCTTGTCCAGCGTTTCGCTCAACGCGCTGATGAAAATGACGGGAACGGAGGCAAGGCGCGGATCCGCCTTGAGCCGCTCACAGGTCTCGTAGCCGGTCATCTCGGGCATATTGATGTCCAGCAAGATCAGGTCGGGGGGTTCGTTCGCCGCCGCCGCCAGAGCCAGCCGCCCGCGGGGAAACGCGCGCACGTGATAGCCCCAGCCGCGCAGCATCCCCTCCAACAGCTTCAGGTTCTCCGGCGTATCGTCCACGATCATGACGCTGAGCGGGCGGTGGGGCGGGTTCATCGCTATCGTTCCTTTCAAGTCAAAAGGCGGGTGAGCGTATCGTGGTCATATTGGTCCACCAGCTGGTGCAGGGCCAGGGCCAGCGCGGCATCGAGGCCAGCCACCTGCTGCAAGAGCTGGTTCAGCCGTACCGTATCGCCGTTCAGGGTCGCCGCGCGCAAGGCGGCGCGCAACTCCTGGGGCAATCGCGCCAGCGCCTCTGCGCCGACCGCGTTTGGCCGTCCCGCGGGTTGGGCGGATCCCTCCGGCACCGTCTCATCGTGATACACGTACTTCACCGGCAAATGCCGGCGGATCAGCTCAAACAGCGCCGCCTCGCGAAAAGGCTTCCGCAGAAAATCGTCCGCCCCGTGCGCCAGGGCGGCGTCGCGATCCTCCGCAAACACGCTCGCGGAAACTATGATGATCTTCGCGGCGCCCCCGCCAGGACTCGACCGGATCCGGCGCATCGCCTCGCGGCCATCGGTCCCCGGCATCCGCAGGTCGATGAGGACCAGCTGCGGGTGCCAGGCCTGGAACTCCCGAACCGCTTGCTCGCCGTCGCCGACCGAGCGGGTTTCGAATCCGACCGGGCCCAGCAGCTCCGCGAGCAGCTCGCGGTTCTCCCGGTTGTCATCGGCAATCAGCACCCGCTGGGTCGGCTGACCTGGTTCGAGCCCCAAAACCTGGCGTTCCGCCTGCCGCGCCTCGACCGTCTTCGCCGCGCCCTCCGCCAGTTCAAGCTCCAGGCGGAAAATGCTCCCCTGGCCCACCTGGCTGCTGACCGTGATATCCCCGCCCATCAGTCGTGCGAGCTGCCGGGAGATGGCCAGGCCCAGCCCCGTACCGCCTCCCGACTTGCGGCCGGTGCTGGTCTGCTCGAAATGCTGAAATAGCCGCCCCAACTCCTCGGGCGACATGCCCGGACCCGTGTCGGCCACCTCCGCCACCACGTGAAATCCGCCTGATTCCCGCCGTGGCGCCCGGACGCGCAAGGCCACACTGCCCCGCTCGGTGAATTTGACCGCGTTGCCCAGCAGGTTGATGAGAATCTGGCGCAGTTTCCCTTCATCGCCGAAGACAAATCGCGGCACATCGCCGACGCGTTCCACGGTGAACTGCAGTTTCTTCGCGTCCGTTCGTATCCGGAAGAGCCTCTCCACGTCGTGCAAGATCGTGTGGAGGTCAAAATTCGCCGGGTTCAGCGCCACCCGTCCGGCTTCAATCCGCGACATCTCCAGAATGTCGTTGATCAGCGTCAGCAGGTGTTCGCCGCTCCGGCTGATGGTGTCCAGGTGATGTTTCTGGCCCGGCGTCAGCGTCGCGTCGCGCTGCATCAACTGCGAAAATCCCAGGATCGCGTTCATGGGCGTCCGGATCTCGTGCGACATGTTTGCCAGGAACGTGGACTTGGCTTGCGTGGCTGCTTCGGCGACCTCTTTCGCCCGCTGCAATTCCGCGGCCACGCGCTTGCGTTCTGTAATGTCCTCCTTCACGGCGACGAAGTGCGTGATTTCGCCCGCGTCATTCTTGATGGGGGAAATGGAGGCGGACTCCCAGTAGGTCTCGCCGTTCTTCTTCTTGTTGAAGAACTCACCGTGCCAATCCCGGCCGGCGAGGATCTGGTTCCACAGTTCCTTGAAGAACTCCGGCGGGTGCACTCCGGATTTGAGAATGCGCGGGTTTTGACCGCGGACCTCCTCGAATGAGTAGCCGGTCAGTCGCGAGAAGTAGGAATTCACATATTCTATCGCGCCGCGGCGGTCGGTCACAATCACCGTGGCGGTGCTTTGCTCGATGGCGCGGGAGAGTTTCCGCAGCTTGTCCTCCGTCTGCTTGCGCTCAGTGATGTCTTGCGCCGTGCCGAGCAGCCGGACGATTTGGTCGGCGCTGTCGCGCCAGACCTTGGCTTTGACCACGAGATGCCGGATCGCAGCGTCGGGCCGGACGATCCGCACCTCCACTTCGAAGCTCGCACCCGCTTCGATGGCGTGGTGTACGCTGCGATCCAGCAGCGGCCAGTCGTCGGGATGGACGCGGCGCCGCCACTCCGGATAGGCGGGCGCAGGTTGCCGCGGATCGCATCCGAAAATCCGAAACATTTCTACCGACCAGGCGAGCTGGTGGGTGCGGGCATCCAGCGTCCAGCTGCCGACATGTGCCACCTCCTGCGCTTCGGCCAGACGGCGCTCGCTGGCCTCGACCTGCCAGGCGGATTCCTCGACGCGCTGCCGGACGACGACAAAGACCATGTAGAGCACGGCGATCAGCAACGTAATGATGATCGCGGGGGCCCGCTGCTGCTCGATGGCGCGCTGCAGATCGCTCGCCGCCACGTCGAGTCCCATGACCGCGACGGTCTGTTGGCCAGCGGGGTGCTGGAGCGGGGCAAATCCGGAGAGAAAGGTTCCATATTCATCGGTATAGGGTCCCACGACCGCCGCCCGCCCCGTGGCGAAGACCGCAAACAGGGCCGGTGGAGGTCGCTCATAGGGCACCCCGGGGCCCACATAGTCAGAACTTCCTTCCGGCGCGGAATCCACCACGAAGACGATGTGCCCCTCCCGCAAAGACATCACATACAAATCGCGTATCCGCGGATTTGTCCGACTCATGGACACCAGTTGCTCCCGCAATCGGATGAAATCCGGATGCACCAAGTCGGCTTTCGTGGCGGTGAGGTGGGCCAACCGATCGACATTGATCGCCGCGGCGACCAGGGTCGTTTGGGTCAGGATGTCCTTTTGTTCCTCGCGCACCGTCTTGTTTTCCAACGCCTTGGTGAAGAACCATCCCGCCACAAGGATTAACGCCATCGCTCCCGTGAATTGAAAGCCGTGCTGCCGCCTGTCCGTTCGTAGCGGCATCGGCAGGCGCTGCGCGTAGTGCCCCCAGAGGGCCGCCGCCAGGAACAAAGCCAGGGCAACGCGGATCAGTTGGACCGGCATCCCCGTGAGAGCTTGGAAGGTGACGGAGTTGATGGTCGAAGCGGGAAAGAACGACGCCGTGGGAACAAAGGCGGCCGCGGCCAGCGCGTAACCACCCATGAGCAGGGCGATGATCCGCAAGACGCGGCGGGTGTCGGGCTCCGTTTGCGAAGCGCGCCACAGGGTGATCGCCGCCCAGATTCCTCCGACGAGTCCGAACGCGTAGCGCGCGGCGGCGTCCAACCCGGACAGGCCGGCCGCGCCACCGACTGCCGCCGCAAGAACCAAGGGGACATAGATCCAAACGCCGGGATCCTTGCCGCCCAGCCTGCGTCCGCCGCTCCGGCCGAATTCCAGCAGTAACAAAAAGGAAAGGGCCATTATGCCGAGGCGGATGGCGAAGAAGGTCGGCCCATCCCCGGTACTCAAAGCCAGCACTTCAAGCCACTCGCCAAGGCCTTGGGTCACGCCGAAGAGGCCGAGCCAGGCCCACGGCAGGCGTTGAGCCGGTTGCTGGCGCAAGAATGTACAGGTGACCGCCAGCAGAACGAACGAAAGTCCTGTGACAAACAACAAATAGTCCACCTGGCTCTGAAGGAATCGTTCGATCATAGGAAGAAAGCCACCATTGATGTCGCGCCCAGGCACCGCGTTCGCGCAGGATTCAACCCCGGGTTTTAAGCGGAGGCACGAGGAACAGCCCGACGAACGGGTCGGTTGGAGTGGCTTGGCATCGGCGATCCTCCTGGAGCCATCGATTCAGGCACAACGGTGCGGGTGCCGCAATAGCTGAAGCTCCCGTCGGGCAGCGGGCTTTTTGCCGCCCATGGCGGAGGAAATCTCGCTTCACTATCGCTTATGTCGGCCTAAAGGACCGGTGTCGCAGAGTGTCGCGCGTTTTGCATCCGGATGCTCCCGCTTCCTCCTCAATGCAACCGTCTGGGATCACTCTCCCCTCCCACGTCTTGGCGCCGATTCGGTCGCGGCCCCGCCCGCGCGGATGTCCCGCACCGCAGGATCCCGCCACGCAATTGACTTGGGACGCAACGCGCGTTGCTTAGGGTGGTAGACGTACGCGCGACCCTGGCATTGGCGCAGACACCCGGCACGAAAACAGCTCACCTCGGAAAGGAGGATGGCATGCCTGATATGATTTCCTTCCGTTTGAACGACCGGCCCGTTCACCTCAACGTGGAGAAGGATCGCCCGCTGCTCTGGATCCTGCGCACCGACCTGGCGCTGACCGGCACCAAATACGGCTGCGGCGAGGGCTTCTGCGGCTGTTGCACGGTCCTCGTCAACCAGCGCGCCATGCGCTCGTGCTCGCTTACGGCCAAGGACGTCCAGGACAAGGACGTCACCACCATCGAGGGCCTCGCGCCCGACGGCCAGCTGCATCCGCTGCAGCAGGCGTTCATGGAGCACGACGCGCTGCAGTGCGGCTTCTGCACGCCCGGCATGATCCTCACCGCCGCGGGCCTGCTGCACGCCAACCCGCAGCCCTCGCGCGAGCAGATCATCCGCGGCATGGAGGACAGCTTGTGCCGCTGCGGGGCGCACACCCGCATCATCGACGCCATTCAGGCCGCCGCCACCGCGATGAGGGGGGGACACTGACATGAACTTCCTCGACACTCTCGAAATGCAGATCCAGGCCGGCGCCGGCGCCGCGCCCGCCGCGTTCCGCAGCCGCCGCGATTTTCTCAAGCGCCTCGGCGGCGGCGTCGTGGTCTTCGTGACCTTCGGCGATCTCTTGCTCGGCCAGGAATCCACGCACGACGTCCGGACTCCGCGTGGCCCCCGGCCGGATCAGGCCGCCGACTTCAACGCCTACCTCCGCATCGGCGAGGACGGCCGCGTCACCTGCTTCACCGGCAAGATCGAGATGGGCCAGGGACCCATCACCTCGCTTCCACAGATGTTGGCCGAAGATCTCGAAGTACCCCTGGATTCGATTGAGATCGTCATGGGCGACACGGATCTGTGTCCCTTCGACATGGGCACCTGGGGCTCG
>DATIWI010000281.1:0-2498 GCA_035519475.1 Opitutaceae bacterium
GCCCGCGGCTGCACGCTCAACGTACGGGGAGTACGCCTCGCGTGCAGCCATCGGGCGCCGCCTCGCAGCTGGACCTTTCTGAGCCACCTGCCCGCGCTGTCGCCGATGGCCAACGAACCACCTTAGCTACTTTCCGGCGCAAAAATGGCCGGGTAAGTGGTTGATCGCACGCAACCCGCGAGAGCGCGAGCGTGCACAGCCGCCCAACGCCGAGGCGACGGCGCGGGACGGCCGAAGAGGCCCAGAAAATTCTTGACGGAAACGGGCGGCAGAGTGTTTCATGAGTCCTGATGAAACAATCTCAGGTGACCCGAGCCCGCACGCGCGTCTTGCGCGACCTCCCGGACCTGCACGAAATTGTGCGCGGCTCCCTGCTGGAGCGCGTCATTCGTCACCGCCGCGGTTGCCCGAAGTGCGCGGCGGGCGACGGCCACCCGGTGTGGGTCTTGACCGTGGGCTACCCCGGGGGCCGCACCCGCCAACTCAGCCTGCGGGCCGAGCAGGTGCCGCGGGTCCGCACATGGCTGGCGAACTATCAGCAGCTCAAGGCAACCCTGGAGGAAGTCTGCGAGCTCAATCACCGGCTCTTGCGACCGGAGTCGCCGGACCCTGCGCCCCGGCGGAGAACCGCGCGTGCGTAATCGACGGCAAGCCCAGCGCGGGTTCGCCGACGGGTTCCTGAGCGAACAGGTGGACGAGTTCTGGGACGACTGGATGCGGGCGGTGGACCAGGTGCTGGACGATGACGAGCTGGTGGCGACGGTGTACGAGGCGTTGGTCGCGCGCCGGGCCCAGAGTCGAACGCGGGGGCGGCCCGGCTTCGCCGCCGACGTGGTGCTGCGGCTGTTGCTGTTGAAGCACATGCGGAACTGGAGCTTCGCGATCCTGGAGCGGGAAGTGCGCACGAATCTCCTGTATCGGCAGTTCACGCGGGTGGGTGGGGGCAAGGTGCCGGATGCCAAGACCCTGGGGCGGCTGGCGCCGCTGGTGGGGCCGGAGGCGGTGGCGCGCCTGCAGGAGCGGGTGGTGGCAATCGCGCGGGCCGCGCACGTGGTGGCGGGGCGCAAGATGCGCGTGGACACGACGGTAGTGGAGACCAACATTCACTATCCGACGGACAGCAGTCTGCTGGGCGACGGCGTGCGCGTCCTCACGCGCGTGATGCAGCGGGTGACGGCGATCACCGGGACGGCGGGAACCCCCCTGCGCGATCGGACGCGGAGTGTGAAACTCCGGGTGCTGGCGATTGGCCGCGCGAGTCGGAACACGAGCGAGCAGGGCAAGGCGACGCTGAAGGCGCTGTACCAGACGTTGCTCGGGACGACGGGGCGGGTCGTGGGCCAGGCGAAGCGGTTTGTCGCCGATATCGCGGCCGGCGTGAAACGCGGTGCGGACCGGATGCAGCAAGCAGTAGTCGACGGTCTGAAGGCCGAGCTTGAGGGGATGCTCCCGCGCGTCGAGCAGGTGGTCTGGCAAACCAAAGCGCGGGTGCTGGGCGGCGACACCCGCGCCGCGGGCAAGTTGGTCAGCCTCTTTGAGCCGACCACGGAGATCATTCGCAAGGGCAAGACGAGCAAACCCACCGAGTTCGGCAAGCTGGTGAAGATCCAGGAAGCCGAGCATCAGATCATTACCGCCTATGAGGTCTATGCGCGCCGGCCCAGCGACAGCGCCTTGCTGGTGCCCGCCGTCCAGGTGCATCAGAACCGGTTGGGGCGGGTGCCGGAGCTGGTGGCGGCCGATCCCGGGTTCTACTCGAAGGCGGGCGAGACGACCGCGAAAGCGATGGGCGTCAGACGAGTGTCGGTGCCCGCGACCGGAACGAAGAGCGCCCGGCGGAAGCGGGAACAAAGGAAGCGCTGGTTCAAGAAGGCGCAGCGCTGGCGCACAGGATGCGAAGGGCGCATCAGCGTGCTGAAACGGCGCCACGGGCTCACCCGCTGTCGCTATCGGGGCGACAGCGGGATGCAGCGGTGGGTCGGGCTGGGGGTCCTCGGAGACAATCTGATCAACCTCGGCGTGGTACTGGCGCGCGCCCAGTCCAAGGTCGAGTAACCCAATCCCGGGCGGCGCCGCGGCCGCTGACGCCGACCCCTCGGACACCGACACGGTGCCTGGGGGCCGCCGTCGTTTTGCCGCCGGATCGGATCAATCCGATTTTTGCGCCGGAAAGTAGCTAGTTTCTGTCGCGAAGCTAGCAACAGGCCAGTAGGGCGGAGGAGGGGACGCACACGAGACACGAGCCATCGTCAAGGCCGCTTCTGAGGCGGTTCCCCGCGTCCGCTATGGCTGCGCGCCAGCGCGGGGAACATCGCGGGCCGGCCCAAGACCTGGGGCCGATTTAGCCGAAAGGAAAACGCCGATGAGTCTCCCCGCCAAGCTCTTTGCGCGCTCGCTCGCAATCTTAGCGATTGGTGCTTCAACCGAGAGCTGGTGCGCCCAGCCTGCCCCGCTCGAACGCCAGGGTCAACATGAGTCCGTGCAAGAGTCCCGGCAAG
>DATIWI010000282.1:0-20435 GCA_035519475.1 Opitutaceae bacterium
GCGCACGGACGCGACGTCAGCCCGCAGCGCCGCGGCCGAAACGACGGCGAGAGTCAGGAGGAACGAAGGGATCGGACCGGAGCGCATGGGCGAAGGCTGGCGCCGGGGGACCGGAGGGTCAATGAAGCCGGAAGGCGGGCGGCTCGTCGGGCGGAGAACGGGTTTTTGCGTTGCCCGGGCCGGAACACGACCGCATCAATGGGATTCGCGCTGCGCTCCGGCGCTTCGGCCGGAGGCGCGGGGCAGTCACCTTCCTTTTGCCATGAGTTCAATCCGCCGACCTGTGCTCCTCGTCGTTCGCGACGGCTGGGGCAAGAATCCGAATCCTGCGCATGACAAGTTCAACGCCGTCCATCTGGCGCGCAAACCTTGCGACGACTGGCTGCACGCGAATTATCCCGTGACGCTGGTCAATGCCTGCGGACTCGACGTCGGCGTGCCCGAGGGCGTGATGGGCAACAGCGAGGTCGGGCATCAGAACATCGGCGCCGGCCGTATCGTCGATCAGGAGATCGTCCGGATCACCAAGGCGCTCGCCGGCGGCGAGATCGCCGGCAACGCCGTCTGGCGTGGCGCCCTCGAGCGGGTGAAGGCGCGTGGCGCGATACTGCATTTCATGGGCCTGGCGTCCGACGCGGGCGTGCACAGCCTGCTGGAGCATCTCTACGGCCTGGTCCGGCTGGCGAAAGAGGCTGGCGTGACCCAGAAGATCTTCGTCCACGCCTTCATGGACGGGCGCGACACCCCGCCGACCAGCGGGCTCGGCTTCATCCGGCAACTCGAGGGGAAGCTGGGCGAACTCGGCGTCGGCCGCGTCGCCAGCGTGTGCGGCCGCTTCTACAGCATGGACCGCGACAACCGCTGGGAGCGCGTCAGCCGCGCCTACGCGATGCTCACCGGCGCGAAGGCGGAGGCCACCGCGCCCTCCGCGGTGGCGGCGATGCAGCAGTATTACGACCATCCGACCAACGACTCGCAGAAGGGCGACGAGTTTGTGGTGCCCACGTGGATCGCCGGGGCCGACGGCCGGCCGGTCGCGCCGATCGGCGACGGCGACAGCGTGGTGTTCTTCAATTTCCGCGGCGACCGCCCGCGCGAACTCTGCCGCGCGTTTTGCGAGGAGGGCTTCAAGGAGTTCGACCGCGGCCGGAAGCTCGACCTCTATTTCGCGGGCCTGACGGAGTACAAGAAGGGCCTGCCCATTGAAACCATCCTGATGAAGCCGCCGAAGATGAAGAACATCCTCGGCGATTATCTGGCTGGCCGCGGACTCAAGCAGTTCCGCTGCGCCGAGACGGAGAAATACCCGCACGTCACCTTTTTCTTCAACGACTACCGGGAGGAGCCCTTTCCGGGCGAGGATCGGGGGCTCGTGGCGAGTCCCAAGGTGACAACCTACGACCTGGCGCCCGACATGTCGTCGATGGGGGTGACGGTGGCGGCGCGCCACGCGATCCTCTCGGGCCAGTACGACCTGCTGGTGGTCAACTACGCCAATCCCGACATGGTTGGGCACACGGGCTCGCTGCCGGCGGCCATCCGGGCCTGCGAGGCCACCGATCTCGGCACCGGCGTGCTGCTGGAGGCGGTGCTGAAGCGGGGCGGGGCGGCGGTGGTTTGTGCCGACCATGGCAACGCCGAGCAGATGTGGGATCCCGGGCAGAACAGCCCGCACACGGCGCACACGCTCAACCAGGTCGAGGTGTTTGTGGTGGGAGAGGGCCTGGTGGCGGGGAAGACGAAGCTCCGCTCCGGCGGCCGGCTGGCCGACCTGGCGCCGACCCTGCTCCAGCTCATGGGCCTGCCCAAGCCGTCCGAGATGACGGGCGAAAGCCTGCTGGTGGGCTAGGGCGCGGCGGGTTCCGGCTCGACGGGCCGGGCGGCGCCGGGTTTTCTGAGGCTGGCTGGTCGGACGAGCCGCCCGCATGGTCTGGACCCAGAATTACGATCCTCTGCACAGCCCCGTGCTGTCGACGCTGCTGGCGGCCCTGCCGCTGGTCGTCCTGTTGGGGTCGATTGCGGTCCTGCGGATCCGCGTGCACCGGTCGGCGCTGCTCGGCTTGGCAGTGGCGCTGGCCATTGCCCTGGGGATTTTTCGGATGCCGGCGGGTGCCGCGGCCGGAGCGACCGGCTACGGTGCGGCGTTTGGCTTGTTCCCGATTGGCTGGATTATTCTCAACGTCATCTTTCTCTATCAACTGACCGTGCAGCGCGGCCTGTTCGCAGTGCTGCGCGACAGCCTCGCTGCGGTGGCCCCCGATCCACGCGTGCAGCTCATCCTGATCGCTTTCTCCTTCGGCGCTTTTCTTGAGGGCATGGCAGGCTTTGGCGCGCCGGTCGCCATTTGCGCTGCGATCCTCATCCAGCTTGGCTTCAAGCCGCTGCATGCTTCCGCGCTGTCCCTGATTGCGAACACCGCGCCCGTGGCGTTCGGGTCGATCGGAATTCCCATCACCACCCTCGAGCAGGTCACCGGGCTGGATGCGCACCTCGTCTCCGCCATGGTCGGCCGGCAACTGACCTTCTTCTCCCTCTTCATTCCCGCGTGGGTCGTCGTTGCCTATTCCGGCTGGCGCGGATTGCGCGGGGTGTGGCCGGCGGCGCTGACGGCTGGCCTGTCGTTCGCGATCCCGCAATTTCTCGTGTCGAACCTGCACGGGCCGTGGCTTGTCGCGATCGTTTCGGGCGCCTGTTCGATCGCAGCCACGGTGGTCTTGCTGCGGTTCTGGCAGCCGGAGTTCCGCTGGCCGCTGGGGGCGGATTCGCCGGCGGATCCGGCGCCCGCCGCGGCGCAGGCCGGATCGCGTCCCCGGTACGCCGCCCGGCAACTGCTGCAGGCCTGGCTGCCCTGGGCCCTGCTGACGATCGTGCTCCTCGGCTGGGGCACACCCCGGCTGCGCAGCGTTCTCGATCGGCTCGGAATGCTGAAGATTCCCGCGCCGTACCTGCACCAATTGGTGCAGCGGATGCCACCGGTGGCGCCGTGGCACGCTCCGCCCGAGGCCGCGGTTTTCAGCTTCAATTTCTTCTCCGCCACCGGCACCGGAATTCTGCTGGCGGCGATCGTAGCGGGTTTCGTGATGGGCGCGGGTCCTCGCGAGATGCTCCGCACCTATGGGCAGACCGTCTGGCGCATCCGTTACTCGCTGTTGACGATCGCCGGCATGCTCGCCCTGGGCAACGTGACCCGCTACTCGGGGATGGATGCGACGCTGGGGCTCGCGATGGCCCGGACCGGCGGGTTTTATCCGTTCTTCGGGACCCTGCTGGGCTGGCTCGGAGTGGCCCTGACCGGGTCCGACACCGCCTCGAACGTGCTGTTTGGCAGCCTGCAGAAGATCACGGCGGAGCAGACGGGCTTCAGTCCGATCCTCATGGGCGCGGCCAACAGTTCAGGCGGCGTCATGGGCAAGATGATCGACGCCCAGAGCATCGTGGTGGCGAGCACGGCAACCAACTGGTTCGGCCACGAGGGCAGCATCCTGCGCTTCGTCTTCTTCCACAGCGTGGCCCTGGCCGTGCTCATGGGCGTGCTCGTCTACCTCGAGGCCGTGGTCTGGCCCTTCACGCTGCTGGTGGTGCGCTAGGACGACGGCTTCGTGGCGCGTGGCCGGCAACCGGCCCCAGGGCAGAGGGGGCGCCGCGGAGCATGGCCGGCGCTGGACGCGGCTCCGCCAACTCACCGGAACAGGTTTGGCAGGAAGGTCGTGAGGGGCGGAAAGTAGGTGATGAGCAACACGCCGGCGAGCAACACCAGCAGCATCGGCAGGGCGGCGCGCATCACCTCGACGATCGGCTTGTTGAAGCGGTAGGAGGAGAGCAGCAGGTTCAAGCCCACGGGCGGCGCCAGGAAACCGAGCTCCATGTTGGCGAGAAAAATGATCCCGAGATGCACGGGGTCGATGCCGAACGCGATGCCGATCGGGACGAGCAACGGCACGACCACCACGATGGCGGCGTAGATTTCGATCAGCCCGCCGACAACCAGCAGCACGGCGTTGAGGCCGAGCAGAAACAGCCACTTGGAGGTGATGGCGTGGGTCGACCACTCGGCGAGCTGGTCGGGCACCTGGGCGAGGACCAGGTAATGCGTGAAGCCCAGGGCGACGCCGAGAATCAGCAGCACGCCGCCGACCAGCAGGCCGCATTCGGTCATGACACGCGGGAGATCCCTGAACGGACGCAAGTCGCGATGGATCACGGTCGTGATCAGCAGGGCGTAGGCTGCCGTGACCGCCGCGGCCTCGATCGGCGTGGCGAATCCGCTGAAAAGCGCCGCCAGGGCCACCACGGGCAGCAGCAGTTCCCATTTGGCGGCCCAGACCGCCCGCGCCGCCTCCGCCGCCACAAACGGCCGGTGCTCGACCGCTTCGCGCGGCTGCCGGCGGATGCCCCACCAGGCCGTCAGCACGACCATCAGCACGCCCGGCGCCAGCCCGCCCAGGAACATCCGCTCCATCGTCACGCTGTTCGCGCTGACGCTGGCGACGTTGAGGTTCGCGACCGTGGTGCTGGCGATGATCGAGTAGAGAATGACCGGCAGGCAGGGCGGAAACAGCAGGCCGAGCGAGCCGGCGCCGGTCAGCAACCCCAGGGCGTCCCGTTCGGAATAACGCGCCGAGCGCAGCACCGGCATGAGCAGGCCGCCGAGCGCGAGGATGGTGACCCCTGACGCGCCGGTGAACGAGGTGAAGAACGCGCACAGCAGGGCGGTCACAATGGCCGGCCCGCCGCGGAAGGAGCCAAGCAGGGCTTGGAAGACCCGGATCAGGCGCTGGGAGGCGCCGCTCTCCGCGAGGAAATAGCCGGCAAGCGTGAACAGCGGAATGGTCGGCAGCGACGAGCTGGTGACGAGCGAGTGGTGCTTGAGCGGGATGGTGGCGATGGGCGACCCGTCACCCCAGAACAGGATCAGGGCCGCGCCGCCGATCGCAGTGAACACGGGCGCGCCCAGGATGGTGGCGATGAGCAGCGCCGCCAAGCCCGGCACGACGCAGTTTTCGGGCGCGACCGGCGCCAGCACACCAAAAGCACTGATCGCGGCCGCGAGCAGCAGCGTGACCAGCCGCCCCCGCCACCGGCCGGGGGCGTGCCAGACCAGCCGGAGGGCGATGAGGCCGAAGCCCAGCGGCAGCACCAGTTCCACCGCCCAATCGGGGATCGCACCCACCAGCCGGCCGCCCGCCTGCCGTTCCGCGAGCATGAATTTGAGGCTGGCCGCGCACAGAAGCCCGCTGACGGCGGCCGCCACGCCGCTGCTCACGAGGCGCGCGGCGGTCTTCACCCCGCCCTTGAGGAAACTCGCCACGGTGGAGAAGGACAGCAGCCGCCCCTCGCGCGCGGCAATCGCCGCCCCGGCCATGCCGATGATCAGGGTGAAGTTCTGAACGAAGGTGATCGAGCCCACGATTCCGGTGTGCAGGCGGCGCAGAACGATCTCCAGCAGGGGCAGCACGACCGACAGGGCGAGCGGCACAATCACGAGCGCGTTTTCCCCGCCGCGCAGGGCGCGCTGCCAGGCCGGACGCACGGGAGCGGCGGGCTCGAGAGGTTCGATGTTCATGACGCGCCGATTACGCCGCGGTCAGCAGCACGCAGCGGGAAAAGGGTGCGCGCGGATGGCCGGTGACGTCGAAGCCGGCGTGGCGGGCCAACGCCACCGTAGCGGCGAAAGGATCCGCCGGGACGTGCCCCACCGGTTCGCACACAAGGAGCGTTCCGCCGGGCCGCAGCGCTGCCCTGATTTCAGCGAGCAGCCTTGCCTGGTCCGGCACCTCGTGGACCATGGCGAAGGCGAGGGCGAAGTCCAGGGTGCCGGCCAGGTCGTCGAGCTTCAGGGATTGCCGGGAACAGACGCGCGCGTCGATCCGGTCCGCCAGCCCGGCCCGGGCGGCGCGTTGTTGGAGGCCCCGGATCATCCGCTCCTGCAGATCGACGCACACGACCCGGCCGGTCGCGCCCACGAGTTTCGCCATGGGCAGGCTGAAGAAACCCATCGCGGCGCCGACATCCAGCGCCTGCATCCCGTTCTGCAGATAGGGCTTCAGGATACGCTGCGGGTTCTGGAGCAGCGCCCGCACCGGATTGGCCAGCAGGTAACCCGCCCACCACGGACAAACATGGTCGCTCATGGATACCCAAGCACACGCGGGTTGCCGGCGGAAGGCAATCGCGGAGCAGCGGCCGGCCCGAGGTCCGGCGGGCATCGCCGAAACGGCGATCAGTGATCGCGATCAGCGGATGCGCTCAACGGCGGGCGGGACGGGGTGCCGCTCGCGCCCGCCCGGCTGCCGGCGGGGTGGGTGAACCCGCCGGGTGGATGATCTTGCGTTGGCCAAGATCCACGACCACGCGATCGACATTGTGGCCGGACTTCGGCGAATGGAACGCGATGGTCAGCTGCTTCGTGGCAGTGCTCATGTCGACGGTCACCGTGAGGTAGCCGAATTCAATGAGCGGGTCGACTTCCAGCGTACAGTCGCCGAAAGTGTGGGGAGCCGGCGGGATCTGGCTGGCTGGCTTGATCGCGGCGAAGCCACCGCTGCCGGAGACCACGTAGGGAATCTCCGCGTTGGCCGTGCGGCGGGTGAAGCGCTGGTAGAGATGGGCGTGGCCGGACAAGACGGCGTCCGGCCACAGGCCGGCCTGCTGGCAGGCCGCGTCGAGGTCGCGCGCGAGTCCGGTGGAGCCGCCGTGTTTGGCGTCGGCGGAGAGCGGGGGATGGTGGGTGGCGATGATCACGGCGCGCCGGCCCGTCTGGCGCGCGGGTCGCAGGCGCTTGAGCTCGGACTGCAGAAACTGGAGTTGCGCATCGCTGATCGGGTATTTGCCGCCTTGCGAGGAGATGACGCCGGGTCCTTCGAGGACATTGGTGTAGAGGCCAATGATGGAGACCATCGGCGCATCGAGGGTGAAATAAACGCCCGGCTGGGTCATCACGCTGCGCACCAGGGAGCCGGCATCGGGGGAGCGGCCGGGGTGGGGGGCGCAGAAGTTGCGCAGAAAGGCCTGCAGCGTGGGCGCGGCGGGAACGTCGGGTTGGGAGCCGTGCACGACGCCGTCGTGGTTCCCGGGGATCGCGAAGATCGGCCGGTCATAGGCGCGGAACGGCTCGTAGAACTGGTCGTAGTAATACTGGCTTTCGCCGAAGTAATAGACCACGTCGCCGAGATGGAAGAAGAAGGCCGGCGCGCCGGGGCCGCCCGCCTCCACGTCGGCGACCATCATGTCCGCCACCGAGGCCTCCGTGGCGGGGCCGCTGTGCTTGGCGGCGCCGGTGTCGCCCACCGCATGAAACGTGATTCGCTTCGCCGCTTGGAGGGCGCGCACCGGGGCACTGCCCAGCACCCCGGCCAGACTCAGACGGGGCGGATCAACCGCCGGCGCCGGCAGGGGCTGAAGCTGGTCCTTGTGCAGCAGGTAATAGGGCGACTGGTAATAGGCGAGGCTGGTGTTGTTGACCTGGAAACGGGCTTCGTCCGCTCCGGGATGCGGTTCGCCGAACAGGCGGCCAGCTGCGCCGAGAAGGTTGGACATCGGGTTCTCCTCGTACTCGGTTCCGGCGGCCGCCATCACCGGCACGCGCTCCGGCCGCGAACCGGCGGACGCCGCAGGTTTCGGCGGTGTAGCCGGAGAATGAATGTCATGAGAGGGTAAGCGCGGACGGGAGGTGCCCGTGCAGCGAAGTGCCGCTTTTCGACCGATTGGGGTGCTGAGGCGGTCTCACCTTAGCCTGCCTTGGCATGATTTTCCACCCGGGGCAGGATTTTGGCACACCGTCACCGCTAAGGCGCGCGTGGAGCGGACCGTGGCGGCGGTGGCGCCCGGGCGGTGGTCCGCCCAATTTCTGGTTTGCCCTCCGTCGCCGCCGTGCGCTTAGTTGGCCGCCCTTGCCTTTCCGCCAGCACCATGAAGCGCACGCACCACTGTGCCCAACTCCGCAAGACTGACCTCGGCCAGATCGTGTCTCTGGTCGGCTGGGTGGATTCTATCCGCGACCAGGGCGGCATTATTTTCATCGATTTGCGCGACCGGGAGGGCATCACCCAGGTCAAGCTCGAGCCCAATTCCAACGCGGATGCCGGGGCGCGGGCGGCGCAACTGAAATCCGAGTCGGTCGTGGGAGTGACGGGTACGGTCACGCCGCGGCCCGTCGGTACGGCGAATCCAAATCTGGCGACCGGTGAGATTGAGGTCGATGCGACCACGCTCGAAATCCACAACCTCTCCGACACGCCTCCCTTTCCGCTGGATGACGCGGGGGGCGATCGCGTCAACGAGGACCTTCGCCTCACGTACCGCTATCTGGACCTGCGCCGGCCGCGGATGCGCCGGAATCTCGAGATCCGCCACCGCGCCACCAAGGCCGTGCGCGACTACTTCGACGCGCAGGGTTTCATCGATGTCGAAACGCCGATCCTGTTCAAGAGCACGCCGGAGGGCGCGCGCGAGTACCTCGTGCCGTCGCGCATCCACCCCGGACAGTTCTACGCGCTCTCGCAGTCGCCGCAACAGTTCAAGCAGATTCTCATGGTCGCGGGGGTGGAGCGCTATTACCAGATGGCCCGCTGCTTCCGCGACGAGGACTTGCGCGCCGACCGCCAGATGGAGTTCACGCAGATCGACGTCGAGGTTTCGTTCATCGATCGCGAGGGCATCTACGCGCTCTTCGAGGGAATGCTGAAGAAGATCTGGCGCGATATCCTCGAGGTGGATTTGCCGACGCCCTTTCCGCGGCTGGCCTTCCGCGACGCGATGAACCGTTACGGCGTGGACAAGCCGGACACGCGCTTCGGTCTCGAACTCACCGACTTGACGGACCTGTTCACGCATTCCGCCTTCAAGCTGTTTGCGGCGACCGCGGCGGGCGGCGGCGCGGTGAAGGCTCTCAACGCCAAGGGCCTCGCGGACGTCACCCAAGGCGAACTCACCGGCTTGGAGGAGGCCGCGCGGTCCCTCGGGGCGAAGGGCCTCGCGTTCATCAAGATTGAGGGCGGCGAATGGAAGTCTCCGATCGTCAAGTTCTTCACCGACGCGGAACGGGCGGAGCTGACCCGGCGGCTCGGCATCGCCGACGGCGACATCATTTTCTTCGCGGCGGCGCCGTGGGAGAAGGCGTGCGCCATTCTCGGCCGCATCCGGCTCGAGTGCGCCGCCCTGCTGCAGAGGCGCGGCAAGCTCACCCTGCCGGCGAATCGATGGAATTTCCTGTGGGTCGTCGATTTTCCGCTGATGACGTTTGACGAGGAGACGAAGCGATTCGTGGCGACCCATCATCCGTTCACCGCGCCGGTGGCGGAGGACGCTCCCCTCCTCGACTCCGCTCCGCAGCAGGTGCGCGGCCAGCACTATGACGTTGTGCTCAACGGCATGGAGATTGGCGGCGGCTCGATCCGCATCCACCAGCCGGCCCTTCAGGAGAAGGTCTTCAAGGACGTGCTCAAGATCCCGGCCGACGTGGTCGAGAGCCGCTTTGGGTATCTGCTGCGGGCCTTCAAGTACGGCGCGCCGCCGCACGGTGGCATTGCGTTCGGCTTCGACCGCCTCGTCGCCCTCCTGTGCGGCACGACGAGCATCCGCGATGTCATCGCCTTTCCAAAGACGCAGAAGGCGCAGGACCTGATGACGCAAAGCCCGGCGCCGGTGACGGCGAAGCAACTGCGCGACCTGCACATCCAGACCGTGCAGCCGGTGCAGTAGGGTGCGCGTGAGCGCCTGATCGGCGCCGATTTGCGGCCCATTGGGGACAGGGACGGCAAGATCCGTCCCGGCCCCGGCCAGTATGAAGCAATTTTCTGGCACGAATGGCATTTGGCACAACCCGTGCTGATCGCACGGCAGCGCGCATGCAGTTGGAGGGCGCTTTCTTTTCCGCCAACCCCGACCTCCGGTCTCACACATCAAACCAACGAAAGAGTCTATGAAAAAGTGGCATGAATATCTAAGGACAGCCTTGGGTGGAGCGTTCCTGCTGGCGGCGTTCGCTGTCATCACCCCAACCCGCGGGGCCGATGCGGCCCCGCCACCCCCGCCCGCGCCGACGCTCGAGCAACGCGTGGCCGGCTTGGAAGCCTACCTGGGTAACGGCGACCCGACGACGCCGCTTAAGGACGCCAAGGGCAACATCCCTGACGGACTGACGACTCCGTCAGTGGGCGTGCCGGGTCCCGGAGCCAACGCCTGGCAGATGACCTCTTCCGCCTTGGTGTTGTTCATGACGCTGCCTGGTCTGGCGCTCTTCTATGGTGGGCTCGTGCGCCGCAAGAACATCCTCTCGGTCATGGCGCAATGCCTCCTGATCACCGGCCTGGTCACGATCCTCTGGTGGCTGTGCGGCTACAGTTTGGTCTTCCACAGCGGCAACGGGTTCTTGGGCGGCTTGGGATTTGCCATGCTGAAGGACGTCACCTCAGCGCCGAACACCGACTACTCCTATTGGGTGTCGCACAACGTGTTTTCGATGTACCAGCTGATGTTTGCGATCATCACGCCGGCGCTGATTCTGGGGGCGATCGCCGAGCGCATGAAGTTCAAAGCGATCTTCGTGTTCATGATCCTGTGGATGTTCGTGGTGTACTTCCCGCAGGCGCACATGATCTGGGGAATCGACGGCTTCATGAACGGTGTGTGGAACGCCAAGGCGGGAATCAAGGCGATCGACTTCGCCGGCGGCACGGTCGTGCACATGACCTCGGGCTGGTCGGCGCTGATCCTGTGCCTGATTCTCGGCAAGCGCCTGGGATTCGGTAAGGTGAATTTCTCCCCGCACAGCATGGTGCTGTGCATGGTGGGCACGGGCATGCTGTGGGTGGGCTGGTACGGCTTCAACGCCGGCAGCGCGGTCGCCGCGGACGGGATCGCGGCCAATGCCTTTACTACGACGACGCTCGCCACCGCCGTCGCCTCGTTCGTCTGGCCGATGATGGAGTGGCTGATCCGGGGCAGGCCCAGCGTCCTGGGCTTTTGCTCGGGCGCGGTGGCCGGTCTGGTGGTGATCACCCCGGCATGCGGATTTGTAACCGCCAGCGGCGCGATCGTGATCGGCATCGCGGCCGGCCTGATCCCGTGGTTCTTCTGCTATAAGGTCAAGGCGTGGTTCGGCTACGATGACGCGCTTGACACGTTCGGGGTGCACGCCATCGGTGGCACGCTCGGGGCGTTCCTAACCGGCGTCCTGGCCCGGAACAGCGCCAACGGCAATCTCGCGACCAACCTCAAGAGCCTGGTGACCGATTCGTGGACGCAAGGGCTGGTATTCGAACAGATCAAAGCCATCGGGGTGACGCTCGTGCTCGCCATCGTCGGCACCACGGTCATCGCCTACATCGTCAAGGCGCTGATCGGACTGCGACCGGAACCCGAGGTCGAGACCCAAGGCCTTGACATCAACGAGCACGGGGAAGAAGGCTATATCTACTGATCGTCGCACCTCAACCTGTACTCTCATGAAGCTCATCATCGCCATCATCAAGCCGTTCAAGCTCGAGGAAGTTAAAGACGCCCTGTCCGGCATTGGCATCGAGGGCATGACGGTCACCGAGGTCAAAGGCTTTGGCCGCCAGAAGGGCCATACCGAGATCTACCGCGGCAGCGAATACACCGTCGATTTCCTCCCCAAGGTAAAAATCGAGATCGCCTTGGGTGACGAACTCGTGGCCAAGGCCGTGGAAACCGTCGTCAAGGCGGCCAAGACGGGCAAGATCGGCGACGGCAAGGTCTTCGTCGTGCCGCTCGAGGACGTGGTCCGCATCCGCACCGACGAACGGGGCGAGGCGGCCATCTAGGCACTCGGCTGGCGTCAGTCTTTACCGCCTAGGCCATCCCGGCCTCCAAGGTTGACCCTCCGGGGTCGACCTTTTTGTTGGCCAGACCCGGCGTGACCGGTGGTTTCGCTGGAGCGCTGAATAGTTTTGCCCATCTCATCGATCAAAATTGTTCATGGCATCGATTCTGCTCATGGCGGGGTTACTTCTCCCCGATGAATCTGCCTTTGCCCATTCTCGTGCGCGCGGCGCTGAGGAACGGCCTCACCCGCCTGGTGGCCGGGGATGGTCTCTGGCATGAGCAGCTCAAGGCCGTCGCCGTTATCCTGCTTCCGGCCGTGATCGGCACGGCCGTCGTCAGCTCCCGGATCGGCCATCGGCCGGCACCCGAGGTCGATCGTGAGGGGCTCGACCTCGCGGAACACGGCGCGGACGGTTGCATCGTGTAGAACTGCCATCCGGCGAGCTGCCTGCCCATGAAACTCGTCGTGGTCATAATCAAACCCTTCAAACTGGAGGAGGTGAAGGAGGCCGTGTCCCAGCTCGGCGTCCAGGGCATGACGGTCACCGAGGTCAAGGGCTTCGGCCGCCAGAAGGGGCACACCGAGATTTACCGCGGCAGCGAATACACCGTGGACTTTCTGCCCAAGGTGAAGATCGAGGTCGTCGTCACTGATGAACTCGTCCCCAGGGTCGTGGAGAGCATCGTCAAGGCGGCCAAGACGGGCAAGATTGGCGACGGCAAGGTGTTCGTCCTGCCCCTCGAGGACGCCGTGCGCATCCGCACCGACGAACACGGCGAAGCGGCGCTGTGACCAGGGTGGGCGCGGGCCTGCCTTCCGTTTGCGCCGCGCGGGGTCGCGACACCATCGGCGGGCGGACCGCTCTCCGTGTCAGGGAGCATTCGCCCAGACCACGCGCTCGATGAGCTTCGGCGCGTCGGAATCTGGCTCGAAGAAGAATACGCGCACCGTCAGGATGCCCCGGCCCGGGACGGCGAGGCGTCCGTATCCGGGCACCGTCGTGGTCGGCGCACCCGGGTCGTCCAGCGACCGTCCCGCTGCCACGTAGGTGAGATACCGCGCCGGGAAACTCTGCCCGGCCGAGGTCCGGCAGATCAGCTCCCGCACCCGGATCCGGATCGGTTGATCGGTGTCGTTCTCCAACGCGACGTCGGCAGTGCCGTTCTTGTCTAGCACAGACACGATGCGGCAGCCGTCGGCCGAGATGCTGCCGGCGGGGCGGCGCGGCGGCCGGCTGGCGGGCGGCCGCCGGGGCGGCGGGGGCGCGGTGGATTCCTCGGCGGCGCGTGCCGGATATTTCACCGCGACCTCGGGAGGCAGCAACCGCTTGGCGATGGACAATAACCCTTCCTTGCACGAAATCGTCACGCTGCCGGGCTGGTCGGATTTGATCTCCGCATCGTGCAGGACCCGGCCGTCGGTCAGGGCGATCTCGCGGTAGACTTCACCCGCGAAGATCGCGCGGACCAGCAGGATCACGGCAGTCAGAACCAGAACGGCGCGCCTCATTTTCGGGCCGGTAGCATGGCAGACTTGCCGGAGAGAGCGCAATCCTCCGGGCCGAGCCGCCCGCGACCAGGACGATGACCACCGAGCGCGCCTGGAAATACGGCGCGGAGTCGGGGAGCAGAGTAGTCACCGGCCTCGTGCACCGGCTTCGGCATCCGGAAGCTGACTCGCCCTGCGAGGTTCAGCCACGCCAATTGCTCGGCTGGGCCCGCTGAGGTGAAGATGCGCCCGCTGGGTCTCGACAGCGTTCCGGGATGGCCGTTGCGATGACAATGACGGCGGATTGATGCCCACCGTTCGTCAAGGATGCTGCAATTGACGGAGAACCGCGGCGAGCGCCCGCCGCGCCATCGGGTCGTCGGGCGACAGGCGCAGTTCTTGTCGGAAGGCTTCCGCTGCCGCCGGCAGATTTCCCATTTGGTACCAGCCCAATCCAAGGCTGTGCCATCCCGGGGCGTAATCCGGCCTCAGGCGCACCACTGCTTCGAAATGGGAAATCGCGTCGTGCAGCCGCCCGGGAATCTTCAAACAGGCCAGACCCAAATTGTAGTGCGCCTCGGCATTTTCCGGTTTCAGGCGCAGCGCCTTTTCATACTCGGCAATCGCGTCATTCACTCGTCCCGGCGTCTCCGACCAGACGTTGCCCAAGTTGGTGTGCGCACCGACGGAATTGGGATCCAGGCGCAGCGCCGCTTCAAACTGGGCGCGCGCGTCATCCAAGTGCCCCGGCGTCTGCGCCCAGGCAAACCCCAGGCTGTTGTGCGCCTCAGCATAATCCGGTTTCAGGCGCAGCGCCTCTTCGTACTGGGCGATCGCGTCATCCAGATGCCCCGGAGCGTCCAACCACACATTGCCCAGATTGAAGTGTGCCACCGCGTTGCCCGGCCGCTTGGCCACCGTGTCCTCCCAGATTCTCTGTTCGCTGCGGTAGTCATCGTTGCGCCGCGCCGTGAGCGTGCCCAGGCCGAGCGCCAGCGCTCCGAATACAAGCCAGCTCCGCGACTTGAGCACCGCGTGTATTCCGATCACGCCGAGCGCCACCACCGCGGCCAGCGCGAGGTACATTCGGTGTTCGACGATCATTTGAATCCGGCTCGGCATGACGCTGGTGGGCGCCAGGACGGCAAAAAAACACGCACCCAGAAAACCCGGGACAGGCCGCCGCCACAGCGCGACCAGCACCGCCACCGCCAGGCCCGTCACCAGCAGCGCATACAGGATCACCTCGGACGGACGGAACACCCAGGCGGTGCTATATTCAAACACCAGCGGATGGGGCCACACCGACAGCCACAGGTAGCGCGTGACCGCCTCGAACTGGGTCAGCCAATAGGTCCACGGGGCGATGCCGACATCAAAGCCGACCATGCCGTTGCGATTCCAGCCGGCGCCCGCCACCAGACCGGCCAGCGGCAACCAGGTCGCCGCCAAGCCCAAGTACAAACCCCGCCGGCGGCGCCAGGCCTCCCGGAACGAGCCGGCAGCAAAAGTCCGATCATAGAGAAGCACGATCACCGGCGCGGACGCGGTCACTTCCTTGGTCGCCACGCCGAGCAGGCAGGCGGCAATCGAGAGAGCAAACCAGCGCCGTGGGCGGCCGTCCGCCTCGACACCTCGGATGAAGCAGTACAACGTGAGCAGGTAGAAAAGCCCCATCAACGATTCCGCGCGCTGGATGACGTAGGTCACCGCTTCGGTCTGCAGGGGATGCAGGGTCCAGAGCAGGGCGACGGCGAGGGCGAGGGCCGAGGCCGCCGGGTCCGTTCGCCGCGCGAGGGTGCGTCGGATAATGCCGAAAAGGGTCAACCCAGCCAGCGCGTGGATCGCCAGGTTCAGCGCATGATAGCTTCCCGCCGCCGTGCCACTCAGCGCATAGTTGAACGCCAGAGAAAGGTTCAGGACGGGCCGGCCGGTCGCGGTCGTGTCGCTCGGCGGCCAAAAGGCGGTGGCCCAGCGTTGAATGGTCGGATTGTCGACGATCGCAGCTCGGTCATCGAAAAGCAGCGGAACGGAAAAGGTCCGACCGTAGGCTGCGATCACCCCGGCCACCAGCAGGACTGCGCTGATCAATACCGGCCACTCGATCCGCCGAACCGGACTAGGCTGCGCGGGCGAGATAGGCACCGGGTTACGCGGCACTGGCATGGCAGTCGGAGTGAGCGGTGATCGGAAGCTGTGGACGGCGCGGCAGCGGAGGAAGCCAAACCGCGAGTTTTGGCGGTTTTTCCCGGGGGTCTTGCCGCACCAGCGGGCGCCCTCGGACAGGCGATGTTTTTTTCACGCTCATCGAGTCGACGCCAGCCTTTTTCGGATTCGCGACCGATGGTCGAAAGAGCGAGCCGCCTGCGCAGATCTCCGATGGATGGGGGAATGGTCCCGGACCGGATCCAAACAGGGCGCTTCAGTGAGATTGAAGCACAGTCCTGCCTGCGGGCTTACAAAACTGTAAGATTGGGGCAAGGCGCCGGTCATTGAATCCGGTTATGGTGCAGGCAATTCGACATCCCACCAACCATTTCAACCAAAGGATTCAGCCATGGAACCACTCTCTCCCTCCCGAAATCTGCGGCCGCTCCTCGTCGCCACGCTGGCCCTGTTCATCGGCGGCGCAACGTGGGTCATTGCAGACGCCAAGCGCGACGAGAAGCCCTCCGTCAACGTCAAGGTCGACGCCGCGCCGCTGCCCCGCGCCGAGGACACGGCGCTTTCCCTCAATCCCATCGTGAAACGGGTCACGCCCAGCGTGGTCAAGGTGGTCACCCGCGAGCGCGCCAAGGAAATGGAGGTGGGGGGAGGCATGCCGTTCGACGATCCCATGTTTCGCCAATTCTTCGGGCCGTTCTTTGGCGGTCGCGGCGGCCAGCGCCGGATCCTCCGCCAGCCGCCGGAGATGGGGCTGGGCTCGGGCATCATCGTCAGCGCCGACGGCTATATCCTCACCAACAATCATGTGGTGGACGATGCCGACAGCGTGAAGGTCACGCTGGGCGACGGCCGGGAACTCACCGCCAAGGTGATCGGCACGGACAAGAAGACGGACATCGCCGTCATCAAGGTCGACGCGCACGATCTGCCGGCCGTCACCTTCGCCAACAGCGATGACGTCCTCGTCGGCGACCGCGTGCTGGCCGTCGGCAATCCCTTCGGCATCGGCGAGACGGTCACCAGCGGCATTGTCAGCGGCACCGGACGGTCGGGCGCCCTCGGACTTGACTACGAGGATTTCATCCAGACCGACGCCGCAATCAATCCCGGCAACTCGGGCGGCGCGCTCGTCGACATGCGGGGACGTCTCATCGGGCTCAACACCGCGATCCTCAGTCGCAGCGGTGGCTTCCAGGGCATTGGGTTCGCCATTCCCGCGAACCTGGCGCGCCACGTGATGGACAGCCTTGTCACCACCGGCAAAGTCGTGCGCGGCTTCCTCGGCGTCACGATCCAGGACGTCACTCCCAACCTCGCGGAGCAGTTTCACCTGCAGTCCCCTAAAGGCGCCATCGTCAGCGACGTGACGCCCGACAGTCCGGCCGCCAAGGCCGGACTCAAGAGCGACGATGTCATCCTCGATTACAACGGCAAGCCGTTGAAGGACAGCCGGCAGTTGAAGTTCGCGGTGGCCGCGACCACGCCCGGGAGCGAGGTAAAGGTCCGCCTGCTCCGCGACGGCAAGGAGGAGACCGTCAGCGTGAAGGTGGGCGAACTGCCGGGGGAGAAGCAGCGCGTCGCGGCCAGCGGGAGCGGAGACAACGACGTGCTGGACGGCGTGGAGGTGTCCGATCTTGATGCCGGCGCGCGCAATGAATTTGAAGTGCCTGCCCGGGTTCACGGCGCGCTCGTGACCAACGTCGATCCGGGGTCCGCCGCGGCCGAGGCCGGGCTCGCCCCCGGGGACGTGATCCAGGAGATCAACCATCAGCCGGTCCGCACGGCCGACGACGCGGTGCGGCTGACCGAGCACGCCGGGAGCCGAAAGACGCTGCTGAAGCTCTGGAGCCACGGCGGCACTCACTATCTCGTGGTGGATGAAACTGACGGCAAGCCATCCTCCTGAACGGGAAATATGAACCGCAGGGCAACCCGCGCGCCCCGTCGGGGCGCGCGGTTTTCCTGTCCCAAGGTCGGGGGCGACACTGCAGCGTGGACGCCGGGCTGGCGATGCCCTAAGCAATGGCCGTGCGCATCCTTGTGGTAGAAGACGACCCCAAGATCGCCTCCTTCGTGGCGGGCGGCCTGCGCCAGCACGGCTTCGCGGTCGATTCCCCCCGCGACGGCGACGAGGCGCTCACCCTGGTCGGCACCACCGCCTATGACGCCGCGGTGGTCGACGTGATGCTCCCGGGTCTGGACGGCCTCAGCCTGGTGCGGCGGATCCGGGCCAGCCGCAATGCCCTGCCGGTCCTCTTTCTGAGCGCCCGCAGCAGCGTGGACGACCGGATCAGCGGCCTGCAGGCGGGCGGCGACGACTATCTGACGAAGCCTTTCGCCTTTTCCGAACTCCTGGCCCGGCTGCAGGCCCTCATCCGGCGCGCCACGCGCACGCCGGAGGCGACGCGCCTCGCCGCGGGCGGCGTTGAACTGGATCTGGTCACGCGCGAGGTCCGTGTGGACGGGCGATCAGTGGAGTTGCAGCCACGGGAGTTCACGCTGCTCGCGTTCCTGTTGCGGCACGCCGGCCGGCCGGTGACGAAGACGATGATCCTCGAACACGTCTGGGACTACAGCTTCGATCCGCAGACCAACGTGGTGGATGTGCTTGTGCACCGGCTGCGCGCGAAAGTGGATCCGGAGCACCGCCGGATCGAGACCATCCGGGGGGTGGGCTATGTCCTCAAATCATGACGAGCGCGGGCTGGGGCGGTCGCTGGCGCTGCGCCTCGGCCTGTGGCACGCCGGGCTGTTCGGCATCGGGGCCGCCGTCGTGCTGGTGGCGATCTATGTGCTGCTGGCGCGGGCGCTCGACGCCCGCGAGCGCGAAGCGCTGGAGGTGCGGGCGGCGGAATACGCCGACGCGTTTGAGAGCGGCGGGGTGCCGGCCGTGCGGGCGCTGCTCGAGCAGGAAGGCACGCTACCGCATGTGCGATCGCTGTTCGTGCGCATCGTTGGGCGCGGCGGCGACGTCACGTTTGCCAAGGTGCCCGAGAACTGGATTGACGAGGACACGCAGGTCCTCGTGCCGGACGGCTGGGGGGCCCTGCAGACGCGGCGCGTGCAGACCGTGCGCGTGCCGCGCGACGAGCAGCGCGACCTTGCGGTGGTCTCCCGCGGGCTGTCCGGTGGCGCGGTCCTGCAGATCGCGCGCAGCACGGACAACCGCGCCGTGCTGCTGGCGCCGCTGCGACGCACGATGTGGCTGGCGGGCAGCGCGGCGGTGCTGCTGTCGGCGAGCGGCGGAGCCTGGCTGGCGTGGCGCGCGATCAAGCCGGTGCGCGCCGTGGCGGCGACCGCCCGTCGGATCGTGGCCACCGGCGACCTCTCGGCGCGCGTCGCCGGGCCGGAGCGCGATGACGAGGTCGGCGATCTCGTGCGGCAGTTCAATACGCTGCTGGAGCGAAACGGGAGCCTGCTGCGCGCCATGCGCGAGGCGCTCGACAACGTTGCCCACGATCTGCGCACGCCGCTGACGCGCCTGCGAGCGAGCGCCGAGGCCGCCCTGCAGGCGCCGGACAACCTGACCCGGGCGCGCGAAGCCTTGGCCGATTGCATTGAGGAAACCGACCGCATCCAGCGGCTGCTGGAAACACTGCTGGACGTCTCCGCTGCCGAAAGCGGCGCGATGAAGCTGGAGCGGGAGCAGGTGGAGGCGGGCGCGCTGTTGCAGAGTGTGGCCGACCTCTATGCCCTCGTGGCGGAGGAAAAAGGGATCCAGCTCCACCCCGCGGCGGCGCCCGGCGCGGTGTTGCGGGCCGATCCCACCCGGCTCCGTCAGGTGGTGGCCAACTTGGTGGACAATGCGGTGAAGTACACGCCGGCGGGCGGCGCGGTCTGGATGGAGGCCGAGCCGCGCGGCGATCGCGTGGTGTTCACCGTGCGCGACACGGGTCCGGGGATTGCCCCGGAGGAGCGCGAAAAGATCTGGCGGCGGCTCTACCGGGGCGACCACAGCCGCTCGCAGCGCGGACTCGGCCTCGGGCTCAGCGTCGTAAAGGCGCTGGTCGAGGCGCATGGCGGCACCGTCGCGGTCACCAATCACCCGGCTGGCGGCGCAGTGTTCACCGTGGATCTGCCGGCGTCGGCGGGGGCGGTCCCGGCACCCGCGCCCAGCCCCAAGGTTTGAAGCGGGCAGGAATCGCCCCGGGGCGGGGAGCGGGGCCGGGGGAGTTTTCCCCTCGAATGCGCGGCCCGTTCGTGCATGGTGGGCGGCCGGGCGGGGCGATCGCAACCCATGAACCTGAGCGCAGCGAAATCCCGGAATCTTTGGGCGGCCGTTTTGATTCTCGGGGCGACGCTGCTGGCATACCTGCCGGCCGTCTCGGGCGGGCTTCTGTGGGACGATGATGGGCATGTGACCCGGGCGGAGCTGCAATCGTTCGAAGGACTGCGGCGCATCTGGTTCGACGTGGGGGCGACCCAGCAGTATTATCCGCTGCTGCACACGGCATTCTGGGTGGAGCACCAGCTGTGGGGTGACGCGGTTGTGGGCTATCATCTGACGAACATCTTCCTGCACGCGGCGGCCGCCCTGCTGGTGGTGGCGATTGTCCGGCGGTTGTTCCAGCAGCGAACCGGCCCCGCGGCGTCGCTCCGGGCACCCGGCACCGGGGGTACGGCCGGCGGTCCCGGCCGGGAAAGCTTCCCCGGCGCCGAATGGCTGGCCGGTTTCATCTTTGCCCTGCACCCGGTGTGCGTGGAGTCGGTCGCGTGGATTTCGGAGCAGAAGAACACGCTCTCCGCGGTCTTCTACCTGGGCGCAGCGCTGGCCTATCTCGGCTTCGACCGGGACCGCCGGCCCTCGCGGTACTGGGTGGCGCTGGGCTTGTTTGGGTTCGCGCTGCTGACGAAGACGGTGACCGCCACGCTGCCGGCCGCGCTGCTGGTGGTGATTTGGTGGACGCGCGGCCGGCTCAGTTGGGCGCGGGACGTCCGGCCCTTGCTGCCGTGGCTGGCGCTGGGCGGAACCGCGGGATTGTTCTCGGCGTGGGTG
>DATIWI010000283.1:0-2490 GCA_035519475.1 Opitutaceae bacterium
AGATTGTTCGGCGTCATCTTCCGGCCGAGCCGCGCGAACCGGTCGGCGATGGCCGCCTCGATCGCGGAATCGAACACCAGCTTCTGGCCGATCACCCCGGCCACGGCCTCGCGCGTGCGGTCGTCACACGTCGGCCCGAGCCCGCCGGTGGTGATGACCACGTCGGCCCGCCCCCAACTCCCGCGCAGCTCGGCGGCGATGGCGGCCGCGTCGTCGGTCACGGTGACATTGCGCGCGAGCTGGACGCCGCGGCGGCCCAGTTGCTGGCCGATCCACGTGAGATGCCCGTTGGGCGTGAGGCCGAGAAGCAGTTCGTCGCCGAGCGTGAGCAACTCAAAACGGCGGCCTGCTCCCCGGGCGCCCGCGGTGGAATTTGGGGCTGGAGTACTGCTATGCGCCATGGAAGCTTTCCGAGCCGGCACGCTAGTATATTTTGGGCAAAATGCCAGCGCCCTCCCGAGATCAGCCGGCGGGTTCGGCCCGCCCGGCGTCCGTCAAGGAAAAGCTCCGGCGGCTGCCCGCCGGACCGGGGGTCTATCTGATGAAAGACCGGCTCGGGCGCATCATCTACGTTGGCAAGGCCAAGAGTCTGAAGAAGCGCGTGGCGTCGTACTTCCAGCCCTCGCGGAATTTCGCCACCCAGCCGAAGATCCGCGCCCTGGTGACGATGATCGCCGACGTGGACTGGATCGACGTGAAGTCGGAGCCGGAGGCGCTGCTGCTGGAGGGGCGGCTGATCAAGCAATACAAGCCGCGCTACAACACGGACTTCATCGACGACAAGCGCTTCCTGCTCGTGCGGGTCGATCTCGGCGCGGAGCTGCCGCGCTTCGTACTCACGCGCCTGCGCAAGGACGACCGCTCGCGCTACTTCGGCCCGTTCGCCTACAGCCGCCTGGTGCGAACCACCCTCGCCGAAATGCGGCGCCAGTTCGGCATACTCCTCGGCGATGCGCACCCGACCAAGGTCGCGGACGGCGTCTACCGCCTGTACGATGACGTGCGCGCCGAGCTCTACGGGCACGCCAACGAGGTGAGCGCGGCCGACTACCGCCGCCGGGTCGACGCCGCGTGCGAATTCCTGGAGGGCAAGAGCCGTGAGTGGCTCGAGGCGCTCCGGACCGAGATGCAGGAGGCGGCGAAACGGCAGGAGTTCGAGCGTGCGGCGGAGCTGCGCGACATCGTCGCGGCGCTCGAGGAGACCCTCGCCAAGACGCGCCGCTTCGAGCGCGCCCCGCCGCTGCTGCGGACCGACGAGGTGGCGCTGCAATTGCTGTGCAGCGCGCTGCGGCTGCCCGGATTGCCCGCGCACCTCGAATGCTTCGACATTTCCCACATCTCGGGCACGTTCGTCGTCGCCTCGATGGTCCATTTCGCCGGCGGGCGCCCCGACAAGGACCAGTACCGGCGGTTTCAAATCAAGAGCTTCATCGGCAACGACGATTACCGCGCCATGACGGAGGTAGTGGGGCGCCGTTACCGGCGGCTGTTCGAAGAAGGCCGGCCGTTCCCGGACCTCGTGGTGATCGACGGCGGCCGGGGCCAGGTGGCGGCCGCGCTCAAGGCCTTCCTCGCACTCGACCTCGTGCCGCCGCCGCTCATCGGCCTGGCCAAGGAGCGCGAGACGATCGTCTTCCCTGACGAGCGGCCGCCGCTCAACCTGCCGCCCAGCCACCCCGGCCTGCAACTCCTCCAGCGCCTCCGCGACGAGGCGCACCGGTTCGCCAACACCTACAACGCTGACCTGCGCTCGAAGAAGATCCGCGAATCGGTGCTCGACGACCTGCCCGGTCTGGGCCCGGCGCGCCGTGCGGCGCTCCTGAATCACTTTGGCTCCATCGACAAACTCCGCGCCGCTCTCGCTGCGGAAATCCAGGACGTGCCGGGCTTCGGCCCCAAGCTCGCCGCGGCAGTGCAGCAGTTTCTGCGGAGCCGGTGAGGCCGAAGGCCGGTCGGATCGGGGACGCGGTTCGGCGACCGCGCCCTACACTGTCGACGGATTCGATGGTTGTAGGGCGGCATCGCCGAATGCCGCCACCTTATCTTTCAATCAAGAAGGCGCTGGCCTATCATGATACTCGTCAAAGCATCAAGGCCGCACATTCGCCCTGATGCGGCCAATCGTCGGCATCGGCCACGAGCCCGGCCCGCACCGGGTTTTCCCGGACGTAATTCCACTTTGCCGCATAGCTTCCCGAGGAACGCAGGACGTGGTCGAAGAATTCCCTCTGCCAGATCGGCGACGAAATGAGCGTGGTCTCCGCGATTTTCCGCGCCGTCCAACGTTTCCAGTCCCTGACGAATGCCGCGAGATCTTTACCGTCCGACACGGCCAAACAGAAGAAATGCACGTGATCAGGCATGATCACAAAACGCCCCACCTTCCAGCCATGGACACGCGGTGCATCGTATAGAGCCTGAATCAAGACACAGGCAACGCCGGGGCGATGAAGGATCTGCCGGCGGTCGGCCGCGCAGATCGTCAGAAAA
>DATIWI010000284.1:0-23135 GCA_035519475.1 Opitutaceae bacterium
GGGCTGGGGCTGTTCGTAAGCGATGAGCCCGTCGTCGGCGAAGAAATGAAAATCGTCCGGCGCGAGAGCCGAGCCTGCGGGCGCGCGCACGCTGAGGGTGACGGTCTTGCCGGCGCGCGTGGCGGCGAGCTGCCAGTGGTCGGGCGCGTGGGGCAATTGCCAGCGGGCGGCGGCGAGTTTGTCGCCCCACTGCGGATGCGGCGCGGGCGGACCGGGCACGACCGGCAGGGTGAACTCGAGCGCGGCCTGGCCGGGCTTGCACACGTCCGCGCACATGAGCCACTCGACGGCGGCCTTGAGCGTCACGCTCGTGCCCGGCGCCAGATCGGCGGATGGAGTAAGGGTGACGAGCAGGAACACCTCGCCGTCGTAGCCGTTGCCGGTGATGTTCCCGCCCGAATCCTTCAGGACGTGCGGCACGGGCCACTGGATGTCGCCGGCCCGCCAGCCGGGCGGAAGACTCCAGGTGATCTTGGTGGGATAGCCGGTGCCGGCGTTGATCCAGTAAGTGTGCCAGTGCGGATCGTGGATAAGGCGCAGCGCGACCTCGAAGGGGTGTCCGGGCTGGATGCTGGCCACGGCGGGCACCAGCTCGGCCTCGACCGCGCCGTTCTTCACCGGGATCGCCCCGAGCCGACCCAGACCAAAGCTGCAGGCCAGCACGGCGATGAGGAGGTGCGAAAACTTCATGGCGGGGAGTCTAAGGGCGATAATAGGAGGCGCAACCCGTGAAGATTCTTCCCGACCGGCAAAGTTCACGATCAAGATTGTAACAGGATGGTGCGCCGCCGCGCCGATGCGGCAGATTCTGCCTGCGGGTTGCGCAAGTCCGGCAACCGTGCGCGCACGAGGCTGGGCGCGGCCATGTGCATCCGCGCATTGCCGCCGGGAGTAAATCGTGTCACTGGTCCCGCCGATGAACACACGCATTTTTGGCCGCACGGGCTGCCGGGTGGGAGAGGTCGGGCTGGGCACGTGGCAGCTCGGCGCAGACTGGGGCGAGGTCTCCGAGGATACCGCGCTCGCGACGCTCCGGGCCGCGCACGAAGCGGGCACCGATTTCTTCGACACGGCTGACGTCTATGGCGCGGGCCGCAGCGAACGGATCATCGGACGTTTTCTCAAGGAGTCGCGCGCGCCGGTTTTCGTCGCGACCAAGCTCGGGCGCTTTGGCGATCCCGGCTGGCCGGAGAATTTCACCCGCGCCGCCGTGCGGCGGCATACCGAGGCCTCCCTGCAGCGGCTCGGCGTCGCCGCCCTCGACTTGACGCAGTATCACTGCGTCCCGTTCGAGAAATTGCGGCGGGGCGAATTGTTCGGCTGGCTGCGGGAACTGCAGGCCGAGGGCAAGATTCGCGCCTTTGGCGCCAGCGTCGAGTCGATGGAGGAGGCGCTCTGGTGCGTCGAGCAGGAGGGCTGCGCCTCGCTGCAGATCATCTTCAATCTCTTCCGGCAGAAGCCGGTGACCGCGCTCTTCGCCGCGGCCCGGGCGCGGGGCGTGGCGCTCGTCGTGCGGCTGCCGCTGGCGAGCGGGCTCCTCGCCGGCAAGTTCACCCAGGCGACGCGCTTTCCCGCCAGCGACCATCGGAACTACAACCGCGATGGGGGCAGCTTCAATGTCGGCGAGACGTTTGCGGGCCTGCCCTTCGCGAAAGGAGTCGAGCTGGCCGACGCGCTCAAGCCGCTGGTGCCGGCCGGCACGACCCTGGCGGAGATGGCGCTGCGCTGGTGTCTGGATTTCGAGGCGGTGAGCGTGATCATCCCCGGCGCGAAGAATCCCGAACAGGCGCGGGCCAACGCCCGGGCGTCGGCACTGCCGCCGCTGACCCGCGAACTCCACGCCCGCCTCGCCGATTTCTATCAGCGCGAGGTGCACGCGCACATCCGCGGACCTTACTAGGACAGTTTAGATCCAGCCGTAGCCGCCTCCAATCGGTTGTCATCGCGAGGCGCGCGGGCCGCCGGCTCCGTCCGAGCGCGCCGGACGAGGTCAACTATTGGCTGACGTCGAATCCGGCGGTCGCCCTTGGGAGAGCGGGCGGCGCCTCGGAAGATCGCATCCGACCGCGCCCCGGTCCGGGCGGACGGCTTCTCAGCCCGCGGGCACCGCGGCGGGCAACCGTTGGCCCGTTGCCCGCGCCAGGCGCGAGGCGAGCAGCACGGCGGCGCACGCGAGACCCGCGGCCAGTCCGGCCCAGATGCCGGGCGCGCCGAAGCGCGCCGGGAAGCCGAGCAGATAGGCGCCGGGCAGCGCCACGAGCCAGTAGGCAATGAACGTGATGACCATGGGGATTCGCACGTCGGTCAGGCCGCGCAGCGCGCCGAGGCCGACCACCTGCCCGCCGTCGAAGATCTGGAAGACGGCCGCCACGAGCAGCAGGCGCGCGGCCAGGGTGGCGACGTCGGGATCGGTCGTGAAACCGCGGGCGATCCAGCCGCCAGCCAGCAGGAAGACCAGGGCAAAGGCGCCCATCATCGCCGTGCTCAGGCCGAGCGCGCCGAACCCGATCGGCCGCAAGGCCTCGTGCCGCCCGCGACCCACGGCCTCGCTCAGGCGGATGCTGACGGCGGTCGACAGCCCGAGGGGAAACATGAAGGTGAAGGCGGCGCAGCTCAGCGCGATCTGGTGAGCCGCCAGCGGCACCGTGCCGAGCCAGCCCATCATCAGCGCCGCGGTCGAGAACGCGCCGACCTCGAATAACAGTTGTCCCGTGACCGGCAGGCCGATGCTGAACATTTCACGCAGCCGGGCGCCCGACAGCGCCAGCAGATCGCGGGGGCGCGGGAGCAGCGGACGCAGCGCGGGCTGCCGGCGCAGCCAGACCCACAGGGCGATCACGCTGACGAACCGGGCGAGCAGGGTGGAACAGCCGGAGCCGGTCAGCCCCAGCGCCGGCGCGCCCCAATGCCCGAAGATAAACACCCAGTTGCCCAGGGCGTTCAGCCCCACGGCGAGAAACAGGATGGTCATGGGCTGCCAGGGTCGACCCTGCGCCTCGCTGAACTGGCGCAGCGCCTGAAACAGAAACGCCGGGATGAGCGACACCCCGACGATGATGAAGAACGGGTTGACGGCGGCCACCACCTCCGCGGGCTGACCGAAGCGGTGGAGTTGGGTGGACAGGATGGCGATCGCCAGCGCCTCGGAGAGGCCCACCGCGAGGGCCACGGCGAGGCCGTGCCGCAGCCACCGGCCGCAGTCGTCGGGCCGGCCGGCGCCGTGGGCCCGCGCCACCAGCACCGAGACCGGCACGAGCAAACCCGCGCCCACGACGAAGAACATCCCGAAGACACTGCCCGCGAATGCCGCCGCCGCGAGCGGCACCCGGCCCACGTGGCCGACCATGGCGCTGTCGGTGAGGCCCATCAGGATCTGGCTCACCTGCCCCACGGTGATGGGCAGAGCCAGCGCAAACGTCGGGCGCAATTCCGCAAGCGATGGTTTGAAAGTGGACATGAACTGGAGGGAGTGGTTAGCGCAAGATCCGGCCGTCGGCGACACAAGGACGATCAGCGGGGCGAGGTCCGGCCGGCTGCGCGCGCGGCGCGGCGCGGCCCGGAGAGGGCGCGGCTCGGTACCGCGGGCCTGTCACTTGGTCGGTGGAGCCGGCCGGCTAGCCGCCGCGGGCCACCGGCGGGGACGGCTCAGCGCACCTCACGGACGCGGATCGTGTACCTGCGCGCCAGGTTGTTCGCCGAGGTGAACTTGACGGCCTCGGTGACGTTCTCCGGCAGGGCCAGACTCTGGATCGCGGTGGAGTCGCCCGCGGCCAATCCCTGCTCGTCCTTGAACACGCAATCGACCTGGAGCTTGATGCGTTGCTTCTCGCGGTTCTTCACATTGGCCACGACTTCGAGACGGCCGTCGGGCAGGATGCGCTCCTGCAGACCGGTGCACGCGACCGCACCCTGGGGCGTCTGATCGAGCAACACGAACTTATCCGTGCTCTCGATGGTGTACTTCGTGGTGTCGAGCGATCCGTCGGAGCCCGGGGTGGTCCGGCAGCCGGCGAGGAACGCCGCGGCCAGCGCGAGGAGACAGAACGGTTGCCAGTGGTGTTTCATAGGTCGCAGGGTAGGAGGTCGGGTTCGCTGGTGTGGCTGCTCGCGGAGGCAGGCCGAGGGGTCAGGGAATCGAACGGCAGCGGGTATTGTCACTTTTCGGCCGGCGAGGGCAACATCCGTCCGCGGGTCCGTCAGGATCGCGGCGGTCCACGGGACCCCGGCCGGGGCGGTCAGGTCAAAAAGGGCTGCAAACGGAGGCCGCGGACGGGGTTGGAGGGACGAAGCAGCGGTTCAGACGCGGCGGCAGCGGGCCGATGGGCCCGCGCCGGAGTTTTGACAACGGGGCGGAGATCGGCGCCAAGCCCGCGACGGCAAGGATCGGGCGAGCGTTCATGGCAGATAGGTCGGCTCAAGGGGAGACACGACGCCCCACACAAGGTTTCATCGAACCGGGGAGGCGTATCTGGAAACAAATCGCCCCGTCCCGCCCGCCGCGCCTATTTCGCCGCAACTTCTCCGCGGCCAGCCACTACGGTGGCCGGCTGCGCCCGGTGCCGCCGCACCCAGTTCGTGAAGCGTTCGAGGTAGACGTAGATGATCGGCGTCACGTAGAGCGTGAGGACCTGCGAGACAATGAGGCCGCCGGCGACGGCCAGTCCGAGAGGCCGGCGCGAGGATCCGCCCGCCCCGAGGCCGAGCGCGATCGGCAGAGCGCCGGCCAGGGCCGCGAAGGTCGTCATCATGATCGGCCGGAAGCGCACCAGGCAGGCTTGGAAGATCGCCGTCTCGCCCGAGACCACGCCCTTGGCGCGTTCGGCCAGGGCGAAGTCAATCATCATGATCGCGTTCTTTTTCACGATGCCGATGAGCATGATGATGCCGACATAGCCCATCAGATTGAGCTCCTGGCGAAACAACCAGAGCGTGAAGACGGCGCCGAAGCCGGCGGCGGGCAGACCCGACAGGATCGTCAGGGGATGAATGAAATCCTCGTAGAGGACGCCGAGCACGATGTAGATAACGAGCACGGCCATGACGAGCAACAGGGCCAGACCCTGCAGGGACGACGTGAAAGCCTGCGCCACGCCCTGGAAGCCGTAGGTAATCGTCGCGGGCAGCTCGCGGGCGGCGAGGCGGCTGATCGCGGTCGTCGCGTCGCCGAGGGAGTAGCCGGGCTGCAAGTTGAACGATATCGTCACCGCGGGCATCTGGCCGAGATGGTTGACGGTGAGCGGTCCGACGTCGCGCCGCAGGCGGGCCACGGCGTCGAGCGGCACCAGCTTGCCGCCGGCCGCGCGCAGGTAGAGCAGGGGCAGCGCGCCCGCGTCGCGCTGAAACTGGTCCGCCACCTCCATGATCACGTAGTACTGGTTCGTCGGCGTGTAGATCGTCGACACCTGCCGGCTCCCGTAGGCGCTGTAGAGGGTGTCCTCGATCTGCGCGGGCGTGATGCCGAGCGTGGCCGCGCGGTCGCGGTCGATGTCGACGCTCACCTGCGGGCCCGAGAGCTGCATGTCGGAATTGACGTCCTGCAGACCGGGAAGCGCGCGGATCTTCGCCTCCATGGTGGCCGCCACCGCGTACAGCGACGTCAGGTCGCTGCCGGAGAGCGTGAATTGGTAGAGGGCGCGCGTGGCGTTGCCGCCGATCTGGATCGGCGGGATCTGCTGGGGGTAGGCCCGCATGCCGGAAACGCCGGCCAGCGCCCGGCGCAGCCGCTGCACCACCACCGCGGCCGGATCGCGTTCGCTCCGCGGCTTCAGGCGCACGAAACACCGGCCCGCGTTCCCGCCCGTCACGGTCGACATGAAGGCGCCCACGGCCGGATCCCGGGCGATGATCGCCGCCACGGCCCGCTGGTGCCGGACCATGGACTGAAAGGAGATGTCCTGCGACGCCTCGGTGATCACCGACAGGCGGCCGTCGTCCTGCATCGGGATGAAGCCGAGCGGCAGCCGCAGCGCCACCAGCACCGTGAGCCCCACCGTTGCGACCAGCGCGCCGACCGTCGTCCGCGGATGCCGCAGGCAGATCCGCAGGGTGCGTTCGTAGACGGCGAGCATCCCGTCGAAGAACCGCTCCAGCGCGAGGTAGAGGCGCCCGTGCCCGGTCGCCTCGTGGGGCCGGTGGGACCGCAGGAACCGGCTGCACAGCATCGGCGTGAGCGTCAGCGAGACGAAGCCCGACACCAGGATGGCCGCCGTGATCGTGACAGCGAACTCGTGCAGCAGGCGGCCGAGCACGCCGCCCATGAAGAGGACGGGGATGAAGACGGCCACGAGCGACAGCGTCATCGACACGATGGTGAAGCCGATTTCGCCGGAGCCGCGGAAGGCCGCCTCGCGCACCGGCATGCCCTCCTCGATGTGGCGGACGATGTTCTCGAGCATCACGATCGCGTCGTCGACGACGAAGCCCACCGACAGGGTCAGGGCGAGCAGCGAGAGGTTGTCGACGGTGTAGCCACAGAAAAACATGACCACGAACGTGCCGAGGATGGCCATGGGGATGGCGACCGCGGGGATGAGGGTGGCGCGCAGCGTGCGCAGAAAGAGGAAGATGACGAGCACCACCAGCGACACGGCGAGGACCAGGGTGAACTGCACGTCATTCACCGATTCCCGCACGGGCACGGACTTGTCGTGCAGGATGTCGAGGGTGATGGAGGGGGGCAGCTGCGCCTGGAACGCCGGCAGCAGCGCCTTGACCCGGTTGACGACCTCGACGGTGTTGGTCCCGGGCTGACGCTGGACTGCCAGCACGATGGCGCGCACCTGGTTGAACCAGCTCGCGATGCGATCCTGCTGCACGCTGTCGATCACCTCGGCGAGCTCGCCCAGCCGCACGGGGGCGCCGTTGCGGTAGGCCACGACCATGTCGCGGAACTGCGCGCTGGTGTCGAGCTGGCCGGAGGCGACCACGGTCATCGCCTGGTGCTGGCCGTCGAGCACGCCGGTGGGCAGGTTGACGTTGTGGGAAGCGAGCGCGGCCTGCACCTCCGACAGCGCGATGCCGCGACTGGCGAGCGCCCGCGGGTCGAGCTGGACGCGCAGCGCGTACTTCTGCGAGCCGAAGACGTTGACTTGCGCCACGCCATCGACGGTCGAGATGCGCTGCGAGAGGATCGTCTCGGCATATTCGTCCACGACCGACAGGGGCAGGGTGGGCGAGCTCAGGGCGAGGAAGAGCACCGGCGCGTCGGCCGGGTTGGTTTTGCGGAACGACGGCGGCGCCGGCATCTCCGTCGGCAGGCGGCGCTGCACCGCGGCGATGGCGGCCTGCACGTCCTGCGCGGCGGCGTCGATGTTGCGCTCGAGCGTGAACTGCAGGGTGATCTGGGTGCTGCCCAGCGCGCTGGTCGAGACCATCGAGTCGATGCCCGCGATCGTGGACAACTGCTGCTCGAGCGGCGTGGCCACCGCCGAGGCCATGGTCTCGGGCGTGGCGCCGGGCAGGCCGGCCGAGACCACGATCGTCGGGAAGTCGACGTTGGGCAGGTCGCTGACCGGCAGGAGGTGGTAGGCCATCGCGCCGAAGACGCACAGCGCCGCGGTCAGCAGCGTGGTCATCACCGGACGACGGATGCAGAGTTCGGGCAGGTTCATGGCGGGCCGGCGGCGGCGGACGGGCTCACGACTCGGGCGCGGGTCCGGCCGGGGCGGCGGCGGTGGACGCCGCGTCGGGCAGGGCCGGCGCCTTCACGTCCACGCGGGCGCCGGGCACAAGACGCAGCTGACCGTCGGTCACGACCGTCTCGCCCTCGCGCACGCCGGTGCGGATGACGGTGAAGCCCTCGGCCGAGCGGCCGATCTGCACGGGGCGAAGCTCCACGGTCCGGTCGCCGATCACCACGTAAACCTGGCTGCCGTTCTGCCCGGTCTGAACGGCGTTGGACGGAACGAGCAGCGCGTTCTGGTCGGCGCCGTATTGCGTCTCGACGTCGACGGACTCGCCCGGCCAGAACGTGTGATCGGCGTTGGCGAAGGTGGCCTTCAACATGATCATGCCGGTCGCCGGATCGACTGCATTGTCGATGAAATCGAGCCGCCCGTCCGCGGGGTGTGCCGCGCCGTCATGGGTGGTCGCCCGCACGGTGGCGGTGCCCGCCGCCAGCGCGGCCCGCAGCGCGGCCAGCGTGCCCTCCGGCACGGCGTAGGCCACGGTGATGGGCGCGAGTTCGTTGATGGTGACGATCGTGAAGCCGTTGTCATTGGCCTTGACGAGCGCGCCCTCGTGGAGATTGAGCTGGCCGGTGCGCCCGCCGATGGGCGCGCGGATCTCCGTATAGCTGAGCTGCAACTCGGCGTTGGCGACGGCCGCCTCCTTGGACTGCACCTGCGCGCGGCTGGTCGCCACGTCCGTGAGCAGCTGCGCGAGCTGCTCCTTGGAGATCGCCTGCTGCTGGTCGAGCTGCTGGTAGCGCTGGGCTTCGACCTCGGCGTGCTCGGCCTGGGCCCGGGCGTTGGCGAGGTCGGCGCGCGCGCTGCGCAGCGCGTTCTCGAAGGGGCGGCGGTCGAGCGCCACCAGCAAGTCGCCGGCCTGCACGTCATCGCCTTCGCGGAAGTGGATGGTCTGGATGACGCCGTCCACTTGGGATTTGACCGCCACGGAGCGCAGCGCCTGGACCACGCCGATGGAGAACTGGCGCAATGGCAGCGTCTTCCGTACTGCACGTCCGACCTGCACGGGCACCGTGGGCAGATCCGCCGCCGCGGCGTTGCGGGCGCGGCCACAACCAGCGGCGAGCAGCGTGACCGCCAAACCGGCGCAGACACCGGCGCGCGCCCAGTTTTCCGACCGGACGATTGTTGGAACGAATGGCATTGACTGAGGGTAACTCCGCCGTCCGAGCGGCGCTAGCAAGAAGATTGCGTCTGGCGAACCGGGACTGAGCCTCGAAACTGGCTCCGCAGGTGACGCCGTTGACCGGCGTCCGGTTTCCCCGCGCCGCGCTTGCCCCGGCTAAGATCGCCCGCAAAGCTCGCGGCATGCCGGGCTTCGTGCTCTCGCTCGATCAAGGGACGACCTCATCGCGCGCCGTGATCTTCGACCGGCGGGGCCGGGCGCGGGCGATCGTCCAGCAGGAGTTTCCGCAGCGCTATCCGCATCCGGGATGGGTCGAGCACGATCCGGCGGATCTTTGGGACAGCACCCGGCGCGTGGCGCTGGCCGCCGTGGCCGAGGCCAACCTCACGGCCGCCGACCTCGCCGCGATCGGCGTGGCCAACCAGCGCGAGACCACCCTGCTTTGGGAACGGCGCACCGGCCGGCCGGTCGCCCCCGCCATCGTGTGGCAGGACCGCCGCACCGCCGACGCCTGCCGGCGGCTCCAGGCGCGCGGGTGCGAGCCGCTCGTTCGCCGCCGCACTGGCCTGCTGCTCGATCCCTATTTCAGCGGCACGAAGCTCGCCTGGCTGCTCGACCGCGTGCCCGGCGCGCGCCGGCGGGCCGGACGCGGCGAGCTGGCCTTCGGCACGGTCGACAGCTGGCTGCTCTGGCAGCTCACCGGCGGGCGCGTGCATGCCACCGATGTCTCCAATGCCTCGCGCACGCTGCTGTTCAATCTCCGCACGGGCGACTGGGACGACGAATTGCTCCGGCTCCTGCGGATTCCGCGCGAAGTCCTGCCGGAGGTGGGCGCGAGCAGCGGGATTTTCGGCGAGGTGACTGCGCTGCCCGCGCTGCGCGGCGTGCCGCTCGCCGGCGTGGCGGGCGATCAGCAGGCCGCCCTCTTCGGCCAGGCCTGCTTCCGCGCCGGGATGGCGAAGAACACCTACGGGACCGGTTGTTTTCTGCTCCTGCACACCGGCAACCGGCCGGTCGTCTCGAGGCACCGCCTGCTCACCACGGTGGCTTGGAAGATCGGCGACCGGATCGAGTATGCGCTCGAAGGCAGCGTTTTCATCGGCGGCGCAGTGGTGCAATGGCTGCGCGACGGTCTCGGGCTCATCACCCGCTCGGCCGAGGTCGAGGCGCTGGCCGCCCGGGCCCGCGACAGCGGCGGCATCTACCTCGTGCCGGCCTTTGCCGGGTTGGGCGCGCCCCATTGGGACCCGGCCGCGCGCGGCGCCATCGTCGGGCTGACCCGCGGCAGCAACGCGGCCCAGCTCGCGCGGGCCGCCCTCGAAAGCATCGCCTTCCAGAGCGCCGATGTGCTCAGCGCCATGGAAGCCGACGCGCATCTCCGCCTCGGCGAACTGCGCGTCGATGGCGGCGCGACCGTGAACAACGATCTGATGCAGTTTCAAGCTGATCTGCTGCGCGTGCCCGTGGTGCGGCCGCGCACGATCGAGACCACCGCCTTGGGCGCGGCTTATCTGGCCGGCCTGGCGGTCGGCTTCTGGAGGGATCGCGACGAGATCGCTGCGCTCTGGCGGGTCGAGCGCACCTTCGCGCCCCGGGGCTCCGCCGCGGCCATGCGCCGCTGCCACGCCGGCTGGCGGCGGGCCGTCGAGCGGGCGAAGGCGTGGGACCTTTCGGACCGCCATTAGCGGCGCCCAGCCGACCGGCGTCGTTGCGAGTTCTGACAGTGCGGTGAGGTGCTTCCTCTATTGCCAGCGATATGAAAAAAAGCAGCATGGCGGCTGCCTGACCCGTTGACCCCATGAAATTACGCTTGCTCGCTTACGCCCTGTCCGGGGCGCTGGTGTCTTTAGTCCTTGTCTTCGCGACCGCCGCGCGTGCGGCCGAATCCGACGTTGGCTCTCTTCGCGCCAAGGCGGAGAAGGGCAATGCCGTCGCCCAATACAACCTCGGCCTCGCCTACGCGGAGGGCAGGGAAGTGGCGCGGGACCCGGTCGAGGCCTATGTCTGGCTCAGTCTCGCTGCCGAGAACGGTACCACCGGCAAGGCGCTCGGCGCTATCTTGGGGGAAATGTCGGCTGACCAGCTGGCCGCGGGGAAGCTCCGGCTGGGGGAACGGCGGGCCACCATTCCCGGCGTGGTGTCCGTGCATCCGCTCGCGACGGTGCGCAGCGCCGCGGCCGCCCCCGCCGCGGTCGAAGCCGCGAGTCCGGAAGCGGGCGCGCCGGCGGCGGATCGCGTGGCGTCCTTGGAGCGGGAGCTCAGCGCGCTGCGCGACGAGAAGGCGAAGCGCGATCAGGAGGCCGCGGCGATGGTGGCCGCGTTGAGCGGGGCCAAGGCCGCCGCGGTGGCAGCCGAACAACGCGCCGCGCAGGCCGATGCCGCCCTCAGCCAGCGATCGAAAGACGTCATCGTTCTTCAGACCGAGCGCAATCAGCTCCGCCAGCAACTGACCGCCATGCCGGCCGCGGTCGCGGTCGCGGTGGCGCCGCTGCAGCAGGAGCGGGACAAACTCGCCGGACGGCTGGCTGTGGCCAACTCCGACATGCAGGCGTTGCGCGAGCGCCTGGCCAGGCTCGAGGCGGAGTCTGAGAGACTCCAGTCCGCCGCCACCGGCGCCGCGGGTCTCCAGCAGGAGCGCGACAAACTGGCGGCGCGCCTCGCCACGGCCAATGCCGACATGCAGTCGCTGCGCGAACGCCTGGCCAAGCTCGAGGCGGAGAATGAGAAACTGCAGTCCGCCGCGACCGGCGCCGCCGGCCTCCAGCAGGAGCACGACAAACTGGCGACGCGGCTGGCGACAGCCAACGCCGACATGCAGTCGCTGCGCGAACGCCTGGCCAAACTGGAAGGGGAAAACGAAAAGTTCCAGCAGGCGGCCGCGGAAAATGCGCAGGCTGCGGCCAGCCTGGCCGCACTCCGGCGCGAACACGACGAACAGGCCAGGGCGCTTGCGGCCGCCCAGGCCGGCCAAGGCCGCACGGCCGATTTGGCCGCGCAACTGGAGGCCGCCCGCCGGGACTTGGTGGCATCGCAAAGCGCCGCGGCGGACCTGACCGCCCGGCTCCAGACGCTGAGCGCGGACAAGGAATCGCTGGGGCGCCAGCTGGCGGCCGCCGGCGAGGCCGGGCGCGATCTCGCCGCGCTGCAGGCCCGGGCGGAGAACAACGCCACCGAACTGGCCGCGCTGCGCCAGCGGAACGCCGAGCTCGCCGCTGCCCGCCAGCAGCTCGAAACCCAGGCGAAGGCCGCCGCGCAGCGCGTCGAACAACAGGCCGCCGCCCTGGCGCAGATGGAGACCCAGCGCCGCGCGGCGGAAGCCAGCGCGGGGGAGAAGAGCGGGCAGCTCGCCGCGGCGACCCAGGAGGCGGACGATTTGAAGAAACAGGCGGCCGAGGCGAACCAGCGCCTGCGCGCCGCCCAGACGAAGCTCGACGAACAGGAGGCTGCACTCGCCGCCGCCCGCCAGGCCGTGGCCGCCGGCGAGAGCCGGGCGAAGGACGTGCCGAAACTGACGGCCGAGGTCGCCGCCCTTCAGACACAGCTGGCGGAGCTGCAGGGCGAGCGCGACAGCCTCCGCGCCCGCAGCGCGGAGCTCGCGGCGGCGCAGCAGGCGGGGGAGAAATCGGCCGCGGCGCTGGCCGAGGCGCAGAAGCAACGGCAGGGCTTGGAGGCGGAACTCGCCAAGCAGGGCCGCCAAGTGGTCGAGTTGGAGAAGGAACGCGACGGGCTGCGCACCCAGCTCGCCGCCGCGGACGCCGCCAAGACCGCCGCCACGGCGCAGGCCGGCGAGGCGACCCGTCTGAAGACTGCCGCCGCGGACGCCGACCGGCGCGCCCAGCAGGCCGAGACCGCCCTCGCTCAGCGGGGCAAGGACATCATCGTCCTCCAAACCCAATTGCAGGACGCGCGCCATGAGCGCGATAGCCTAACGGCGCAGGTGAAGCAGCTTTCGGAGGAACGAACGGCTCTGGCCAAGGGCGACGAACAGCGCCTGGCGCTGGCCGCCAAGGCGGCGGACCAGGACAAACAACTGGCCACCCTCACAGGCCGGATCACGCAATTGACCGAGGAAAAGGCCGCGCTGGCGCAACAAGCGGCCGCAAGCGGGGAAACCGATCGCGAGCTGACCGCGTTGCGGGCGCAGGTCACGCAGGGCGCGGCCGATCTCGCCACCCTGCGCGCGCGCAACGCCGAGCTGACCGCCGCCAACCAGAAACTCGATGAACAGAGCCGCGCCGCGGCCAAGCAGGCCGGGGCGTCGGCGTCGGCGGCCCTCGCGCAAGCGGAGGAGCGGAGCCGGAGGGCGGAGGCCAAGCTGGCTGATCAGTTGAAGGAAGTCGCCGCCATCGCCGCCGAACGCGACGGCCTCGAGGTGCAGGTGAAGGAACTCACCGAGAACCGGAAGGCGCTCGCGCAGGCCGGCCAGCAGCGCCAGGCGCTCGAAGCCAAGGCGGCCGAGCAGGGCCGGGACCTCGCGGCGCTTGCCGCGGAGCGCGATCAGTTGCGCGAACGGTTGACCGCCGCCAGCGGCACCGCCAAGGCGGATATCTCCGCCCGGGACGAGCAGCTGGCCGCGCTGACCCGGCAGCTTGAGTCCACCCGCGGCCAGCTGACCACGGCGCAGAAAGCGACGACGGATCTCACGGCGCGGGTGAAGCAGCTGGCCCTCGACAAAGATGCGCTCAGCCGCCAGGTGGCGGAGCGGGCCGACGCGGTTGGCCGGCTGGCGGCGACCACGGCCCAGCTGGAGGACGCGCGCAAGGAATTGGCTGCGCTCCAGGACCGCGACGGGCGACTGGCCGAGGCCCAAGCCACGGTCGCGCGCCTGCAAAAGGAACTCGAGGACCTGCGGACCGAACGGACGGCGCTCGCCGCCCGCCTGGCCCAGACGGCGGCGGCACCTGTGGCCGCGACGGCCGCGGCCCCCGCCAGCCCGGCGGACGACGTGGCCCACCTCAAGGAGCAGCTCGGGCAGGCCGAGGCCAAGGTGGAAATGACGGTGCGCGGCTTCGCGCTCCTCCAGCAGGAAAACGAGCAGCTCAAGAAACAGGCCACCCAGACCGAGGACGCGGCGAAGCGCGCGGCGGATGCGGAGGCCGCGCTGGCAAAGGCCCAGCAGGAGCTGACCCTCCTCCGGCAGGCGGCGGAGCAAAGCGCCACCGAGGCGGCAGCGCAGCGCGCGCAGCTTGCCCGAACCGCGCAGGGCGGCGAGGCGAGCAGCGCCGAGGCCGCCCGCCTGACGGGCGAGCTGGCCTCGGCGCGCGACGCCCTGGTCCGGGCGACCGCCGAGGCCGTTTCCCTGCGCGAAATCGTGCGGCAGACCCAGAACAACAGCGCCGTCCTCGCCGCCGAGAACGCGCGGCTCAGGACCGCGCAGGTCTTCGCTGGCGGCACTGCGCCAGCCGGCACCACCCCGGCGCGGCCAACGCCGCCCACCCTTTCAGCCGCCGGCCCGACGCCGGCCGGGCCGGCGCCGGTGGCCTCGCCGCCCGCTCCGCGCACCCATCGCGTGACCGCGGGCGACACGCTGACGCGGATCAGCGTCCGGTATTACGGAACGGCGTTGCGCTGGCAGGAGATCTACAACGCCAATCGCGACAAACTCCGGAACGCCGACGTCCTGCCGCTCGGCGTGGAATTGAAGATTCCGTGAGAACCTCCGCCGGGCGGCGGCACCTTCCTCCATGCCCTTGGTACCAGTCTGCCTCAGAAACCTGGCAATTGCCCTGTTGTTGATCCCGGCGGCGGGTCGGGCGGGCGCCACCGACCCCGCGGGTGCTGCGCCCGCGTGCCCGGCCCCCAACCCCGAGCTGCTCGCCCGCCGCTGGCCGGCCTCGTGGATTGCGCCTCCTGGCGCCTCCCTCACGGAGTACGGCGTCTTTCATTTCCGCAAGCGTTTCACCCTGGCGGCCGTGCCCGGGCATTTCGTCGTCCATGTCTCGGCCGACAATCGTTATCGGCTCGCGGTCAACGGCACCCCGGTCTGTTCCGGTCCCCAGCGCGGCGACCGGCTCCGGTGGCGGTTCGACTCGGTGGATCTCGCACCGTATCTGCGGGCCGGCGACAACATTCTCGCCGCGACGGTGTGGAACTACGGGGAGGAACGCCCGTATGCCTTGATGAGTCTGGAGACGGGCCTGATCGTGCAGGGGGACGGGCCGGCCGAGCAGGGCGTCAACACCGATGCGACCTGGCGGGTGTGGCGCGATGCGGCCTACACCCCGATTCCACCCGACCGGGCCCGGCTGCGCGGCTTCTATGTCGCCGGGCCCGGCGACCGGCTGGACGGCATGGCCTATCCCTGGGGCTGGGAGCGCGTCGAGTTCGACGATTCGAAATGGGCGGGGCCGCGCCTGCTCGAGGCGGGGAAGCCCTACGGCTTTGGCACGGATCTCGCGCGCTGGCTCTGTCCGCGCTCGCTCCCGCTGATGGAGGAGACGCCGCAGCGGCTCGCGCGCGTGCGGCGCGCGGCCGGCGTCGCCCCGGCCGAGGGCTTTCTGGAGGGCCGGGCCCCGCTGGTCGTCCCGGCGGGAGGGGAGGCGCGGCTGCTGCTCGACCAGGGTTTTGAGACCAATGCTTTGCCCTGGCTGACCGTGAGCGGGGGCCGGGGCGCGACCGTGGTACTCGCCTACGCGGAGGCGTTGGTGGATGCGGCCGGAACCAAGGGCAACCGCGACGAGGTGGAGGGCCGCGAGTTGGCCGGGGTGGAGGATTGCTTTCTGCCCGACGGCGGCCCGCGCCGCCGCTTCTCCACGCTCGATTTCCGCTGCTATCGCTATCTGGAGCTGCGCGTGCGCACCGCGGCCGAGCCGCTCGTGATCGAGGATATCTCGGCCGTGGCGACGGGGTATCCTTTCCGCGAGAATGGCTCCTTTGCCAGCGACGATCCGGAGTTGGCGCGTCTGTGGGAGGTCGGCTGGCGCACCGCGCGGCTGTGCGCCTTCGAGACGTACATGGACTGTCCGTACTACGAGCGCCTGCAGTACATCGGGGACGCGCGCATCCAAGGCCTGATTTCGCTGTATGTCTCGGGCGATGACCGCCTGCTGCGCAACGCCATCACGCTTTTCGACGAGTCGCGCATTCCCGAGGGCCTGACGCAGAGCCGGTATCCCTCGGCCAGCACGCAAATCATCAACACGTTTTCCCTGCTGTGGATCGGCATGGTGCACGACTACTGGATGCATCGCGACGACGCCGCCTTTGTGGCGGCGCGGCTCGACGGCGTGGAGGACGTCCTGCGCTGGTTCGAACAACGCGTCGATCCGGCCACTGGCCTGCTCGGTCCGCTGCCGTACTGGACCTTTGTCGACTGGCCGGACGCGTGGCCGTGGGACACGGCGAGCGACACCGGCGGCGAGGCCCCGGGGGCCCACACGGGGGGATCGGCGATCGTCTCGCTGCAATTCGCGATGGCCCTCGACCAAGCGGCGGAGCTCTTCCGCGCCTTCGGCCGCCCGGGACCGGCCGACCGTTACGCCGAACTGGCCGCCAGGCTGCGCGCGGCCACGCTGGACCGGTGTTGGGATGAAGGAAGGCGGCTGCTGGCCGACACGCCGGAGAAGCGCAGCTTCAGCCAGCATGCCGGCGCGCTCGCCGTGCTGGCAGGGGCGGTGCGTGGCGAGGCGGCCCGCGGACTCATTCGGCGCGTCGCGGCCGACCGCAGCCTCGTTCCCTGCACGCTGTACTTTCGTTTCTATCTGCTGCGCGCCCTGAAGACCGCGGGATTGGGCGACGCCTATCTGGAGCACCTCGGACCCTGGCGGGAAATGCTCGCGCGCGGCCTGACGACCTGCGCGGAACGGCTGGATCCCACCCGCAGCGACTGCCATGCCTGGAGTGCCTCGCCCGTCTACGAATTACTGGCGACAGTCTGCGGCATTGAGCCCGGCAGCCCCGGTTTCAAGACGGTTCGGATTGCGCCCCATCTCGGTGCGCTCCGCCGTGCTGAGGGCACCGTGCCGCACCCAGCCGGATTCATCCGGGTCCAGTTGACCCGCGAGGCGGCGGGAATGCGCGCACGGATCAGCCTGCCCGGGACCCTCGCGGGCGAGTTCATTTGGAACGGAAAGACCGTCCCCCTCCACCCGGGCGATCAGGAACTGCAGCTCTGAGGTCGGGTGGGACGCCGCGATGACGGGGAAGTGACGGACGGAGTCAGGAACGTGACGGGCGTGCGCCCGCGGCCGCCGCGAGCGGAGGTCAGCGAATCGCCTTGGCAGGGTAACGCGCGGGATCGGCAGAGTCGCCGCTGAGGCCGTCCGCCTCGAGGCGGGTGCAGCCGACGGCGTCCAGCGCGTGGTGATAGTAGGCGGGACGGTGCGGACCCCAGATCACGCGGCAGTCGCGGAAAGTCACATCGTCCGCATTGCGCAGGATGAAGCCACTGACCGGGATGACGGGAAATTCCTCGAGGTACGTCGGGCGGAAGTCCTGGTGGCCGCCGTCCCACGCGGTCGTCTTGTCGATCGTGAGGGTGACGCGGTCGAAATGCACGCCGCTGAGGGCGCCGGGGCGGTAGGCGCAGATCACGGCGCCATTTTCCCCGCGGCAATCGAGGTTGGAGAAACGGATGTCGCGCACGGTGCCGCCCTCGAAGCGCGCCAGCCACGGGTTGACCATCACGCAGATCGGCTCCGCGCGGCCCCACCAGGCGGAGTCGAACAGCCGGGTTTCGATCACCATGTTGGAGAACAGCACGCGCTCGACCGTGCCGCGCATGGCGTTGCGGACCGCCACGCCGCGGTGGGAGTCCTTGATCACGCAAGCCTCGAAGACGACGTCGCGAATGGCCCCGTCGATGTCGGCGCCGACGACGAGACCGGCGGAGCGCGAGGTGATGGTGCAGCCGGTGACGACAATGTTCTCGCAGGGCCGGGTTATGCCGCCGTTCGGCTGCGACGTGTGGAGGGAGATACCGTCATCGCCTGCGACGATCTGGCAGTTGGCGATGCGGACGTTGGCGGACCAGTCGACGTCGATACCGTCGTTGTTGGGCATCTTGAGGTCGTTGAGGATGCGGATCCCTTCGATCAGCACATCCTCGCTGCCAAAGAGACGGACGGTCCAGAACGCGGCCTCGCGCACCGTGACATCGCGCATCGTCACGCGGCGGCAGTTGCGAAAGACGATCGTATAGGGACGCTCGCGCGGGCACCGGTAGATGTAGGGCGTGTCCTCCAGAACGTAGGCATGGCCGTTGCCGTCGATCACCCCCGGCCCGGTGATGGCAACATCCTCGGCGTCATCGGCGAGGATCATCACCCCGATGGGGATGTCCGGCTGGGCGGGATCAAGCTGCACCGGGTAGGGGATGGTCGTCGCAAAATCCTGGTGGTGGGGGCTGCCCTTGAGCACGGCGCCGCGCTCAAGGTGGAGTTCCACGTGACTGCGCAGGCGGAGGGAGCCCACCGTGATGGTCGATCCCGCTGGCAGGATGACACGGCCGCCGCCGGCGGCGGCGCAGGCATCGATGGCCCGCTGGGCCGCCCCGGTGTCCTGCTTCACGTCGGTGCCGGTGGCGCCAAACCGGCGAACATCGAAGGGAGGGTATTCCGCGTCGGCGCGAGCAGAGGGTTGCGCATTCATCGGCAGAAGGGATGACGCCACGGCGAGCAGGGCCGCGCCCGACAGGGCGCGAGCCAGACCGTCAAACCGGAATGGCCGGTGGCCTCGGCAGGATAGGTTTTGCGCCATGCTGGATCGAGGGATAATCGAAGAAGGGTCTGGACGTCGAATCGATTGGGAGGGGCCGCGGCGGGGAATCGAACGGCCGGGTCGGTTTGGAATCCTCGGTGGAAGGCTTGACCTGAATCAAGGACGGCCCGGGCGGTGGCGGCTAGAGTGGTCCACGGATTAACCCAGCTGACACCACCATGATCATGACGACCGAGCCTCAATCTGCCCTCCTCCAGAAAATCCTTCTTGATGTCCGCGGTCTCCTGCCGCCGGCGCCGATGCAGCGGGCCTTGGAAGCGCTCGCCCTGCTGCCGCCGCGGGCGATGCTGGTGGTGCATACGCGGCGGGAACCGTGCGTGCTCCACGAGATCATCGATGTCGACGGCTGGCACCGCATCGGGCGGCCGCTGGCGCCGGATCACTGGGAAACCTGCATCTGGCGCAGCGAGGACGAGGTCTGAGGCACAATCCAGCCAGACGCGGATGCCCACGGACGCATCGGATGGGCGCCTGATGGCGCGCGAGCGCCAGCCTGTGGTGGGCCCCGGCACTCCGTGCCCGTTCGGCTGCTGCGAAGGGCGAGCCAGGCCGGCGACGGTCGTGGGCGCAGGGAGTGAGAAGATCTTCTTGAACGAGATTCCCCACTGCGTCCGATGGATCACAGCACACTCCCACATGGAGCCCATCCTGCGATGAATTCCTCCCCGAAGGCGCCGGGCTGGCGCGAGGCGATCGAACTGATCCTGCCGAAGGAGCATGGCGGCTGGTCGCTCGCGCTGGAGCCGTTGGTGCTCGGGCTAGGCGCCGCGCCTTCTGCGGCGGGCGGTGCGCTGGCCGGCGCGGTTCTCGCCGGGTTTTTCCTGCGGCGTCCGCTGCGGCTGTGGCTGGGGGGCGGCGCTGATCCGCGCCGGCCGCGAGCGCGTCGCTGCGTGCTCCTGCTGGCAGCGGTGGCGGCCGGGGGAGTGGCCGGGGCGGCGGCTTTGGCCGGGCCGGCGAGGCTGTGGCCGCTGCTGCTCGTCGTGCCGCCGGGCGCGGCCTTCGCATGGTTCGATGCCCGTGGCGCCGCGCGCGAGGCCGCCGCCGAATTCGCCGGAGCAATGGCGTTTGCCCTCATCCCGCTCGCGCTCGCCTCGCTCGCCGGCTGGCCGGCGGCGGCGGCGCTGGCCCTCGCGGCGGTCATGGCCGCCCGATCCCTGCCGACCGTGCTGACCCTGCGCACCTACCTGCGGCGTGGGAAAGGTGCGGCGGTGTCGTCGGTGCCCGCGCTGGCGCTGGCGGCGGCGGCGGTGGCCGGGGTGGCGGTCCTCGCCCGGGCGCAGCTGGCGCCGTGGGCGGCGGACGCGGCGATGGCGATCCTGCTGATGAGGACTGGCATTCTGCTCGGACCGGCGCGCCCGCGGTTTCGCGCCACCACGGTGGGGATCGCGGAGTCGGTTCTGGGCGCCATATTAGTGATCGTTCTAGCATTCAGTTGGTTTGCTTAACGTCGGGCGTGATTTGATCCATATCAAGGCGCCCGGGCGGCCCGCCGGCTATGCTGGCGCCGTCAATTGAGAACCACCGTTCACGCACCATGAATTTCCTCAAGAATCCCCGGATTGGCTTTGTGGCGGCGAACAGTCTGCTGGTCGTTGCGACCGCCGTGCTGGGCTACGCGCCGGTGCGCGCGCTGCTGGTCGGCGCCGGCTCCGTGACGGCAGCCATAGCGGTGGCGGAGGCGGCGGAGGCAACGGGGGTGCCGGCGGCGGTGCCGGAAACCGCCGCGGCTCCGGCGGCAACCGATCCCAGCGCCGCGCGCGGTCCGGCGCCCGATCTGGGCCTGCCCGTGGAACAGGCGGTGCTGACCGCGCCGCCCCAGGTGCCGCCGCCGATTACCCGCAAATATGCGGCGAAGGTGGTGGTGCACCTCGAAGTGCGCGAGGTCGTCAAGCGCCTCGCCGATGGCGTCGAGTACCTTTTCTGGACGTTCGGCGGCGATGTCCCGGGCAGATTCATCCGCGTCCGCGAGGGCGACGTGGTGGAGTTTCACCTGGAAAACAGTCCGAACTCGAAGATGCCGCACAACATCGATCTGCATGCCGTGACCGGTCCCGGCGGCGGAGCCGCCTCGTCGTTCACCGCGCCCGGCCACAGCTCCCAGTTCACCTTCCAGGCGCTCAATCCCGGAGTCTTTGTCTACCATTGCGCCACCGCGCCCGTCGGCATGCACATCGCCAACGGCATGTACGGCCTGATTCTCGTCGAGCCGGCCGCGGGCCTGCCCAAGGTCGATCGCGAATACTACGTGATGCAGGGCGAGGTCTACACCGCGGGCCGCTATGGCGAGGAGGGGTTGCAGCCGTTCGACCAGGAGAAGGCGATCGATGAGCGCGCACCCTACGTCGTGTTCAATGGGGCGGTCGGCTCCCTCGTGGGCGACAATGCGCTGACGGCCAAGGTCGGCGAGACCGTGCGGCTCTTCGTCGGCAACGGCGGACCCAACCTCGTCTCGTCCTTCCATGTCATCGGCGAGATCTTTGACACGGTCTACCAGGAGGGCGGCCTGTCGGTTGCACAGCACAACGTGCAGACCACCCTGATCCCGGCGGGCGGCTCGGCCGTGGTGGAATTCAAGACCGAGGTGCCCGGCACCTACGTGCTCGTCGACCACTCCATCTTCCGCGCCTTCAACAAGGGCGCGCTCGGCATGCTCAAGGTCGCCGGCCCGGAGAACCGCCTGATCTACTCCGGCAAGGAGATCGACGCCGTTTACCTCGGCCAGGCCGCCGCCGCCGGTTCCGACGCGCAGAAGCGCGAGGCCTCGCTGCAGGCGCAGATTGCGGAGGAGATCAAGACCAATCCCAAGATCGCCGGCCTGACCCGGGAGGCGCAGGTCGAGCGCGGCAAGCGCGTCTTCATGCAGACCTGTTTCGCCTGCCACCAGCCCGACGGCAAGGGTCTCGCCGGCATCTACCCGCCGCTCGCCGGTTCCGATTTCCTGCGGGCGGACCGCGAGCGTCCGATCCGCATTGTCACCAAAGGCCTGACCGGTCCCGTCATCGTCAACAGCCAGACTTTCAACAACATCATGCCGGCGCAGGTCTTGAGCGACCAGCAGATCGCCGACGTGCTGACCTATGTCACCAACAGCTGGGGTAACACGGGCGAACCCTACAGCGTCGATGATGTGCGCCGGGTGAAGGCGGCCGGCGTGTCGCAGTGAGGGGAGCATGGGACGAATATGTCCGATCGGACCAATATCCTGAATCGCTGGCGGTGGCTTGGCCTGGCCGCGGCCGGGCTCCTGCTGGCCGTTGGCTCGGCCGCCGCCGACCCGCCGCCGGGCATGGCCCTCATTGCCGCGGGCACCTACACACCGGTGGTGCGCGACCAGGACGATGCGGCAAGCGTCGCCGTCGCGGCGTTTTGGCTCGATGCGCGTCCGGTGACCAACGGCGAGTTCCTGGCGTTCGTGCGGGTCCTTCCCCGATGGCGGCGCTCGCAGGTGCCACCGCTCTTCGCCGACGGCCAGTACCTGACGCATTGGGCCGGGGATCTCGATCCCGGCCCGCAGGCGCCCCTCGACGCGCCGGTCGTGCGCGTGTCGTGGTTCGCGGCCCGCGCCTACGCCGCGTGGGCCGGCAAGCGCCTGCCCACGACGGCGGAATGGGAGCGCGCCGCCGGCGCCGGCTTTCACGGGGCCGACGGGAAGGCGGAGCCCGGTTTCGCCGCGCAGGTGCTCGGCTGGTTTGCCGCGCCGACGCCGGCCGTGTTTCCTGCCGCCGGCTCCGGCCGGCCGAATTTCTACGGCGTGCGCGACCTCCTCGATCTGGTGTGGGAGTGGGTCGACGATTTCAACAGCGCCATGGTGACGGGGGACAGCCGCGGTGCTGGCGGGAACGGTCTGTTCTGCGGCGGCGCAGCCGCGAGCGCCCGCGACCCGGCCGACTATGCGGCCTTCATGCGCGCGGGCTATCGCAGCAGCCTGCGCGCGAACTACGCCGTCGCCAATCTGGGCTTTCGCTGCGCCCGGGATGCGGCGGCGAACTGAACCTTTCCTGCCATGAACATGCTTCGCCTTCTCCCCTGGCTCACCGCCAGTCTCCTCGCCACCGGTGCGAGCGGGCGCGCCGCGGACTGCGGCTGTGCCGCCGCCCGGTCCGCGCCCGCCGCGGTTTCGGACCGCTCGGTCTACCAGCTTGACGCGGCCTGGACCACCGATGGCGGCCGGCCGTTCAAGCTCGGCGAACTGCGCGGCCGGCCGGTCGTGCTGGCGATGTTCTTCACCTCGTGCGGCTACGCCTGCCCGCGGATCGTGGAAGCGATGAAGGAAATCCGCCAGTCGCTGCCGCCGGTGGCTCGCGACCGGGCGAGGTTTGTGCTGGTGAGCTTCGACGACGAGCGCGACACCGTGGCCGCCTTGCAGGCTTACCGCGAGGTCCACGAACTCGATGCGCAAAGCTGGATCCTGGTCCGCGGCGAACCCGGCCAGGTCCGGGAACTCGCGGCCGTCCTGGGAGTGAGCTACAAGAAGAACGCGCTCGGCCAGTTCAGCCACTCCAACCTCATCACCATCCTCAATGGCGAGGGCGAGATCGTCCACCAGCGCGCCGGGCTCGGGGGCGGACTCGCCGAGGCGGCCCGCGCCTTGATAGCATCAGCCCACT
>DATIWI010000285.1:0-8952 GCA_035519475.1 Opitutaceae bacterium
GATGGTCGGGAACCACGATCTGCGCCACGCCGAAGAACGCCGCCGTGCGCACGATGGCGCCGAGGTTGTGCGCGTTGCCGATGCGGTCGAGCAGCAGCAGCGGGGCGCGCTCCCGGGCCCACCGCCGCACGTCCTCGGGACGCGGCGGCCGCAGACCCCGCTGCTCGATCACGGCCACGATGCCACCGTGATGAACCGTGCCGGCGATCTTCTCCAACTCGGCGGGCTCGACGCAGCGGTAGATTTTTCGCGCGGCAGCCAGCGCCTTGCAGATCACCCCGATCCTGCGCCCCGTCGGGTAATCGAAATACAATCGCTTGATCGCGCCCGCATCCTGCGCGAACAGCGCTCGCACCGCCGTCAGTCCGCACACGGAGAGTTCGTTCGCTCGCATGACCGCGATCTTACCCGGGGCCGGCCGTTCCCACCACGGTAAACTCCTCGCGATCGTGGTAAAGGTGGCGGATGCGGACGGCGGTCGCGTGCGTGACGAACGGCGACGCCGGCGCACGCAGCTCGCCGAGCAACGCCAAAGGATCGGCGCGGCCGAATTTCAGATTGATGACGAACCGGCGGCACCAGCGGTGCTCCAGCCACGGTCGCACGACAGCGTGCAGCACATGGTGCGGCTCCGCGAGCAGATCGCAAAAAAGCCAGTCGAAAACCTGGCCTGGAGCGGGCCGGAACCCAAACGCGTCCTCCCGCCGGTGGGTGATCCGCGCGTGGCCGTGCGCGCCGGCCTTCAGCGGACCGCGGTCGACCGCGATGACGCGCGCCCCCCGTTTCGCCGCACTGTAGCTCCAGCCCCCGGGGGCCGCGCCGAGATCCGCCACCGAGTCGCCGGGCCGCGGCTCGCGGCCCAGCACGCCGTAAGCCTCTTCAATCTTCAGGTACGAGCGCGATGGCGCCGCGGGATCGTCCGCCATGCGGCGCTGTCCGCCGAAGACGGCGCGGCGCGCCGCCCATGCGCACTCGAATTCCGTGAAGTAGACGAACAGGCCCCGCGCCGGTCCTTCCCGCGGCGGCTGCGGCGAGGCCAGCCGGCTGACGCGGGAAAGCCTTTCGCCGAGCAATTGCCGAAAGGTCCGCTCCACGGCGAGGATCCGCCGCGACAGGCCGGCGACGCTGGCCGTCCCTCTCCACACGCACGGCCAGGCGGCCGCGATCCGCTCCGCCCGCACCGATTCCGCAAAGAACTGAAGCATCTGCCGCGCGAGCGCATTGACCGACGCCGCCCGGATCTCGCTCGGAGCGGGCAGGATCAGCTGGGCAAAAGCGGCCTCGGGCGCCTGGTCGCCCGGGGCGCTCCGCGCGCGCACCCATCCGGGACCCTGGGCACAAAGGCCGAAGCCCAACCCGGCGAGTTCGGCGGCGAGCTGTTGTTCCCAACCAGTCTGGCAGATCGCCAGCATTCCGGCCATTGCGGCGGACGGAGCGCAGCGAGGCAAGCGCGGGTTGACTCCCGCTAGGCCAGTTCGCAGGCGCCGCCCGCGCAGGCCACGACCTGCTTGAGCTCGGTGAGATCCTCTTCCTCGTGGAGCAGGGTGTAGTCCACCGGCTGGTAGACGAGCGCGTTCCACCGTGCAATGTCCGCCGCCGTGGTCACCGCCTCGCGCGGCGCCTGCGCATAGGCCTTGTCGCCCTGATCCTGCAGCAGCGCCACGCCGGTGAAGTTCTCGCGGTTTTCCCAAATGAAATCGGCGACCGCCGGCCACTCGTCCCCGCGCACCGAGATGGTGCAGGAAACATTGTGGTGGAGGCCGGGCGAGAACTTCTCATAGGCGCGCCCCGCCTGCACCCAGTGCTGCTGGACGAGCCGGACGTACTCGAGATGCTTCACGGCAGAAAGATCATCGCGGTAGATGCCGAAGGCGGGGCCCTCCACCGGGAACGTGATGACCTCCGTGCGCCCGTTCAAGTCATAGACACTGGACTCGACCATGTGCGGATTGACGCGCTTGAAATGCTGGAAGATCGGGTCGTACACGTTGGTCTGCACCCGGCGAAAGTAGCGCAGCGAGTGGTGCGGGTGCAGCCCGCTGCTGGTGCCGAGCAGCAGGCTGGCCGTGCCCTCGGGTTTCACGCAGGTGGTGCGGGCGGCGGGATTGATGCCCAAGGCGCGGGCCACGACCGCGTTGACGGCCTTCACGACCGCCGCGCCCGTCCGGAGCACCGCCGCATCGAGCAGTACATCGGGCCGGTCAAGCACGCCGCAGATCGACACCCCCAGCAACGCCTCGCGTTCGGTGATCAGGCGCGAGACCGGGGAGAGATAGTTGAATTCGGTGTAGCCCGCCTGCAACGTGCCGATCACCGCGGCGTGCGCACAAAGCTCGTAGAACTGGGCCGGAGTCTCGGAGGCCGCGGCCGACACCGTGGTGAGGTTACAGAACTGCACGCCGCTGAGCACGTCGCCCTCGCGGAGTTCGCCCTGATGGCCGAGCTCGCGCAGCCGTGCGATCGCTGCGGCGTCGAGCTTAAGCCGGGGATGCAATCCGATCTCGACGCAGGGGTTGGCGCCGTATTCGGGATCCTCCACAAAATAGAAGCCCGGCTCCCCAAACTGTTTCTGCGCCTCAAACAGCTGATTGAACTGGGCGCGGGTGGCCTGGGCACGGACGATCACCGCCGAGTTGTTGCTCGCGGCGCGCTGCGGGTGGTCTTGAAACCAGTTGCCGGTCTTGGCGGCGGCCATCTCCGCGTCATCAGCCGAAAAGAGGCAGATGGTCGCGGAGCGGCGCACGCCACCCGAGAGGACGGCCTTGGCGGCCCACATGAGAATGTCGTAAGCCTCGATCGGACGCAGCCGGCGGCCGGCCGCCCGTTGCACGATATGCTCAATCCGCGTCAAGGAATGGAACAACGGCTCGGGCCCCGGCGCCTTTCCGCCCGAGGTGCGCAGCGGCGCGCCGGCCGGCCGGATGGCCGAGTAGTCGAAAATCACCCGGCGGCCCTCGACCGCCGCGAGCATCAACTGGTGCAGGGCGTCGGCCCAGCCCTCGATCGTATCGGGCACGACGAAGGTGGAGACGGCGGCGGTCGCCCGCAGCGGCGCGAACGGCGGCAGCTTGGCGACGTGATTCCGCTGCACGGAGAAACCCACGCCGCAGCCGCACAGCAGGAGATAGAGCGTTTCGCGAAACGCCTCCAAGCGGTCGATATAGGTGAAGGCGCAGTTGTAGATGCGCGCATGCTTGTGGAGGATCGCCTCGCCTCCGAACTGCAGGCTGCGCATCGACGGCAGCACTTCGCGCCGCTCCACCGCGGCGAAAGCGGCACGAATCACCTCGTGCAACCGGCCCAGTCGGCCGATGCGCATGAGGTCCGCCGAGGTGACGTCCGCCGCCGTGAGGGCCGCGAGGGCGGCGTCACCCAGCGAGGTGTCGGCATAATGCGCGAGATGCATGTCGCGCACCCGCCCGACAGCCTCCGCCCAAGTCTCCCGGCGGCGGAGCTCGGGCGAGTAGCGGGCGTAACGGGAAATGGCGATGAAGTCCTGCAGTCCATTCGCGGCATGGGAAATGGGCAGGGCAGAGCTATCCATGGTGGGAAGTGGGTAAAAAGTCTGGCAGGTCCGGCCTGCCGCTAAGCGGCTTGGGCCGCCTGAACTAGGGGACCTACTACCTGTTGTGGTTTGGGAGATGGTCAACCACAACGTATAGCGTGCGGCCTATTATTACGCCTCCTGATGGCCGTATAGGCACAAGAGATATTAACATTTTCCGTCCACCTAGGAGCGCCGCAACTGGATCATATTAGTCACCCTACTCGCGAAAACTTTCGCGCTTTTGGCGGATCTCCGCGTGACATTCAGGTGAAAAGATCGTTTTCACGGCCGCTCTTCCTGGCTGCCTCCTCCGGTGGCCGGAATTCAGCTCCGTGGTCCGCCGCGATTCGTGTGCCGCCGCCGGCGGTGAATGCGACGGCGCGCTTCGCGAGTTCTCGCATTGAGCTCGTGGGCGATTCCCCCTTGGCTTGCCCTGCTCGCTCCTCAACCGAGCAGAATCGCAATCTCCCCTCCCGATGAACCGCGCTCCGCGCCACTCAGTCCTGCTGGTCGCCAACGGCGACCTGCGCCAATCCGCCAATGAAGTCTGCTGGCCCGCCCAAGCCGCGATGGAACAGAAGCTCACCGCCGCAGTGGCCCGGTTGGGCCACCGCCTCGTCCGCGCCCATCCCTACAAGCCCGCGTTGAAACATGGCTTCATCGGCTCGCAGAAGGAGGGCATGGAGGTGTTCGCCTCGCTTGATCCGCAGGCGCCGCTCATCGTCGCTGAGGCCGTCTGGCAGTACTCGCATCACCTCCTGCACGGCCTGATTTCGCATCAGGCACCGATTTTGACCGTGGCCAATTGGTCCGGCATGTGGCCGGGCCTCGTCGGCATGCTCAATCTCAACGGCTCGCTCACCAAGGCCGGGGTGAAATATTCCACGCTCTGGAGCGAGAATTTCGCGGACGATTATTTCCTCACCCGCCTCGCCGCCTGGCTCGCCACCGGCCGCGCGAAGCACGCCACCGCGCAGGTCAGGCCGCTGGCGGCGGCCCGCGTGCCGGCGAGGGCGGCCGCCGTCGCCGCGCACCTTGCCGCCGACCTGCGCCGCCGCAAGGCGATCCTTGGCGTGTTCGATGAGGGCTGCATGGGCATGTTCAATGCCATCATCCCCGACGACCTCCTCTTCCCCACCGGGGTCTACAAGGAGCGCCTGTCGCAGTCGGCCCTGTACCATCGCGCCACCCAGGTCCGCGACGCGGAGGCGCGGGCGGTGTACGCCTGGTATCGCCGCAAGGGCTTCACCTTTCATCTCGGCACGGACGAGGCGACTGAACTCACCGAGCGCCAGGTGCTCTGGCAGTGCAAGACCTACATCGCCGCCTGCCGCATCGCCGACGAGTTCGGCTGCGACGCGATTGGCATCCAGTACCAGCAGGGACTCAAGGACCTCCTGCCGGCTTCTGACCTCGTCGAGGGAACGCTCAACAGCTCGGAGCGGCCGCCGGTGAAAAATGCGCGGGGCCAGGTCATCCGCGCCGGCGAGCCGATTCCGCATTTCAACGAAGTGGATGAATGTGCCGGGCTCGACGGGTTGCTCACCCACCGCGTTCACCGGGCGCTCGGTCAGCCGGTCGAAAACACTCTCCACGACTTGCGTTGGGGCGATTGGGACCGCAGCGGCAGCACGGACGACTACGTATGGGTCTTCCTCATTTCGGGCAGCGCGCCCGCCGAACATCATGTCGGGGGCTGGGCGGGCAGTGATTCGCTGCGCCAGCCGCCGATGTATTTCCGGCTTGGCGGCGGCACGCTGCGCGGCATCGCGAAACCCGGCGAGATCGTGTGGTCGCGCATCTTTGTCGAACACCGCCGGCTCAAGATGGACCTGGGTCGCGCAAAAGCCATCGCCCTTCCCCCCGCGGAAACCGAGCGCCGCTGGCGCGAAACGACCGTGCAGTGGCCCATCATGCATGCCGTGACTTACGGCGTCACGCGCGACCAGATGATGGCCCGCCACAAGGCCAATCATATCCAGGTGGCCTACGCCCGCAGCGCGCGGGACGCCGATCTCGCCCTGTACACCAAGGCGGCGCTCGCCGCTGAGCTGGGTCTCGAGGTCCATCTCTGCGGCACGAAAGCCGACGGCCGACCTTTCTAGCCGGCGGGGCGCCCAGCGAACCACGCGCACAGGATTTTGCGCGCAAGATGCGTTGCCCGAACCAATTTTGTAACTGGTAAATTCGCAGCAGCGTGTTACTTTAGCGCCAAGATGAACAAGAAACTATTCCCCGGGCTATTGGACGCGGTGATGCAGAGGAACGGCATCAATCAGGTCCAGTTGCACAAGCTGACCGGCATAGCGGTCTCCCGCATCAACAACTATCTTCAAGCCAAGTATCGCACGATCAAACCGGCCCACATCCACGCCATCTGCGAGAAGGTCACCGGCGACAGCGCCGAGCGCGCCGAACTCGTGAAGACCTATCTGCTCGACCTTCTCCCCGACGCCATGAAGAACGTCATCGAGATCAAGGCGCTCGCCAGCGTCCGCGATTTCGAGGACTGGTATCTCCGCCGCAACCGGCTGCCGCGTGATTTTGCCGGGGAGTATGAGGATCTCTATAAACTCTGTGTTTCCTTCCCGCGGATCCGCATGCGCACAGCCGACTGGATCCAATTGATGAAGGAGTGCTCTTCGAAGTAGCCGCCTCCATCATCATCCGCCACGGGCTCCGGCGCGGCGGGGGTCGCGTGCGCCGCGTTTCGGTCTTCTCACGGCGCGCAGGGATGGTCAGCCTGCGCCTGTGCGCGTCCTCATCGCGTTTGACAAATTCAAGGGTTCGCTGACCGCGCCGGCGGCCTGCGAGATCGCCGCGCGCGTGCTCCGCGCGCGCCATCGCCGTTGGCAGCTTGATCTCTGTCCCCTCACCGACGGAGGCGAGGGCTTCGTCACCATTCTCGCGCGCGCGGCGGGTGGGCAGAAGGTGCGGTTCAACGTAATGGGGCCGCGGGGCGGGCTCGTCGCGGCCGATCTCGGAATCATCGCCGGGTCTAGCGTTCCAAAATCCGTCCGACACCTGCTGCGGCTGCCGGCGCGCGCGCGGCCAGCGAGCGCGGCCATCGCCGTCGTCGAAATGGCCGCGGCCAGCGGCCTGCACCTCCTGCCGCCTAGACTGCGCGATCCGTGGCAGACCACCACCTACGGCACCGGCCAGCTCATTCGCGCCGCCGCGGAATTGGGCGCCGCCACGATTGTGATCGGAGCGGGTGGCAGTGCCACCATCGATCTCGGCCTGGGCGCGCTGGCCGCGCTGGGACTGGAATTCCACAGCGCCGCCGGCGGCCGGATTCGTCCCCCGCTGCCGGCCCGCTGGAAACAGGTCGCGGCCCTCGAGGGCGAAATCTATCGCTCGATCCCGCCCCTCTGCCTCGCTTGCGACGTGACCAATCCGCTCTTCGGAAGAAACGGCGCCGCCGCCGTCTATGGACCGCAGAAAGGCTTGGCGCCGGCAGAGCGGCCCCGCTTCGAAGCCGCCATGCGGCGCATGGCCCGTCTGCTGCGTGATTACTGCGGTCACGCCTCCGGACCGACCGAAGTCCCGGGAACTGGGGCGGCGGGAGGTCTTGCTTTCGGCCTGTTGGTGGCCGCGCGCGCCCGGCTCGTGGCCGGCTCCTCCCTGATATCTGCCTGGCTCGATCTGCCCGCGCGCATCGCGGCCGCGGACGTCGTCATCACCGGGGAAGGTCGTTTCGACAAGACCTCGCTCTCGGGCAAGGGCCCGGGCAACGTCGCCACCAACGCGGCGACCCTCGGCAAGACGGTCCACATCTTCGCGGGCGGATTCGGCGCCACGATACCAAACAAGGACTGGCATCTCCATCCGATCACGCCGCCGGACTTCCCCATCGAGGAGGCACAACGCGAGGCGCCGACACGACTCGCGCGCAGCGTCGCCGCTGCGTTCTAGTACGGTCGCCGTCAGCCGCCCGCTCGCGTGCACTCCGCGGAAGCGGCCTCTCTCACAACCGGCAATCACTGGTTCCGACTCGACGCGTCGTCTCTTCCCCGCACAGTGATTGACCGCATGGCCGTGTCGTCCCGACCGCGAGTGCTGTCCTGCCTGAGCGCGTTGTTGTCGCTGCTGTTCGGCTTTGTCGGATGTTCGTCGGCCGCGTCGCGTCCGCCGCCGCCGGCTCCCGTCCGCCAAGCCGCCCCGGCCCCCGCCAGCGCGAAACCGGCTTCGCCCGCCGCCGCCACGGCACCACCGGAGGTGATTTACCCGGTAATGCTGGGCATTGACGTGTTGGAGAGCGAGGGCTTCGCCGCAGTCAAAGGCAAGCGGATCGGGCTGCTGACTCATCCGGCAGGTGTCAACCGGCGCGGGGTCAGCACCATCGACGTGCTGCGCCGCGCTCCCGGCGTCAAACTGACCGCCTTGTTTGGAGTGGAACACGGTCTCTACGGCGACCTGCCCGCCGAGAAGAATTATCCGGACTACATTGATCGCCGCACCGGCCTGCGGGTCTTCTCGCTCTACAGTGGCCGGAGCCGCAAACCCACCCGGACGCAACTGCGAGGCCTCGACGCGTTGGTCATTGATCTGCAGGACATCGGCGTCCGTTCATACACCTACATCAGCGCGATGAAACTGGCGCTGGAGGCGTGCTTTGAAAACGGTGTCGAGGTCATCGTGCTCGACCGGCCCAACCCCTTGGGCGGCCTCAAGGTCGACGGTCCCCCGCTCGACGCCGAGTGGATGAGTTACGTGGGCGAGTTTCGCGTGCCGTACGTCCACGGTCTGACCATCGGCGAACTCGCGCTCATGGCGGCGAAGGCGCCCGGCGTGCTGGCGGTGTCCGACGCCGTGCGGCAGCGGGGGCGTTTGGTCGTCGTGCCCATGCGCGGATGGCGGCGCGCGATGCGCTGGCCGGAGACCGGCCTGACCTTCGTCCCCACCTCGCCCTACGTGCAGGATTTCGCCGCCTGCATGGGATACGCCATGACCGGCCTCGGGTGCTACCTGGGCGGCTTCCGCCACGGGATCGGCGATCAATATCCCTTTCGCGGCGTGTCGCATCTCTCGGTTCGATCCGAGGTCCTTGAGCGCGAGCTGACGGCGCTGCATGTCGCGGGTCTGCAATTTCGGCGGGTGTCGGTGCCCGGCAAGAACGGCAAGCCCACGACCGGTATCTATATCGAGGTGGTGGACTGGGATGCGTGGCGTCCCACCGAACTCAGCTTCCACCTCATGACGCTGGCGTGCAAACTCGAGCCCCGAAACCCGTTTGCAACCGCGCCCCTGGCCGAGGCCAACGGCTTCCTCCGCCACATGGGTTCCGCCGCCTTCTTCAACGCCCTGAAGCGCGACGGAGCCAAAGTCGACGTCGAGAGCTTTCTCACCGAGTGGCGCCGCCGCGCGCAGATCTATCAACAACAGATCCGGCGCTATTGGCTCTA
>DATIWI010000286.1:0-2703 GCA_035519475.1 Opitutaceae bacterium
GAGGTCATGACAGTCACCCCGGTGAATGCCATAGCCATTTGGGACACGCCCGCGGGATCCGCCGCCCGAGTGGAAGCGGACGAACCCATCAGCAGGATTCCCATCAGCACAAACGTCGAGGTTTTCATGGATCTCTCCTTATCTGGGCGGCGAGTAGCGCCTTTTCGGCTGCGCTTTCGAGCGCGGTTCTCATTTCCACCCGCTACAGAGCATGAACCGCGCGCCGCCGCCGGGAAAGGTGGCCGCTAGTGACCGGGACGTGACCGTTCACGTGAACGAGGTGTCGGTGAGCAGGCCCCGGGCGCGGAGAGGCTCGAACAGAGGCTCCACGTGAACCCACACCATCCAGCCCGCGTGCAGCGCGAAGGCCGTCTTGAGCGCGGCAAGCGCGCCGTCGAAATCGCCCAGCGCCGTAGCCACCACGGCGCGCTCGTGCCCGGTGGGCGCCCGCCGTTGTTCCAGCGCCAGCAACTCCTCCAGGATCTGTCGCGCCGCGGCCTCGTTTCCGCTCGATGCATGAGCGTACCCGAGGGTGCCCAGCAGGAACGGCAGAAATGAGCCGTCCTCCACTAACTCGCGCGCCTTCAGGCAGGCCCTCACGGCGTCCGAGTATTTGCCTTGAGCGCAGTAGATGCGGCCGAGCAATGCGTGGCTGCGGTAGAAGCCCGGATGGAGGGCGATGGTCCGCCGGGCCTGTTCGGCCGCTTCGTCGAAACGGCGGTCGCGGTAAAGCACAAAACCGGTGTCGTTTGCTATGGGTGCCGAAAGCGGCTCCAGCCGTTCCGCTTCCCGCATTTCGTCGAGGGCCTGCACCATTTTTCGCGAACGGAGGAAGACCAGGGCGGCATGCCAGTGGTGGGCCGTCGCGTAGGCCGGATCCAGTTCCAGCGCCTTGCGGAACTGCTCTTCGGCGGCCTCGTATCTGCGGTCGTACAGGATCGTGATCGCGGCCAGTGCCGACCAGGCGGAGGCCAGGCCGGGATCGATCGCAACCGCCGTCCGGGCCGCTTCCCGCGCTTGGGGCATGCAGTCGTGCGGCCGGGCCAGGCCGTGCATGTTCAGGATCACGTGACACTCCGCGATCCCAGACCAGGCCTTGGCGGCCCGTGGGTCGCAGCCGGTGGCAGCCGAGTACAGATCCAACGCGCGGCGGATGCCGGCTTCCGTTCGCTGATTCCAGGCGTAGCGCGCCTGCATGTAAAGCATGGCCCCCTCGGGATCCGTGGCCGAACTGGTCGGCGGGGTTCCAGAGGCGAGCGAGGAGGCGATGGCGCCGGCGATTTCCGCCTCGAGTTCCAGGATGTCTCGCAGCTTGCGGTCGTACCGGCTCGCCCAGATTTCGTAGCCGTCGGCGGCGGACAACAACCGGACCGTGATGCGATAGCGATCCGAGTCGCCGCGCACCGCCCCCTCGATCAGCAGGTCCGCGCCGAGCCGCTGCCCGATCTCGCGGACATCCGCCTCGCTGCCTCGGAAGCGAAAGCTCGATGTTCGCGCGACCACTCGCAAGCCCTCGCTGCGGGTGAGCAAGTCGATCAGTTCCTCAGCCAGGCCATCGCAAAAGTACCCGGCCGAACCGTCCGCCGTGAGGTTCAGGAATGGCAGCACGGCTACAGTGCGCACCGCTGCGGCAGACGCCGGCTGCTCAGTGGTGAAAACCGGCTGATAGCTGCCCGGCCGGTAGACGATGCGATGGGTTTCGCTGCTGCCCTCGGCTGCGTAGTAGGCCGCCAGCCTTTCCCGCAGTCTCCGCGCCTGCGCTCGGACGATGGTGTCCTGATGCGGATCGAACGACGCCGGACGGCCCAGTCCCTCGACGCCAACCGTGTACTCTTTAAGAGTCTCCCCTCGCCCGGCCAGAGCCGCTTCCACCGTATACCGAAGGAGCCGGCGAAGCGATTCCGACGCGCGGAAGAGCGGGCTTGCCAGGATACGTTCGAGGTGCTCACGCACGACGTCCGCCGTTGGCGCGCCGTCCAGCATGATCGTAACTGTACCACCGCCGTGGTAGCGCTTCAACGCGTAGCAGACAACAGAGTCTTTAACTCGAGACTCTTCTCTTTATGCTCCTCGAGAGCCCTTCGCGGCGTAATGATCCCGTGCCGAGCGCCTGGGGACTGTCGCGTCTGGCGGCGGGCAACTTGTTCGGCGTCGACGCCTATGGTGCCTGACCCGAGAGGTCTGGCAAGATTGAGCCGCATTACCCACGGGAAACGGCGTACTGTTTGCCGATCTCACAGAGGGCCAGCGTTTCGGAGGTGGCCGAGGCGGAGGCCGATGTCTCGTGACGGCGGCGAGCACCCCGCGGCCAGGTCATGCTTCACGATCTGCACTTCCGGCAACATTATGCTTTATCCACCTCGGACGATCCTGGCAACGCGAAATGGAAACAAAGAAGTTCCTGCGGCTTTCCCGGCAAGATTATGATTTATTCGCGGCAAAGATATGCTTTAAACCACATGGTGGCCGGACCGTCATTTTAGCGTCAGTTCGGCCGCGATTCCCTTCGAGCCCCCCTGAGCGCAGAGAACCGCGCGACGATTCCAGATATACTTATCTCATATGACAGCGGCCGAACCAAAACGCTCCGAACCTGACTACGACACCGTGGAATTGCGTGGGGGGCGGCTGCACAGAATCCGCCGCTGTCAGGCGCGAAGGCTTGGCGAAGATGATCGGATGGTGCTGGTGGCAAAGTGCTAC
>DATIWI010000287.1:0-3078 GCA_035519475.1 Opitutaceae bacterium
GAGTGGCCGCTCGGGAAGGCCCAGAGTCCATCGAAACCGGAGTGCTTGGCAGAGCCGCGATACCTGCCGTGGGTTACGGATGCACCAAGGCGCGCCCCAATCTCGTTGACGAGATCCTGCAAGGCAAGGCCAGAGTCAGGGAACGACTGTGCGAGGCACTGCGCAGCATAGGCGGAAAGGTTCGTTGCCGGGACCGTGGCCAGGAACGATCGGAACTCTGCTGAACAGGGACTGTGATTTTTCAGAATCATTCCCCCGGGGCTAACCAGAAACATTCCGCCACCCCCGGCGGGTGCGTTGCTTCTTAGCGCATCAGCGTGCGGGCAGCAACTCCTTTCTCGGGGGACGTGCGTTCTCAAGGTGGCCGCGGCGATACCCGAGGGCCGTAGACGGCCGTAGAGCGACGCGGACGAGCCGAGCCATACCTGGCTATCCCCCGTTGGGGCTGTCTTTGGACGGTCGGCGCGGGCCGCGGGCCGGGCTGGGGGCGCGGGCGGCGCGCAGGCTGGGGCCCTCCATGACGATCTGGTGGGCGCGGTGGGCGAAGCGATCGAGGGCGCTGTTGGCCAGGATGGGATCGTCGAACAGCGCCACCCATTCATCGACCGCGCGATTGCTCGTGATAATGGTGGCCGCCCGACGGTCCCGCTCGACGAGCACGTCGTAGAAGTCGCCCGACTCCTGCGCCGTGAGTTTACGGAGGCCGAAGTCGTCCAGGAGCAACAGGTCTGGGGCCAGCCACGTGCGCAGCTCGCGCTCGAAAGAGTGATCGGCCCGAGCCTGCCGCAGAGCGAGCAGGAGCTTGGTCACCTTGATGAAGCGGACCCGATGGCCGGCGCGGCACGCGCTGTAGCCGAGGGCTTCCGCGAACCAGCTCTTGCCGACCCCGACCGGGCCACAGAAGATGACGTTCTCCTGCGCGGCGAGCCAGTCGAGCCGGAAGAGCTCGCGCACGCGGGTGCGATCGTAGTGCACGGGCGTCTCCCAGACGAGGTCCTCGTAGGTGACGACCTCGTCGAAGCCGGCGGCCTGCACGCGGTGGGTCAGGCCCTGGCTGTCGCGCCGGTCGATCTCGTCCTGGAGCAGCAGCTCGAGGAATTCGAGGGGACTGAGCTTGGCCTGGCGCGCATGCGCAGCGCGGTCGGGCAGCGTGGGCACGAGGCCGCCGAGGCGCAGGCGCTTGAGACGACGCAGTAGATCAGGGGCGATCTCCACGGACATGGGACTCCTCCTCTCGGGGCTGGTGATGGGCAAAGCTCTCAGGGGCGCGGGCGAAGCGGGCGGGCAAGGCCACAACAGCCCCGCGCTCGGTGGCCGTCGGCTCGCGCTCCAGGGCCGCGCGCAGGATCGCTTCCACACGGCCGACGTCGATGAGATCGAAGCCGAGGGCACGGGCACAGGCGGCGTTGACCCGCGCGGCGCCGTAGCGGTCGGCGAGGCGGAGCAGCTTCTGGGCCTGGCGCAGCCGCGCCCAGGGGAACACGCCGCCGAGCAGCACGCGGACGAACTGCTCCGCCGCGGGACCGACCGGCGCCGCCTGGCGGATGCAGGCGGCCGGATCCCGCATCGCATAGGGCGTCAGCGCCGGGGGATAGTCGGTGTAGTCGGTCGCGCGGCCGCCGGGGGGCTGCACCGCATGGACTTTAATGAGCTCGCCGCGGTGATAGAGGCGGACGAGCCGCGAATCCGCTCGGACCTCGACGCGCTGATGCACGTAGCGGGTCGGCACCGAGTACAGCGCGCGGCGGAACTGGACATGATGATCGCCGTGGACGGTGGCCCACGCCCACGTCGGGCGATCGAACGGCTGGGGCGTGAGCGGCAGCAGCGTCGGCTGCTCGACCGTCTCGAACACGACGCGCGGGACTTGGCGGGTCGTGCCGTGTATGCGCGTCCCTGCGAGGTCGCGGCACCAGAGGACGGCGCGGGCTTGCATGTCGGCGACGTCCCGGAACTGTTCGCCGCGGAAGAAATCCTGGCGCGCGTAGGGAATCCCGCGTTCCACCCGCGGTTTTCCCGTCGGATGCTCGGGCACGGCCGGGTCGGCGATGAAGCCGCGATACTGGGCATACTCGAGGAAGACGCGGTTCAGGCCGGGGCTGTAGCGATCCGGCCGCGTGACCGCGGGCGTGAGATTGTCGACGACCAGGCGGTGCACGGCGCCGCCGAAGAAGGCCCAGGCGGCCTCCAGGCCGTCGAGCACGGCGCCGAGATCCTGCCGCAGGCTGATCGCCAGGAAGGCATAGCGACTGAAGCACAGCGTGACCAGCAGTCCGTAGACGCGGCGGCGCCGCGCGGTGCTGGGGTCGAGCCAGTAGCCGAGCAGGCCGAAATCGGTCTCGGCCACTTCGCCGGGCGGCGGATCGGCCATCCGCACGGTGAGCGCCGGCGTCCCGAAGTCGCACGCGGCGCGCGCGAACCGGTACAGCGAGCTGTAGGAGACTCGCACGCCCTCGGCGCGGAGCCGCCGATAGATCTTGGTCAGGCGCAGGCCCTCCGCCAGCCATTGCCGAATCGTCGCCTCCTGCGGACGGAGCACCTCGAGCTCCGGGCTGGGAGCGCTCGTGTTTCCCGGCCGGCCTGGGCGACGCGCCGTCGCGATGGCGGCGATCTGGTCCTCGGTCGGCGGCGCACCGCCGCGCTGTACGCCCACCCGGACCGCCGCCTGGACATAGGCGGCGATGGTCTTCCGGTCCACGCCCGCGCCGCGGGCGATCGCGCGGATGCCGTCGCCGGCCAGCCACCGCCGAAGAATCTCTTGGACTTCCACCATCCCGAACTCCCGGTAGGCCATGGGCCCTCCTTTCCGGAGGGCAGCATCGCCAGGTCAGCCGGGGTGGCGGAAAGTTTCAGAACAGGTGGGGGATAGTTTCTGAAAAAGTCCCCGTCAGCTGGGGCAATGATTCTGAAAAATCACAACCAGCACGGAACTGCCGCACGGTCCGCGACGCACCGTCGACGTTCTGCTCAACAGCAAGGTGCGATGCCCTGAGCGCCCGTATACGGCGTTCGGCACCTGGACGGTTGCTCTTCCTTAACCCGATGACCCCACCCCGCTGGCTCGATCCCGTTGGCCGC
>DATIWI010000288.1:0-3008 GCA_035519475.1 Opitutaceae bacterium
CAGGGCGCCGGCCGTGTAGACCGTCGGATCGACGGGCCGGACCTCAAACAGCAGGCTCGCCATCAACCGGCTCAATGCCGCGGCGACGAGCAGCCCGGCGACGATGCCGGCACCGGCGCGCCCCAGACCCTCGCGCAGGACCAGACCCACGATCTGCCGGCGCGTCGCCCCGAGCGCGCTGCGGATGCCGAGCTCGCGGGTGCGCCGCGAAACGTCGTAAGCCAGCATGCCGTAGATGCCGACCGCGGACAGCAGCAGAGCGACGCCCGCAAAGCCCGCCAGGAGCAGCATGATCCCGCGGCGGTTGCGGAACGAGCCGCTGATCACGTCCTCCATCGGCGCGGCCGCGAAGACGGGCAACTCGGGATCGATGGACGCCACCGTCGATCGGAGAAACGGAATAACCTCGGACGCCGGGCGCGCGGTACGGATGAGAACGCTCATCATCCCGTCGAGCCGTGTGTGCGTCAGCGGCAGGTAGATGAACGGCTGGCCGCTCCGGTCTTCGACGCCGTTGTGGCGGACATTGCCGACGACGCCGATGATCTCCGCCCAATCCTCGATCTTGCTAGGCGGCGGCGCGTTGACCACCAGGTGCTGTCCGACGGCGCTGCGCCCGGCGAAATAACGATGCGCGAACGATTCATCGACCACCACGACTCGCCCGCGCTCCATGTCGGCTTGGCCGAACCACCGTCCCTCGCGCAGCGGGATGCGCATTGTGCGCAGGTATGATGGCGTCACGCCGCAGTAATAGGCGCTCGGCATCGACTCGCGGGCGGGCAGCACGTATCCCCGCAGCTCGATGCCACCGAGCGGCATGCTGCAGTCGAACGGCGCCACCAGCAAATATGGCGTGGAGGTCGCCAGGCTCGCCGTCACGCCCGGGAGCTCCGCGAGCGCGGCCTCGAGGCGCGGCGGGAAGCTCTTTTCCTTCTCCTTCGGCACGGCGATTTGCACGGCGATCACTCGCTCCGGGTCGAAGCCCGGCACGACCGCCAGCGCGTGGGCGAAGCTGCGGATCAGCAGCCCCGCGCCGGTCAGCAGGACGAGCGCGAACGCGACCTGAGTGACGACCAGCGCGCCGCTGCGCCGGCGGGCGTGGCGGTCCGAAGTCTGCTGCCGGTCCGACCGGGCCGCCAGGCCCACGCCCGATCCCGTCAGCAGCTGCCAGACCGGGATGCACCCGAGCAGGAGGGCGAGCAAGGCCGCGAGGCCGGCCGTGGTTCCCAGGACGTGCCCGTCGAGCCCGAAGGGCAGGGCATCGGGCAGAAGCCGGGCCGTGAAATGGTTGGCCGCTGGGAGCGTGACCCGGGCCAGCAGCAGGCCTCCGCCGGCGCCTAGGAGCGTCAGCAGCACGCTCTCGGCGAACAACTGGCGGGCGAGCGTGGCGCGGCCCGCCCCGAGGGCGGCGCGCACGGCGAATTCCGGCCGGCGGGCGTTGAGGCGCGCCAGCAGCAGGTGGGCGACGTTGGCGCAGCCGATCAGGAGCACGAACAGGACGCCGGCCTGCAACAGGTAGAGCGCGGTGCGCACCGGCGCGGCCCGCTGGGCCTGGAGCGGATCCACGCGCACCTGTTTGCCCGTGCGGTCGAAGAATTCGCGGATCCCGGGCGAGGCGTGGTCGTAGTACCGCTGTTCTAGGGCCGCGACCTGCGCCGCGGCCTCCTCCACGCTTGTCCCGAGCTTCAACCGGCCGAAGAGTCGTGGCGAAAAGCCAGTGTGTCCGGATTGTTGCACCGGCGGCCACGACAGGGGGCGGACCAGGCGCACGCGGGCGTCGAACGCCTCGAAGGCTCGTGGAGCGATGCCGATGATCTCGTACGCTTCGCCGTCGAGGCGCAGCGTGCGCCCGACGACGCCCGGGTCGGCCTGAAAATTCGATTTCCAGAACGACTGCGTGAGCACGACGACGTGGTCGGCGGCCGGGACCTGGTTCGCCGATGCGAAGAACCGGCCGAGCAACGGCTGTACCCGCAGCAGTTCAAAGAGGTCATACGTGGCGCTGGCGCCGAAGATCCGGGCGGGCCCGCTCTCGTCGCCCAGCGTGGATTCGTCGAGCCGCCAGAGGGCGAGGCGGGCGAAGGCGGGCGCCCGCCGGAAGTCGAGGTACTGGCCGATATTGCTCGAGAGCTTGGCGATGCCGACTTTCGGAAAGGTGTTGTAGATCTCGACGAGCCGCCCGGCTTGGGAAAACGGCAGCGGACGGATCACCAGCGCGTAGAGCATCGAGAAGATCGCGGAGTTGGCGCCAAGGCAGAGCGCCAGCGAAAGGACGGCGGCGGCGCTGAATCCCGGATTCCGGCGGAGCATCCGGCCGGCGTGCCGGAGGTCGCGCAGGAGTTGCTCCAGCCACACGCCGGCGCGCTGGGCGCGGGCGGTCTCCTTGATCTGGTCCACGCCACCGAACTGGCGCCGCGCCGCGTAGCGCGCCTCCTCGGCGTCCATGCCGGCGGCACGATTGGCCGCGGCCTGAAGCTCGAGGTGTGTCGCCATCTCCTCGGCCATGTCGGCTTCAAATCTCCTCCTCAACAAGAGAGCTCGGAGCTTTGTCCAGATTCTCATGGAGGAAGGTTTGTTTTCACAGAAGGCAACGAAGCTAACAGAGGGACATTGGCGGGATGCAGATCACTTCGTTCGCTTCGTTTCCTTCTGGGGAGAGTCTGGGCGGTCTCATTCCGCCCGCAGCGCGATCACCGGGTCGACCCGCGCGGCGCGGCGCGCGGGGAGCCAGCAGGCGAAGCCCGTCGTCGCGACGAGCAGGAGTGTGCCGCCGGCAATCACGCCCGGATCCAGCGCGCTGACACCGTACAGGATCTTCGAGAGGGCGACGCCGAGGGCCGCGGCCAGGACGAGCCCCACGGCCAGACCGACGAGCGTCAGGCGCATGCCGTCGCGCACCACGGCCCGCACGACGTCGCGGGCGTTCGCGCCGAGCGCCATCCGGATGCCGATCTCGCGGGTGCGCCGGTTGACCCCTTGCGCGACCACCGCGTAGAGGCCCAGCA
>DATIWI010000289.1:0-2707 GCA_035519475.1 Opitutaceae bacterium
GGCGGTGCTGGTGACTGTAGCTTCGATCGTTCTCAACCAACCGAAGTCGACAGCGGCGGGTTCAGACAAATCGGCGGGTTGATTTTGCGAGAATCAGCGAACGCAGCGTGCGTTGTCATTGGTGGCCGGGTATTGGCGCGCGCTCCTTCCAACCTGAACAGCAGGCCCAACCAGCCGGTGACCCGAATGCCGATCGACGTGCCGGGAGAAAGCGATCGCTCCAGAGGCCGGCATCGGTCACCTTTCGATCGTTGGGACCAGATCATCTGCTCCCTACCCTTCCCTCGCAGTGACACTCGAGGACCTTACGTGGGAGGCGGGTTGCCCCAGGAACAGCAGTCCCCTAGCTTGAGCATCGACTATGGCAGCACCGCTTCTGTCGTTCGTTGATCACTTGGTCCTGGTCACCCCAGACCTCCAGCAGGGCATCGACGGCGTGGCCGGCCTGCTGGGAGTGACCGCCGCTGTTGGAGGAAAGCATCCAAAGTGGCGAACTCAGAACGCGCTCCTCTCGCTGGGGCCGCGACTGTATCTGGAGCTGATGGCGTCGGATGGAGAACCGGCGGATCCGGCAAATCCAAGGCCGTTCGGGATTGATGGCCTGAGTTCAATGAGACTGGCCACCTGGGTCGCTCGCGCTGACGACCTTCAGAGGATTGTCTCCGCGGCCAACTCGCAAGGGGTGGATCTTGGCCCGGTCCAGCCAGGGTCTCGCCGGAAGCCCGACGGAACGGAATTGCGCTGGGAAATGACCGATCTCACCAAGAACCGGGAAAATGGCATCGTGCCCTACTTCATCAATTGGGGTGCCACCGTGCATCCAGGCATGACTTCTCCGCAAGGGTGTCGACTCGAAGAGCTCAAGGCATTTCATCCGGAGCCACAGCGGATCATGACCATCCTCTCCACGTTGGGAATCGATCTCCGTGTGGAGGAGGGACCGGCGCGCCTGGAAGTCGTCGTACAGTCGCCAAAGGGTCGAGGCATCCTCAAGTAGCCGCCGCCTCCGGGAGGATCGGCGGAGGATCGCCGATCGCGTGCGTGGTGACCGCCGGGGCGTGCCAACCTCTCGCCGACGCCGGTCCCTTGGGTGCATCCCTGAATTGTCGGCGCGCTGTTCGTCGGGGCCCGCTTCGCGTTGGTGATTCGGCGGGGCCGCTTGGCTGCGCCTTGGTCTGACCGCGCCCGGCGACGGACCGTGTCCACCTCGAGAATGCCGATCACGGGAGCTGGCCGGCCCAGGCCAAGCTCCGCCGGATTTCAGCCCGCGTGAAGGAATTTGCCTCCGCGCGGTGTTAAATGTGTCAATCCCCTGGGCCCAGCCGGCTCGGCCGGCGGCCGGCCATGTCTCCAGTCGGGCCAGCCAGCCGGCGCAGCTTCAACTCCTCCCTCCATGAACCGATCCGAATTCCTGCGCCAATCCGGCAAGATGCTCTGCGCCTCCGTGGCCACAGTCTCGCTCGCCGAGACCGCCCTGCGCGGCGAGGAGGCCGCCAAACCGAACCCCGCCGAGGAACAGCTCAAGCGGGAAAAATCCGACAAGGAATTCATCAACAACTGGCTCGGGGATCTCCTGAACACGATGGACGCCGAGCTCGACGAGAAGACCCGGGTGAAGCTGATCGAGGGTTGCGGCCGGGCCTGTTTCCTCCGCTACAAATTCAAGCAGGACATCGCCGCCCAGGGCAAAGGCGACCTCGACAAGCTGATCGCGGCCTACCAACGGAACTTCGAGATTTGGCGCGACGGCGACATTGTGCACATCCGCTACGGCGAAACCTCGCCGGGCTGCTACTGCCCGGCGGCGAAATACCGGCCGCCCAAGGCGCACGATCTGCACTGCGAGTGCACGCGCATGACGCACCAAACCATCTTCGAGACCGCGCTGGGCCGACCGTTCAAGGTGGACGTGCTCGAATCCGTCCGCCGCGGCGGCAAGACCTGCCACTTCGCCGTTCATCTCCCGAGCTGAGCCCGAATTCGGGCCCGGAATCGCCCATCCCGTCTTCCCCGCCAGCGTGATCCGGGTGGAGCCCGCCGTCCCGGGCCCGAGCCTGTCGAGGCCCCGGCGGACTGACCGTCAGCCCAACGCGAAACCCGCCGGGGACGGCGGGTTCCACCCGGATACCAAAAGCGCCGCGCCCTCCCGTCAGCCCTTCGTCTCGGACGGCGGCAACCGCAGGTTGCGCGCGTGGAAATCGAGCGCTTCGCGGACGTGCAGATCCCAGTAGTCCCAGTCGTGCCCGCCCGGATACTCCCGGTAGAGGTGCGGCACGCGCAGCGCGAGCAGTTCGCGGTGAAGCTCCCGGTTGGCTTCGAGCAGGAAATCCTCCGTGCCGCAATCGAGCAGGATCCGGGGCAGGCGCCGGCGGCGGCGGCGCGCGTGCCGGACCAGCGCCAGGAGATCGTGCGGCGTACCGATCGAAAGGCGGCCGAAAACGCGCCGCATTTCGAAGAAGAACCCCGGCGCATGATCCCGGAACATCCGATGCCGGCGGGCTTCGCGCGGGGTCAGATCGAGATTGAACCGCATGACCGCGCCCGAATGGCTGTGGACCGAACAGAAGCGATCCGGAAAACCCAGCGCGAGCCGCAGCGCGCCGTAGCCGCCCATCGACAGACCGCCGATCGCGCGCGCGCCGCGCCCGGGCTTTGCGGGGAAATTGCGCTCCACGAAATCGGGGATCTCCCGGGCGAAGTGGCGGGC
>DATIWI010000290.1:0-10031 GCA_035519475.1 Opitutaceae bacterium
CAACAACGCCGCCCGCATCGCCCTCAGCGTCGAGAAAGCCGCCAAGGGCCTGATCAAGGGCGGGAACGTCACCGAGGGTTTGCTCAACAGGATCGAGATGGCCTTCCGCGCCTACGACCCCTGCCTGGGCTGCGCCACCCATGCCCTCCCCGGCCATACCCCGCTCAAGGTCCGCCTCCTCAACCCCGATCACGAGCTCGTCCGCGAAATCGTCCAAGAGTGACGCGCCAGCGGGCCCTCGTCCCCTGTCCTCTGGTCTCTGACCCTGCACCAATGCCCGACTCCCTGGCCAGCGTGCTCGTTCTTGGTCTGGGCAACGATATTCTCACCGACGATGCCGTCGGGCTGCATGTCGTGCGCATCGCGCGCGAACTTCTCGGCGGTGAGCCGGACATCGAAGTCAAGGCGACCACGGAGATGGGTTTGGCGCTTCTCGACGAAATCGCGGGGCGCGAGGGCGTCGTGTTGGTCGACGCCGTGCAGACCGGTGAGGCACCTCCAGGGCACATCCACGAACTACGCCCCGACGAACTCGGCAAAGTCTTCCGCACCTCGCCGCACTTCCTCGGCGTCGGTGAAACCCTGGCGCTGGGGAAGATGCTTGGTCTGCAGATGCCGGGCCATGTCCGCATCTTCGCGATCGAAGTGAAGGACCCATTCACGCTCGGGACGGCGATGACCCCGGCCGTCGAGCACGCGGCGGCCGCGGCAGCTGAGCGCGTGGCCGCCCAAGCTAGGGAAATCGCCTCAGAGTTGCGCCGGACCGCAACCGCGCTCGCGTGAAGCAGCGCCCAGCGCTGAGCTGACGACAACGGACGGACAGCCAAGTCCTTTGGAGGCGGTCGGCTTCCACGGGCATTAGTTTACGTTGCAGAACGGCATCGGCGGCTTCTTCCCTAGGAGTCTACCCGGACAAATTTGACTCCCCGGCGCCGGCCCGAGATAAACGAGTACCCCCCAACTCGTTATGCGCCGTCAGGGTGTATGACGAACCGCCAACCCGAACGATCCTTTTCAGCAAATGAACCTATATGTGCTGCTGAAGATGGTGCCCGACACGGTGGAGGAGTTGAACGTTGCCAGCGATGACAAGTCGCTGGATGCCGAATTCCTCCGATTCAAGCTCAACGACCCGGACGAGCACGCGCTGGAACAGGCGCTGCTTCTGAAGGAAAAGGCCGGCGGCAAGGTCACGGTAGTCGCGCTGGACGCGCCGGAGGTGGACGACGCGCTGTTCACGGCCCTGGCCAAGGGTGCCGACCGGGCGGTGAAGATTCCGGTGGAGCAGGCCGGCCTGGGCACGGTGGCCACCGCCCGGCTCTTCGCCGCGTTTCTGGCATCGGGCGGCAGCGAGATCACGCCGGATACGCTCGTCCTCCCCGGTTCGCAAGCGATCGACGATCTGGAGGGCGAGGTGGCCGCCTTCCTCGGCGAGGCGCTCGGATTGCCCTACGTCGGGGTGGTCAGCAGCGTCGCGCCGGCCGGCGGCAAGGTGGTAGTGCTCAAGGAATTCTCAGGCGGGATGCGCGGGGAATTCGAGGTCGCGCTGCCGGCGGTGCTCGGCATCCAATCGGCTGAAAAGCCCCCGCGCTACGTGCCGGTTGCCAAGGTGCGGGCCGTGATGAAATCGGGCAAGATCGAGAGCGCGGACATCGCGCCCCCCGACCCAGCCCGCGCGCTGGCGGTGGAGCGAATGTACAAACCGGAAGTCGCCGGCCGGGCGCAGATGCTGGAGGGAACCCCGGAAGACGTCGCCACGCGGATCGCCGGCCTGCTGGCCGAACGCGGCATCATCTAACCCTCAACCCCTTGCTGAAAACATGAGTGCCGCAATTCTCGTTTTGGCGGAGCACCTCAAAGGCGCGATGGCTGACATCACGTTTGAAATGCTCGGGGTCGGCCGCAGGATCGCCGCGGCCGAGGGCAGCCAGGTTCACGCCGTGCTGCTCGGCACGGGCGTCACGCCGCTCGCCGGGCGCCTGGGCGCTGCCGACAGCGTGCTGCTCGCGGACGAACCGGGCCTGGAACAGCCGTCGGCGGAGGTGGTCGTTCCCCTGCTCCAGCAGCTCATGAACCAGAAACAGGCCGGATTGGTGCTCATGGGCGGCACCAACGCCTGCTTTGGCCTGGGTGCGCAGCTTTCGGCGCGGGTGAAGCTGCCCTTTGTAAACTTCTGCAAGGGCGCCCGCGCCGACGGCGGCGCCCTCGTGCTCACAAGCCAGTTGTTCGGCGGCAAGATCCTATCGGATGTCAAGCTCGCGGACGGCCGGGGTATCGTGAGCGTCTATCCCGGCGCCTTTCCCGCTGAGGCCGGCCGAAGCGAGAAGGCGCCCGCCGTCGAGAAAGTCACGGTCGCGCCCGCCAGCCCGAAGATCGTCTTCAAGCGCTACGTCGAGCCCGACACCAGCGACGTCGACATCACGAAGCAGAGCGTGCTGGTGGCGGTCGGCCGCGGCATCCAATCCCAGGACAACGTCGGGCTCGCGGAGGAGCTGGCCCAAAGCCTCGGCGGGGCGGTGTGCGCTTCGCGCCCGGTGATCGACCAGGGTTGGTTGCCGCTGAGCCGCCAGGTCGGCAAGTCCGGCATGACGGTGAAGCCGCGGCTTTACCTCGCGTTCGGCATCAGCGGCGCCCCCGAGCACTGGGATGGCATGCAAAACTCGGAGTGCATCATCTCCGTCAACACCGACCCCAAGGCGCCCATTTTCGACGGCGCCCACTACGGTGTCGTCGGCGACGCCGTGGAGCTGATTCCCCTGCTGACCGAAAAGATCAAAGCCAAGAAGGGTTAGGTGCCACATGGATCCCATCCAAATCTCGGTGTTCGGTGTGCCGGGGGTTGGAGTGTTGTGGTTGCTGACCCTGGTGGCCTTCGGGGTATTTGGCTCGCGCGTCTGGCAGCTGGTCGGGCTGCTGCGCCGGGGCCGCTTCGAAAACCGCTTCGACCGGATCGGCTGGCGCGCGTGGCATGCGTGCCGCCACGTGCTCTTGCAGCCGCGCATCTTCGGCGAACGCAGCATCGGCCTGCCCCACTTCCTCATCTTCTGGGGATTCGTGGTGTACGTCGTTTGTTTTAACTGGGCGCTGCTGCGCGGGCTCCTGCCGTTTCTGCCGATTCCCTACCCCGACGCCGTGGGTCCCGCGGCGCTCTTTCTCGACGTCTTCTCGGTGCTGGTGCTGGTCTCGCTGGGCGTGGCGGTGGTGCGGCGCCTGTTCTTTGCCCCGCCCCACCTGCACCTGAGCTTCGACGCAAACCTCATCCTCGCCCTCATTGGTGCGCTGATGCTGAGCGTGCTCTTCGGGGCGGGCTTCCGCCTCGCGGCTGGCGACCCGGGCGCCGCCTGGATGCCATTCGGCCGGCTGCTCGCGCCCGCCTTCGGCGGCCTGCCGGCGCACACGGCCCACACGCTCGGCGCCGCCATGTGGTGGCTGCACATGACCGTGGTGCTCGGCTTCCTCGTCTACCTGCCCTATTCCAAACACCTTCATCTCCTCGCCTCGCCCTTCAACGTGTTCTTCAGCGGCGCCGTCACGCGTCCGCAGGGCGACCTGACGATAGCCGGCGCCAAGGAGGACGTGGCGCCCGGCGCGTCGAAATGGGAGGAACTCACCTGGAAACAGCTTCTCAGCGGCTTCTCCTGCGCGGAGTGCGGCCGCTGCGACCGCGCCTGCCCGGCCACCACGGCCGGTTACCCGCTCGAACCGCAGCAGATCGCCCAGAAGATCAAACGGCACATGATGCAGACGGGCCTGGCCCCGGCGGGCGGCAATGGCGCGCCCAAGCTCATTGGCGAGGTGATCACCGAAGCCGAGCTGTGGGCCTGCACCACCTGCATGGCCTGCATGACCCGTTGCGCGGTCTGGAACGAACAGATCCCGCTCATTGTCACGCTCCGGCGTCACCTCGTCAGCGAGGGCGCGGTGGAGCGCACCGTGCAGGACATGCTCGCCAACCTCACCCGCTACGGCAACTCGTTCGGCAAATCCGACCGCATGCGCGCGCGCTGGGTCCAGAGCTCCGGACTTAAGATCAAGGACGCGCGCAAGGAGCCCGTGGAGTATCTCTGGTTCGTGGGCGATTACGCCTCCTACGATCCGCGCTGCGAGGACGTCACCAAGAAGACCGCCAGGATCTTTGCCCAGGCCGCGCTCGATTTCGGCCTCCTTTATGAGGGCGAACGCAATGCCGGCAACGATGTGCGGCGCGTCGGCGAGGAAGGCCTCTTCGATGTGCTCAAGGAGAAGAACCTCCAGAGCCTGGCCAAGGCGCAGTACCGGGCCATCGTCACGACCGATCCGCACACGTTCAACACGCTCAAGAACGAGTACGGATCGAACGGGGACCGCCTGCCGGTGAAGCACTACACCGAAGTGCTCGACGAGCTGCTCGCCGCCGGCCGCTTGCCGCTGAAGAAGAAATTGGCGGGCCGGGTGACCTATCACGACCCGTGCTACCTGGGCCGCTACAACGGCATCTACGAGCCGCCGCGCCGCGTGCTGCGCGCGCTCGGGCTGGAGGTGGTGGAGATGCCGCGCACGCGCGACCGGAGCCATTGCTGCGGTGCGGGCGGTGGCCGCATTTGGATGGAAGACAAGGAAAAGATCGCCGAGCGCCCGGCCGAGAATCGCATCCGTGAGGCCGTGGCCTTGGGTGACGTGCCCACCTTCGTCGTCGCCTGTCCCAAGGACATCGCGATGTTCCGTGACGCCGTCAAGACGACGGGGGCCGAGGGCAAGATTGCGGTCCGGGACCTCGCGGAACTCGTGGCGGAGGCGATGGAGGGCTAGGTGCAAGCCGCGCTCCCAGCCAACCAACCCACACCGCCCCGCGCTCGCGCGCGAGCCCGCAGCCGCCGCCCGTCCGTACCGCCTCTGCCCCCGACCATCCGCGGGATATGCGCAATGCTCGCCAAAGGATGCGGAGCGCATCCCGAGGGGTGGGACTACCCTTCTGAACCGGTTGGTTAGCACCAAAGGATCATCCCATGGCCGTCATGCTTGAACCCGAACTGGACATCCGGGGGGCGACCCTCGAAACCGTCCTCCAGACGCCGGAAGGCAAACGCATCCTCACCTGCATCCAATGCGGGACCTGCGCCGGCACCTGCCCATATGGTGAGTACATGGACTTCCCGCCCCGCCGCATCATCAACATGCTGCGCCGCGGGCGGATCGAGGAAGTCTTCAAATCCGACAGCATGCTGCGCTGCGTCGCCTGCTATGCCTGCATGAGCAAGTGTCCCCGCGGCATCCGCCTCTCCGACGTGCTCCTGCCGCTGGTCAAGGAACAGACGCTGATCAACCAGCCCGAGATACCCGCCGAGCTGCAGAAGACGCTCCAGAACACCTTGCGCTACGGCAACCCGATGGGCGAATCCTCCCGCAAGCGCGTGGCTTGGAAGGTCACCGCGCCGGTGCCCGTGCCGGTGATGGCCGAGCTCAAGCGCCCGGTGGATGTGCTCTGGTTCGTGGAGTGCTACACCTCGTATTACAGCCGCGGCCAGGATAACAGCCGCGCCACGGCCAAACTGCTGCACGCGCTCGGAATCGATTTCGCCATCCTCGGCAACGAGGAAAAGTGCGCCGGCGACTGCGGGCAGCTCACGTGGGAGTCGGGGCTGTTTGAGACGCTCACCGACTTCAACATGGAGATTTTCAAGAAGTACCAGTTCAACCGCATCATCACGGGCGACGCCCACGCCTACAACGCGTTCCGCATCCGGTATCCGATGTACGGCTTCGACTACCACGTTGACCACACCCACATGCTGCTCGCCGAGCACTTGGAGCAGCTGAAGCCGAAGCTGACCAAGAAGCTGAACTACACCGTCACCTATCACGACTCGTGCTGCCTCGGCCGCCGCGCCGGGATGTACGATGAACCGCGGGCCCTGCTCCGCGCCATCCCCGGAGTCAAGATCGTCGAGATGGTCCACAACCACGCGAATGCCATCTGCTGCGGCGGGGGCGGTGGCGGCATGTGGCTGGACACCTTCTTCAAGGGAAAGGGCATGGAACGCCTGTCCGAGCGCCGCATCAAGGAGGCCATCGCCACGGGCGCCGATGTGCTCGCCGTTTCCTGTCCGTACGAGATTTTCCGCTTCGAGGACGCGCTCAAGGTCATCCCGCATGACAAACCGATGGTCGTGCGGGACATCGTCGAACTGCTGGCCGAAGCCCTGGGAGAGTAAGCCATGTACACGCCGAAGAAACACGAACCGGTCCGCATCGGCTTCTACATCTGCCATTGCGGCACGAACATCGCCGGGATGGTCGACGTGCGGGCGGTGGCCAAATACGTCGCCGCCCTCCCCAACGTGGTCGTCTCGCGCGACTACAAGTACATGTGCTCGGACCCGGGCCAGGAGATGATCGTGCAGGACATCATCGAGAACCGGCTCAATCGCATCGTGGTGGCGGCGTGCTCGCCGCTCCTGCACGAGCATACGTTCCGCGAGGCGACGCGCCGCGGAGGGCTGAATCCGTTCTTCTTCCAGATGGTCAACGTGCGCGAGCACGACGCCTGGGTGCACACGGACCGCGCGGAAGCCACGCGCAAGGCCATGGCCCTCGCCCGCGCCGCCATCCAGCGGGTGCCGCTGCACAAGCCGCTCGAGGTGAAGAAAGTCGCCATCAACCCGAACGTCTTGGTTGTGGGCGGCGGCATCGCCGGCATCCACGCCGCGCTCGTCCTCGCCAACGCCGGCAAGCAGGTCTACCTCGTCGAGCGCGAGCCCACTATCGGCGGTCACATGGCCAAGTTCGACAAGACCTTCCCGACGCTCGACTGCGCCATGTGCGTGCTGTCTCCCAAGATGGCCGCCGCCGGCTCCCATCCCAACATCACGTTGTGGAGCTACTCCGAGGTCATGAAGGTGGACGGCTTTGTGGGCAACTATCGCGTCACCGTCCGCCGCAAGCCGCGCTACGTTCTGGAGGACCTTTGCACCGGCTGCCAGGAGTGCGTCGAGGCCTGCATCTACAAGGAGCCGAAGTTCCGCGATGAATTCAACCTCGGCCTCGGCAAGCGCAAGCCGATCTACCTGCCCTTCCCGCAGGCCATTCCGCCGGTCACGCTCATCGATCCCGAAACCTGCATCGAACTCAAGACCGGCAAGTGCAAGAAGACCTGCGTCGAGGCCTGCGGCGACCGGAAGGCGATCGACTTCAAGCAGAAGGAGGAACTCCGCGAAATCACCGTCGGCACGATCATCGTGGCGACTGGCTTCCAGATCTTCGATGCGAAGCGCACCCCGTACTACGGCTACGGCATTTATCCCAACGTCTACAACGCGCTGGAGGTCGAGCGCCTGATCAACGCCAGCGGACCGACCGGCGGCGAAATCGTCCTGCGCAACGGGCAGGTGCCCAGGAAGGTGGCGATCATTCACTGCGTCGGCTCGCGCGACGAAAACACCAACCGCTGGTGCTCGCGCGTGTGCTGCCTGTACTCGCTCAAACTCGCCCACCTCATCCGCGAGCACACCCAGGCGGAGATCTACAATTTCTACATTGATATCCGCACGCCGGGCAAGGGCATGGAGGAGTTCTACTGCCGCATCGCCGAGGAGGGCATGAACCTCATCCGCGGGCGGGTAGCCGACGTCTATCCCGACCCCAGCGACGGCGCGACCGGCCGGCTCGTCGTGCAGGCCGAGGACACCCTCCTCGACTGCATCATGAAGGTGCCGGTGGACATGGTGGTCCTCTCGGTCGGACTGGAGCCGCATCCCGACTCGGAGAAGATCCGCCGTCTGTTCAACATGAGTTGCAGCAGCGAGGGCTGGTTCCTCGAGCGGCACCCCAAGCTGGCCCCGGTCAGCACATTCACCGACGGCGTCTTTCTCGCCGGCTGCTGCCAAGGGCCGAAGGACATTCCCGACAGCGTGGCGCAGGCGGGGGCCGCCGCGGCCGAGGCCTTTTCCCTCATCGACAAGGGGCACATCGAGCAGGAGCCCAACACCGCGTTCGTGGTCGAGGCCGAGTGCAGCGGCTGCAAATCCTGCATTCCGCTCTGCCCCTACACCGCCATCTCGCTCCTGGCAGACAAGAAGAAGGCGTACATCAACGAGGCGCTCTGTAAGGGCTGCGGCACGTGCGTCGCCGCCTGCCCGTCAGGCTCGATCGTGCAGAATCTCTTCGAGGACGCCGAGATCTACAATGAGATCGACGGCCTGCTCGAGCCGACCTCGGTTTGACGGAAAGGATTGCCATGCCTCACGAATCTTCCCCTCCCAGCGGCAACGGATCCTGGACGCCACGGATCGTGGCCTTTTTCTGCAACTGGTGCACGTACACGGCGGCGGATCTGGCGGGGGTGTCGCGGATGAAGTACGCCCCGAGCACCCGTACCATCCGCCTCATGTGTTCGGGGCGCCTCGATCCGCAATTCATTGTCGAGGCGTTCGCCAAGGGCGCCGATGGCGTGCTCATCGGCGGCTGCCACCCGAACGACTGCCATTACGCTGAGGGCAACTACAAATGCCTCCGCCGTTTTCGCCTCCTGCGGCGCGTGCTGGCGGAACTCGGCCTCGAAGAGCAACGGTTGCGCTTGGAATGGATTTCCGCCGCCGAAGGCGACAAGGTCAAAACCGTCATCAACGAGATGACCGCGCAGATCAAGGCGCTCGGACCGCTCGGCCTGCCGCGACGGTTCGAGGACTGGGATCGCGAGGTGACCCGCCTCGAGCAGACCGTCACCCAGTCCCGACCGCCCTTTGAAAAGGAGGTGGTCCATGCCTAAGCCGAAGATCGCGTTTTACTGGTGCGCCTCCTGCGGGGGGTGCGAGGAGACGGTGGTGGACCTGGCCGAGGACATCCTCGGGGTGGTGGAGAAGGTGGACATCGTGCTGTGGCCGGTGGCGATGGACTTCAAGTACCAGGACGTCGAGGCGCTGCCGGACAAATCCATCTTCGCGACCCTGCTCAACGGCGCCATCCGATCCTCCGAGCAGGAGCACATGGCTCACTTGCTGCGGCGCAAGAGCCGCTATCTGATCGCTTATGGTTCGTGTGCCTGCACCGGCGGCATCCCCGGGTTGGCCAACCAGTTTGAGCGCGATCAGATCCTCAAATTTTACTACGAGGAGGCGCCCTCGGTGGTCAACGATGCCCGGACGCGCCCCCAGCTGGTGTTCGAGGAAAACGGCCGCCGGACGCAGCTGCCCGAATTGCACCACGTCGTCCGCTCCCTCGATCAGGTCGAGCAGGTCGACTACTACATTCCGGGCTGCCCGCCCACGCCCAAGATCACGCAGGCGGCGGTGGCGGCCTTGCTCGACGGGCGTCTGCCGCCCAAGGGCACGGTGCTCGCCGCGCAAGACGTCGCTCTCTGCGAGGAGTGCCCGCGCCGCGACTCCAAGCCCACCGACGTCGTCTTCACCGAGTTCAGGCGCACCCACCAGAAGCTGCTCGATCCGCAGCTCTGCTTCCTTGCGCAGGGCGTCGTCTGCATGGGACCCGCCACACGCCAGGGTTGCGGCGCACAATGCCCCGGCGGCAATATGCCTTGCACGGGATGCTTTGGCGGCACCGACCGCGTCAAGAGCCAAGGGGCCAAGATGATCTCGAGCCTATGTTCCAGCCTGACGGCGAAGGAAGATGAGGAAATCGATCGCGTGCTGGATGGCATTCCAGATCCTCTCGGCACCTTTTACCGCTACACGCTGCCGCGAACGCTGTTTCGCCGCAAAATCGACTTGCCGGCCGGCCACGGGACCACGGACCCCGGGACAACGACCGAGTAGCAGGTGCGAAGTAACAAGATAGCCAAACGACCTATGACCTCCCTGTCCTCCGGAGCCTTGGGCGAAGGAGGATGACCTCTGACTTCTGACCTCTGACTTTCCATGGACGAGACCACGAAACAGGTTTTCAACGCGGGCCAGATCCGGGCCAATGCGGCCTACGCGGCGGCCAAGCGCAACTTCACGATCGATCCGATCACGCGGCTGGAGGGCCACGGCAAGATCGACATCTATCTCGACGACAAGGGGGACGTGGAGCGGGCGTATTTCCAGGTGCCGGAGCTG
>DATIWI010000291.1:0-22110 GCA_035519475.1 Opitutaceae bacterium
ATAGCCCGGGATGTTGTAGGCCCACAAGCCGGCGACATCCGGCGGATCGCCGCCCGCCGTGGCGACGATCATCTTGCGGTCGATCTGCGACGTCGGCAGGTAATCGACGACGATCCGGTCCTGCGAACGGTTGAAGCCGTCGACCACCTCCAGGATGCCCCGCACTTCGAAACCGATCCACTTGTCCCAGTAGGTGACATGGATTCTGTGCTCGCCCGGCGCTGCGCCGGCGGCCGGCCGGGCCGCCGCGACCAGCAGGGCGATGAGCCCGACCGCGCCGAGCCGCGGGCGGAACTTGGAGGGCAGGCGGGAAAGCACGCGGCCCACAAGGTACGCATCACCCCCGGCGGGGAAAGCCGGAAATGGCCGGTCGCCTCTTTCGCCGGCGGTGACGTCTCCCGTCGCGGTCAGCTTCCGCCGCGGCTCCCGCCCGATGCTGCGCAGCCCGGGTTCCGGGCCGCCTCGGGGATTAACGGGCCGCCCGCCAGGCGATCAGCCGCCGCGCGACCTTGACCGCATTGGCGAAGCTGCGGGCATTCGCCTTGCCCCGGCCGGCGATGGCGAAGGCCGTGCCGTGATCCGGGCTGGTGCGCACGAAGGGCAGGCCGAGCGTCACGTTCACCGCCTCGTCGAAATCGACGGCCTTCAAGGGCGCCAACCCCTGGTCGTGATACAACGCGATCACCGCGTCGAATTCGCCGCGCAGCTGGCGCGCAAAGAGGGTGTCCGCCGGCTCACACAGGGTCAGGCCGGGGTGGGCCGGCTGCAATTTGGCGAGAATCGGATTGATGAGGCTCTGCTCTTCGTCGCCCAGCAGGCCGCCCTCCCCCGCATGGGGGTTGAAGCCGCAGACCCCGATGCGCGGCGCCGCCGCCCCCTCGGCCCGGGCCAGTTCGTCCGCGGCCCGCACCGCCCGGGTGAACTGCGCCGTGGTCAGGTAGGCCGGCACCTCGCGCAGCGGCACGTGCCAGGACAGCAGCGCGACGCGCAGCCGGCCGCCGCAGAACGCCATCGTCGGCTCGCCGCCCCATCGCGCGGCAAAGAACTCGGTCTGGCCCGGGAAAAAGTAGCCGATGCGCGCCAACCCCGACTTGCTCACCGGCGCCGTGACGACGCCGGCAAACTCGCCGGACTTGCAGCCAGCCGCGGCGCGCTCCAGTGCCGCCCACGCCACCAGCGCCCCCTCCCCGGACGGCCGGCCGGGCTCCGCGGCAAACTCCTCCAACCCCACGGGAATCTTCGCGCCCGCGGGCGGCAGCGTGTCCAGCCAGCGCGCCGGTCCGACTACCGCGGTGGCGCGCGCGTCCGCCGGATTCGCCCCGAGCCAGGCGGCGATGATCTCCGGTCCGACCCCGGCGGGGTCGCCGCAGGTGAGGGCGAGCGGTTTCTGATCGGGAGCAGACACGGACGGCGGTGCGGGTCGTAAGTCGGTGATGGTCCTGGAGCGCGGTCAGCGCGCGGTATTCCCGTCCTCCGGCTCCGTGGACCAGACGCGGCGGGCCCGCGCGATGCCGCGCCGTCCGCCGGCAAAAAACTCCAGGAAGCGCCGCACCTCCGCGCTGCGCACGCCGCCGGCCAGCATTTCCTGCGCGCGATGCCGGATGTTGCCGCCATCGAAATAGACTTCCCGGAAGCAATCCTTGAGTTCGGTCATCACCTCGCCGGAGAAGCCGCGCCGCTTCAGCCCGAGGAGATTGAGCCCGATGATTTCGTCGCGTTCGGCTGCCATCACGAACGGCGGGACGTCCAGCGTGATGCGCGCGAGCCCGCCGACCATCGCACTCTCCCCGACCCGCGTGAATTGATGAAAGGCCGCCCCGCCGCCGACAAAGGCAAACGATCCGATGCTCACAAATCCCGCCAGCAGCACGTTGTTCGCGAGCACCACGCTGTCGCCGACCGCGCAATCGTGGCCGATGTGCGCGCCAGCCATGAGAAAGCAGCGCGCCCCGACCACGGTCCGGCCGCCGGCGACCGTCGACCGGTTCACGGTGACGTTCTCGCGCAGCACGGTGCCGTCGCCAATCTCCGCGACCGAGGCCGTGGTCGGCTCGAACTTCAGATCCTGGGGATCGCCGCCCACGACCGCCCCCGCGTGCACGACGACGCCACTGCCCAGCCGGGCGTAGCGCGTGATAACCGCATGGGCGTGGACGACACCATCTGCGCCCAATTGGGCGCCGTCCTCAATAATCGCGGTAGGATGAACTTTCATCGGTCGACGGCCGAGGGAGCGCGGGAGGACGCCGGCAGGGGCGCCTCGTCAGCCCTGCTTGCGCCCTTCGCCCTTGGCCCGCCGACCGGCCGCCGCGGCCGGCAGCAGGTCGAGCTGGGGCTCTTTCAGGAAATCGTAGGTCTTGAGGATGCGGAGGAGCTGCAGCGTGTCCGATTTCCGGTAGTTCCGGTTGGTTTCAATCTTGTCGATGATGTCGAGCAGCATCGTGCGGAAGGAGATGATGGCGTCGACGCCCCGCTCCTTGAGCATCTGCACGCTCTGCGCGCGAAACGGCTCCGCGGTGGGCAGGCCGGGCAGAACGAGGATCTTCGTGATGTCGGGATGATTGCCCGGCTCGTCCGGATCGACCGGGAAGAAACGCGCGGCTTCCTTGATCACGTTTTCCTCGAGGAACGCAAAGATCTCCGGACTCCGATTCAGCATCGTCGCCGTGAAGTGGGCAGTGGTGTGCCAGCCCTTCACCACGACGATCGCGCGATGGAGGCAGGGCAGTTCGTTCGAGAAAAGAAAGAACTCGGGCCGGCGCGCGCCGCGCTGGTAGGACGGATTGTAGACCAACAAATCCACCTCCTCGTCGCTCGTCTTGCGGCGGGACTGCACCTGGTACTTGCGCGCCTGACGCACCAGGAAACCGTTTTGTTCGAAGTATTCGCGAACGATGCCTTCGTCGATAGCGGACATGTCGATTTGCGATTTCGGATACCGGAGACCGGAAAGAAAGGACCTGCGGGCACCGGGATCTCTGACCGGCGCGAGGCAGGCCTTTATCTATCCGGTTTCCGGTATCCGCAATCCGAAATCAGACCGCGCCGACTTCCCGCCAGACGGTCTCGACGGCTGCGGGCGGCACATCGTCCCGGATCACCGCCTCGCCGAGACGACGGATGACGACAAAGCGCGGCCGTCCCGCGCGCACCTTCTTGTCGCGTGCCATGGCCTTTACGAGCGCGGCCACGGGCAGGGGCGCTGCCAGCCGCCGCGGCAACCTGTGCGCCTTCAATACCGCATCGATTCGCGCCACGTCGGCGACGGCGAGGTGGCCGAGCTTCCGCGACAGCCGCGCGGCCGCGGCGAGACCGATGGCCACCGCCTCACCGTGAAGATACCGCCCGTAGGCCGTCGCCTGCTCGATGGCGTGACCGAAGGTGTGCCCGAGGTTGAGCAGCGCGCGCCCACCCTCCGGCGCCCGCTCGCATTCATCTGCTTCCACGATGCGTGCCTTGATCGCGCAACAGCGCCGGATCACCGCTGGCAGCTCCGCACTGGCCGCCGTCAGGGGTGCGCCCTCGAGGCGGCGGAACAGCCGGCGGTCGCCCAGCAGGCCGAATTTGATCACTTCGGCCATGCCGGCGGCGAATTCGCGCGTCGGCAGGGTCGCCAGCATCCCGGTCGACACGAAGACGCCGCGCGGCTGGTGAAACGCGCCGGCGAGATTCTTGCCGGCGCGAAGATTGACTCCGGTCTTCCCCCCGACCGCGCTGTCGACCATCGCGAGCAGCGTCGTCGGCACCTGGTAATAGTCGATGCCCCTCAGGTATGCGGCTGCGGCAAAACCACCGAGGTCGCCGATCACACCGCCGCCGACGACGAAGAGCGCCCCCGTCCGGTCGATCTTCTGTTCGGCGAGGAATTCCAGCACGCGGCCCAGAGTCTGCAGCGACTTGGCCTTCTCTCCCGCCGGCAATACCAAGATTGGGCGCGTGCCCACAATCGGCTGCAGGCAAGGCCTCTGACAGCTCGCAACATTGGCATCGGTCACGAAGGCAACCTTGCGCCGAGCACGGCCCAACCGGCTGAGCTCTGCACCGATTTCTCTGCATACGTCGGCGGTGAAACGGATGGGATAGCTGCGATCACCCAAGTGGACGGTCAGGATTCCGGCCATGGCTCACTTAAATGCCGGTACTAAGCATTGGTCAATGAATAGTTTATTGATTATTGAGAGTATGTCTCATAATAATCTTGAGTTGCACCTCGGTCTCAATCTCATGTTGAATTTGCGGCTCGGCGAAAGGCTGAGCCACGTTCGGGCAGCGCACCACGCCCTCTCTTCATGCAAGCCGACCGCCACCAATCGTCGACTCTGGCTGCGCGATTCTCCGCGTTGGCGCTCTCCGCCCTGGCAACTTGCCGCGCGCTCGCGAGTGCGCCTGACGGCGCAGCCGACGCAGGAGAGTCAGCAAGACTCGCCCCGTTCGAAGTCTACGCCGACCGGACGAGCGATGCGGTCTACCTAACGGACAGCATTCGCACCGCGACCAAGACCGATACCGTGCTCCAAGACGTGCCGCAATCGATCACGATTGTCACTTCCGACCAGATTCGCGATCAACAGATGACGAGCCTGGAGGATCTGGTGCGTTATGTGCCTGGCGTCACCTCGCACCAAGGGGAAAACAACCGCGACCAGCTCATCTTCCGCGGTAATAGTTCGTCGGCCGACTTCTTTCTCAACGGCGTGCGCGACGATGTGCAGTACTACCGAGATCTCTACAACATCGACCGCGTCGAAGTGCTGCGCGGTCCGGACGCGATGATCTTCGGTCGCGGTGGCGGTGGCGGCATCATCAACCGTGTGACCAAGCAAGCGGATTTTGCCCCGCGGTATGCGCTGACGCTTCAGGGCGGCTCTTTCGGCTTTGGCCGGACGGCACTCGACGTCGATCAGCCGCTAAGCAGCCAGACTGCCGCCCGCCTTGACGCGTTCTACGAGCATTCCGCGAGTTTCCGCGATTTCGTCGACCTCACGCGCTACGGCATGAACCCAACCTTCACGTTCATGCCCGAACGGCGGACCAGGGTCACCCTGGGTTACGAACATCTCCACGATGCCCGGGTCGCCGACCGGGGCATCACCTCGTATCAGGGGCGGCCCGCTGACGTCCCGATCGCAACCTACTACGGCAATCCGGCCGACAGCCAAGTGCGCGCGGCGGTCGACCTCTTGACCGCCACGGTCGAGCATCGCGCCGGCAGACTCGGCATTAGCAATCGGACGATGTACGGCGATTATGACCGCGGCTACCAGAATTACGTCCCCGGCGCGGTCACGGCGGACAGATCGTCCGTCGCGCTCACCGCCTACAACAACGCCACGCATCGCCGGAACATCTTCAACCAAACCGACCTGACCTTTCGGACGGCGACCGGCGAAATCCGCCACACCCTGCTCGCCGGCGTCGAATGGGGCCGTCAGCTCACGGACAATCTCCGCAACACCGGATTCTTTGGCGACATGGCGACCACAATCCTGGTCCCCTACGGCAACCCTGCGACTACCATGCCCGTCACTTGGCGCCAGTCCGCGACGGATGCGAACAATCACCTGCGCACCGATCTGGCGGCGGCGTACGTGCAGGATCAAGTCGAGCTGGCCCGCCAATGGCAGGCGATCGCCGGTCTGCGTTTCGATTCCTTCGATCTCCAGTATCACAACAACCGGAATGGCGACGACCTCGCCCGGCGCGACGACCTCATCTCGCCGCGCGCGGGACTCATCTACAAGCCCGTCGCGACGATTTCGCTCTATGGCAGTTACAGCGTCTCCTACCTGCCGAGTTCGGGCGACCAGTTCGCTTCGCTCACGGCCATCACGCAGCAAGTCCAGCCCGAGAGGTTCACCAATTATGAACTGGGCGCGAAATGGGACCTGCGCCAACGGGTGGACCTCACCGCCGCCCTTTATCGGCTGGACCGCACGAACACGCGCGCGACCGATCCCAACGATCCCACCCGGATCGTCCAGACCGGCAGCCAGCGCACAAATGGATTTGAACTCGGCCTGAATGGCCGCGTCACGCGGGCATGGACGGCGGCCGCTGGCTACGCCTATCAGGATGCGTTTATCCGCACGGCGACCACCGCCGCGCGTGCCGGCGCCACCGTCGCCCAGGTGCCGCGGCACAGTTTTTCGCTCTGGAGCAGATACCGGATACTGCCGAAGTTGAGCGTCGGTCTGGGACTCGTTCATCGCTCCGACATGTTCGCCACGATTGATAACACCGTTACGGTGCCCGGAAATACGATCGTGGACGCCGCCGTTTACTTCGCGATCACGGACCAATGGCGCCTTCAGGCGAACATCGAGAATCTGTTCAACCGGAAGTACTATCTGAACGCAGACAGTAACACCAACATCTCCCCCGGCTCGCCCATGGTTCTCCGTCTGAGCGTGACAAGCCGTTTCTGAGACGGCTCCTGTTACCCCGAACCACGCGGCGCCCGCAACGGGAACCAGTTATGGCACAAACCCGCGCCCGTCTCACCCTCGTCCCGATGATCTTCGCCCTCGCGGTCCGCGCCCTGCCGGGAGGTTCCGCCGCGGAGCGTCCAGTCGGGCCGCGGGCGCGTCCGGTGGACGGCATCATGGACAATTCCTTTCTCATCGAGGAGGCCTACAACCAGGAGGCGGGCGTGGTGCAGCACATCGCGACCGTGCAATACTCCCGGCAGCGCCTGCCAGGGCCCGACGCCGCCGCGTGGGCCTTTTCGTTCACGCAGGAGTGGCCGGTGCACGGCCAGCGCCACCAACTCAGCTATACCGTGCCGTATTCGGTAGCGGAATCCGGCGGAGCGCGCCGCAGCGGATGGGGGGACCTGCTGCTGAATTACCGCTACCAGGCGATCTTTGACGCGGCCACGCTAACCGCCCTGGCTCCGCGTGCCAGCGTGGTGCTGCCCACGGGCAATGCCGATCGCGGTTTCGGCGATGACACCCTGGGCGCGCAGTTCAACTTGCCCTACAGCACGACATTCGGGACGCGGTGGTTTGCGCATCTCAACGCCGGCTTTACGTGGCTGCCCGCGGCGGGACCGCCGCCCCGCCGCACCCTGCAACACTACAACCTTGGCGCCAGCCTGATTTACGCCGTGGCGTCCGATCTTCACCTGCTGGTCGAGTGCGCCGGGGCCTGGATGGAGGGGGCCGATGCGGCGGGCCGCGCCACGCGCCCGCTGGCCGCGGTCATTTCTCCGGGAGTTCGCAAGGCCTGGAACCTGCGCGGAGGCCGGCAAGTGGTCGTCGGGCTGGCGGCGCCCATGGGCGTGACGGCGGCGGCGCCCCTCTACGGCGTGTTCCTCTACTTTTCCTTCGAACATCCTTTTGGCGCGCGGTAGGCATGAATCCAGCAAGCGAGAAGGTGGCCGGGTCGGATGCCGGCTGGCGAGCGGGAGCGTGACGACCGCGGAGGTGACCCGCGAAGCACACCCAGGCCGGCCGGCGCTCCCTCGCCCCGGCGACGACCACCGTCTCCCAACGCTGGCGGCCGCCACACTGGGTCTTCGGGTTGCCCGCAACCATTGAAGCCGGGGCCACCATGACCGCTGCATCGGTCTGGGCGTGGTTCCCCCCTCGAAAGCCGGCGAACCGTGCCGCGTCCTCTCGTGTCGTCTTTTTGCGTGCGTTGGGTGGCTTTCGTGCAATCTTATCCCGCCATCGCCATGTCCCTCACTCCCGAGCAAACGCAAGCCGTCACCGCCTGGGTCGCCGCCGGCGACAACCTCGCCGCCATTCAGAACAAGCTCTTGGAGCAATTCCATCTTTCCATGACCTACATGGATGTCCGTTTTCTCGTGGACGACCTCGGCCTCGAGATCAAGAGCGCCGCGCCCAAAGCCGACGCCGATCTTTCGAAGGCGCGTCCCGACCGGGTGTCGCCGGAGCGGAAGGGCGGCCTCCTCGACAAGCTGAAGAAGGCCGTGGGCGGGCGCGAGGCCGGTGCGGCGGAGTCGGTCGAGCCTGAGGCGGTCGGCGAGGAGGCTGATTTGGCAGCCGAAGAGGAAGGAGAATTTCCCGAGGCCGATTCGCCCGCGGCGAGCAACGTCAAGGTCGATCTCGACCGCGTGGTGCGTCCCGGCGCGATTGTGAGCGGCACGGTGACGTTCAGCGACGGCGTCAGCGGCAAGTGGGCGATGGACCAATACGGGCGCCTCATGCTCGACATGGGCCGGAAGGGCTACCAGCCCTCCGCGGGCGATCTGCAGGCCTTCCAGCAGATCCTCAGCCGGCAGCTCCAGCGCCACGGATTCTGAGGTGGGGGCGGCTGGCCCAAAGCCGCGGGCTCACAGCGGGCTGCGGCTGTTGCCGTTCGGCGGCGGGAACGCCAGGCGCGTCAGTTTCACGCCCGCCGCGTCCTGCGCCAAACCGACCAGTTCATCGATCAGCACGGTGGGATCCTCCTCGTAGCGCAGGCGGAGAAACTCGGCGCGCAGCCGGTGATAGAGCGAAAAGTCGGCCATCCAGGAGTCGATCAGCGCGCGGAACTGCGCCGCGTTCTGCGCCAGCTCGGCCGCGCCGGCATTCCGGAAGAATTTCACCGTCAGGCGCTCCTGCGGCATGATGCCGCCAAAGGCGTTGAAGATGATCGGACATTTGAAATGGAGCGCCTTGGCGCACGTGGTCGTGCCACCCCGGGTCACGATTGCGTCGCTCGCCTGCATGAGCAGGTACATGACGTCCGAGTAGCTGTCGATGAAGCAGGTGAACTCGGGATGCTGGGTGCGCCAGTGCACCAGTTCGTTGTAGACCTGGTGATTGCGCCCGCAGACGACGATGGCCTGCACCCGGTCGGCGTGGGGCAGGAGCGCCGGCAGCAATTCGAAGTGGTTGTTTGCGCCGTTCGCCCCCGTGGCGAGGAACACCGTGAACCGGTCGCCCTTCAGGTTCAGCATCTTCTCCCGATAGCGGCGCCGCTCCTCCGGCCTGAAGACCTCCAGGTAGGTGTGCGGCGCCATGAGGTAGCCGCGGACCCTCGCCTTGGCGGCCGGCAGTCCGAGCTTCACCGCGAAGTCGCTCGCGGTCGCGGTGCGGGAAAAATAGAGGTCCACCGTCGGTTCGACCCAGTTCCAGCTGTAGCCCCAGCCGCCGGAGAACTCGCCGCAGTAGGTGGCGCAGCGCACGTTGCGCGGGCCGAGCAGCTTGCGCGCCAGCTGGAAATAGCCCCGATTGAGGCAGTCGTGCACGCTGAAGACCAGATGCGGCCGGTAGGCGCGCAGCACGCGTTCGTAGTACAGGCGGCCGAAGGTCACCGTGCGGCGGTTGATCAGACTGAGACCCTCGACCACGGTGTAGAACGCCTTGTGCATCCAGGGCGACCGGCGCTGGATCCAGTTGTAGAAATTCACCCCGCCGCGATAGAACCCCGAGGACTCCTCGAGCATCTGCTCGATCCGCACGTCGACCTCATGGCGGTAGAGCTGGAAACACCATTCGGCAAACGCCTGCGCCCGCGCATCGTGGCCGCCGCCCGTGCTGGAGGTGAGAACGAGAATGCGGATGCGGGGCATGGTCAGGGCGCAGAATCGAAATAGCGCATGAGAAAGGCGCGGACCCAGCCCGACGATCCGAAGCGCGCGAGAAACGGTCCCGCCACCGCCTGGAAGAACCGACCCGTGCGCACCGTGCCGCTCCGGCCGCGCCGCAGGGCGCGGCGCAGCGCGGCGGCCGCGTGGGACGGGGGCGGGCCCGTGCGCATCATCCGGGTGAACGCCTCCCAGGCGCGCTGTTGGCGCGGGGTAAAGCTCTCCGGCGCGCGGCGGACGGAGCGCTCGAAGTCGGTGCGATAGTCGCCCGGCTGGAGATCGATGACGATCACCCCCGTTCCCGCCGTCTCCACCATCAGGCTTTCGCTCAGGGCGGCGAGTCCCGCCTTGGCCATGTTGTAGGCAGCTTGAAAAGGCAGGGGGAAACGCACTGCCCCGGAGGAGACGTTGACCAGCGCGCCCCGGTTGCGGGCCAGCATGCCGCGCAACGCGAGGCGGGCGAGCCGCGCGGTGTTGACCAGCATGACCTCCAGTTGCGCCTGCCACGCGGCGAAGTCGGTCTCGGCGAATCCCCCAAACACCCCGTAGCCGGCGTTGCTGACCACGATGTCGAAGCCGCCCGACGCACGCTCGGCGTCCAGGAAGATCCGCTCCGCCGCGTCGCCGTCCGCCAGATCCAGGGCCAGCGCATGGAAGTGCGGGCGCGCCGCCAGCCGGCCGGCGTCACGCGAGGTTCCCCATGTCTCGATGCCCGTGCGCAGCAGCATCTCGGCGAACGCCGCTCCGAGGCCGGAGCTCGCGCCGGTGACCAACGCCTGGGAATAACGTTCAGCGAGGGTGCTCACGCCCGGCGCAGCACGAGGCAGACATTGGCGCCGCCAAATCCGCTGCTGTTGTTCAGCACGACGTGCGCCTGCTGGGGCAGCGTCGCCCGGATGATGTTCAGGCCGTCGCACGCGGCGTCGACGTTGGTGATGTGCGCGGAACCGGGAATGAAGCCCTCCTTGAGGGCGATGGCACAAAACGCCGTCTCCATCGCGCCGGCCAGGGAGAGACCATGGCCGGTCAGCGCCTTGGTGCTGCTCACCGCCGGGCGCGGGGCGCCGTTATGAAAAATCGCCTTGAGGGCCCGCGCCTCGGAAATATCGCCGATCGGCGTCGACGTGGCATGGGCATTCACATAGTCCACGGCCTCCGGCTCGATCCGCGTGCTGTGGAGCGCGCGCGCCATGGCGCACCGCAGCCCTTCGCCGTCGGGGTGCGAAATGGCGACATTGTAGCCGTCGGAGGCCTGCCCCCAGCCCGCCACCTCGCAATAGACCCGCGCGCCGCGCCGCTGCACCTCCTCCTCGCTTTCGAGCACGAGCACGGCGGCTCCGCCGGTGCCCACAAAACCGTCGCGCCCGGTGTCGAACGGCCGCGAGGCGAGATCGGGATTGGCCTGCTGGGAAAGCGCCCGCATGCCGGCAAACGGCAGGATGCTCTCGACGTTGCCGTCCTCGGCGCCCACCACAAACATGCGCTTCTGGCGCTGGAACGCGATTTCGTCGCCGGCGAAGCCGACCGCGTGCGAGGACGACGCACAGGCTGACGCAAAACCGGTGGAGGCGCCCTTGATCTTGAAATGGGACACCAGGTTGAAATTCACCGTGCCTGCAATCGACGCCACGATGCCGAGCGGCGAGCAGCGCATGACCCCCAGGGTGTTCATGCGATGGAGATAATAGCCGAGCAGATGCGGCGAGCCGCCCGACGCCGCATAGAGCCCCGTGTCGTCGTTGGACACATCGGCGGGTTCGAGCCTGGCGTCCGCGATGGCATCGAGCATCGCGCAGTAGGTGTAGAGCCCATGGGGAGCCATCCCGCGCAGGATTTCGCGCTTGATGGAGAAGCGGCTCGGATAAGCCCAGTCCTCGCAGTCGAAGGAATCCGTGTCGTAACCTTTGATGGTACCGACCACCTTGACCGGCACCTCGGGTTTCTGGAACGGCGGATAGACCTCGAAGCCATGCCGGAGCTCGCGGAGATTCTGGGACACCGTGGGAATGTCGTTCCCGATGCTGGTGACCAGTCCGATTCCGGTGATGTACGTTTTCGGCATGAGCGGCTGAAGGTGGACGGGCGGGGGATCACGTCAAGCGATCCATCCACTCTGGCGGCTTCGCAATGACATGGAGCCGCAACCCTGCCCGGTCAACGCCGGAACTCGGCCGCGATCGCCTGACCGCGGCGCATCGCCGATACCCGGCGGGCGCGCTCAGGCGTTGACCGCCTTGGCCAGCGGGGCCGCCTCGCCGTTGGTGGCGGCCGGCTTCTCCGGTTCGATCGCCGCCTCCTCGGCATAGCCGAACGTCAAGGTGATCTCCTCCGCAATGGCCGCCTTTTCCTGCCCCACGCGGATCGCGCCTTCAAAGGTGGCGAGCGGCTCCTTCAGCCGCTTGGGCTTGATGGACAGGCTGAGGACGTCGCCCGGCTTGCACATGCGATGGCACCGCACGCCCTCGCACGACGTGAAGAAGATGGTCTGCGGGCTCACCACCTTGCCGGGTTCGCCCGCGCCGCCCTCCAGCAGGAAGAGCACCCCCAGTTGGCCCAGCGCCTCCAGCATGATGGAGGCCGGCATCACCGGATTGTCCTTGAAATGCCCCTGCAGGAAAAACTCCTGGCCGCTGATCTTGTATTTGGCACTGGCTCCCTGCGAGCTCACCGAGGCTTCGTTGAGGAAGAGAAACGGCGGCTGAATCGGCATCACCAGCGCGATCTGCTCGATGGGCAGGAATTTCGTCGGTTTCGGCAGCGGCAGCCCGCGCACCTTGCATTCAATGAACTGCTTGACGTCGCCCAGGGTGCGCAGGTGGCGCAGCTCCTCATTGTTGATCGACATCTGCAGCACGTCCTCCACAAGGATGACGATCTCCATCATCGTCAGCGAGTCGATCCCCAGGTCCTCGATCAGCCGCAAATCATCTTCGGGATCCCGGAGCTTGCCGCGCAGATCCGGCTCCACGTACCGCTCGATGATGCCGAGCACGATGGCGGGCAGGTGCTCGGTATTCCGCGTCTTGCGGAACTGGCAGGCCGCTTCGTAGGTGGAGGCGGAGCATCGCTTCAACGCCTCGCGCAGATATGCATCGTCCTCGGGAGTAAAGGCTTTGGCGGCTCCCGCGAATGGCCTGTTATTCACTGGAGTGTTCTCGACTGCTTGTGCCATGTCGCTTTCTAGTAAGTTATGGCCGTTCTGGATGTAAACCCTAATCTTCTTCCCGGGTTCAGCGGCACACCGGCGTTCGGCGGCAATTTTCTGTGAATTCAACTTCCGCCGCACTGTACTGCTTCGGGTGGAAAAGTTCCCCGCGAACCGCGCAGTCTCTGCCCGGCCCTGGGGCGGAATGCCGACACGCGGCCCCCAGTATCCATTTGCCTGGCGGCGGCGCCGCCGCATAAGGAAGCCTGATCTTGCCCGCCGCCCCGCCCATCGCGCCACCAGCCGCGGACCACGCCGCCCCGCCGGCGCGCGCCTCCTCGCGTGTGTTCCTGATCACGCACGAGTTCTATCCGCGGCACGGCGGCATCGCCACCTTTGCCGAGGAAATCGCGCGCGCCACGGCCGGCTTGGGCTACGATCTGGAAGTCTGGGCCCAAGCCGCGCCGCCGCAGGTGGCGGAGAAGCCCTGGCCGTTCCGGTTGCGCCGGCTCCCGCTCAAGGGCACTCATGATCTCGCGTGCGTGGTCCGCCTGCTTCGCGAGTTCGTCCGGCACCGCGACCGGCTGCGCGACGCCACCGTCTACCTGCCCGAGCCCGGACCGATTCGGGCCATGCTGTTGGCGCAGCTCATCCCCGCTGTCCGGCCGCCTCGGCTGATGCTCACCTTCCACGGATCGGAGATCCTGAAATTCCACCGCGATCCGCTGGCGCGGGCGCTGGCGCGACGGCTGATCCGCCACGCGAGCCGCATCAGCGTGTTGACGGACTACACCCGCCGGCTGCTCTGCAGCCGCTTCCCGGACGCCGCTGCCAAATCGATCCTCGCTCCGGGCGCCGTCCGGTCCGCCCTCGCTGCTTCGCCGGCCGCGAACACCCGCGAACCGCGCGACCGGCTGGTCATCCTCTCGGTGGGGCGCCTTCACCCGCGCAAGGGCCAGCGCTTCATCATCGAGGCGCTGCAGGCCCTGCCGCCCGCGCAGCGCGCGCGCGTCGAATGTTGGCTGGTGGGCGGCAACAGCAAGGAGCGCTACGAGCACCGCCTGCGGGAGGCGGCCGGTCGCTCCGATCTCATCGTGCGCTTTCTGGGGGAGGTGCCGGAGGAAGAGCGTGACCGGATCTACGACCAGGCTGACATCTTTGCCCTGACCAGCATCGAACACCGGCACAGCATCGAAGGCTTCGGTCTGGTCTATCTTGAGGCGGCCGCCCACGGCCTGCCGGTCGTCGCCCATGCGATTGGCGGCGTGCCCGAAGCCGTCCGTGATGGCGTGACCGGTCTGCTGGTGCCGCCCGCCGACCTGCCCGCGCTCACCGCGGCCTTCGCACGGCTGATCGCGGACCCCGCCCTGCGTCGCCAACTCGGCACCGCGGGCCGCATCTGGGCGCGGCAGCACAGCTGGACGCGCTCTGCGGAGCTGCTCTTCGGCGAAGCCGGACCAGCAGGCGTCGCTTGCGCCGCGCCCGCCGGTCGGTGATCCTGAGATCCTCGCTGGTTTCCGCATGATCAAATCTCGCATCCAGGTAACCGTCCGCTACGCCGAGACCGACATGATGGGCATCGTTTATCATGGCAGTTATCTGCCGTGGTTCGAGATTGGCCGCACCACCCTGCTCAAGGATCACGGCATCTCCTATCGTGACCTGGAGGCCGCCGGGTACCACCTGCCGGTCCTCGAGGTCGGGGTGAAATACCTCAAGCCGGCCCTCTACGACGACACCCTCACGATCGTCACCACTCTGGGCGAGAAACCGGTGCTGCGCATCCGGCTCGCCTACGAGGTCTACCGGGGCGACGAACTGCTTGCCACCGGCCATACCGCGCACGCCTTCATCGATCGGCAGGGCCGGCCGGTGCGCCCGCCACCCGACTTCGTTCGCCGCATGAGCGCCCTGTTCGCGGCGGCCCCGCCGCCGGCCTGACGGGCCACGCCCGCTGGGCGCCGGGGCGGCCGCCGCTCACGCGTCCGCGGGGCCGTCCGGCTCGCCGCCGCCGGCCGCCGGCCACGCGGCGTATTCCGCGAGGACGCCCGGATCGGTCTCCTCCCTCCGCGCCGCTGCCAGCAATCCGACCGCCGCAGCGCCGGCGATGCGATGCACTGCCCAGACGGCGTGCCCGCGCAGGAGCGGCGGGGCCTCCGCCGCGAGGCGCACCAGCGGCGCGATCAGTTCATGCCCCATCCCCGCCCCTGCCGCGACGTTGCCCGCCACCACGCAGGCGTTGCGCAGCAAGCGGGGCAGCTTGAGGCGTTTGAGCGCGGTGCGCTGGAACACCGCGGCAAATCGCCCCGGGGTCAGCTCCAGCAGCTCCCGCAGACCCAGCCCCGCCAGCTCGAACCGCGCCGCCAGCAGCATGCGCCGGCCCGCCCGGGCAAACCGGTTCCACGGGCAGACCTCGAGACAGACGTCGCAGCCGAAGATGTGGCGGCCAATCCCCGGCCGCAGCTCGCGGGGAATGACGCCCTTGTTCTCAATCGTCTGATAGGAGATGCACCGCCGCGCATCCACCACCCCTGGATGCGGAATCGCCTGCGTCGGGCAGGCATCGACACAGCGCGTGCATTTGCCGCAGAGCAGGCCGGTCCGCTCTCTGGCCGCCCACCCTGGCGCCCTCGTCCGGAGCGGCGCATCGGCCTCGAACTCCAGCCGCGTCAAGATCGACGCGAGAAGCAGCCAGTTGCCGAACTTCCGGGAGATCAGCATGCCGTTCTTCCCGAGGAATCCCAGGCCCGACCTCTCCGCCCATCCGCGCTCCAGCACCGGGCCCGTGTCCACGTAGTAGCGGTAATCGTTCCCGCCCACGCCATAGAGCTCCTCCAGCACCCGCCCCGCGGCGACCAGCGCAGGCTTCATCGTGTGGTGGTAATCCTCGTAAAGCGTGTAGCGCGCCCAGATCGGTCTGCCCCCGGTCCGCGCGCCTCCGTCTTCCGCCACGCCCGGCCAATAGTTGACGCCCAGCATGATGATGGTGCGGACGCCCGGAAGCACGAGATCGGGGTGCAGCCGTTTCGGCGCCGTCCGTTCCATCCAAGCCATGTCCGCATGAAAACCTTCCTCGAACCAGCGGCACAGACCTTCGGCGGGCGCGGCCTCCGCCCTGGCAAACCGCACCTCGTCAAAGCCCAGCGCCGCGAGCCGCCGCCGCAATTCCTCCTGCCGCGCGTTCATGATGCCCGTCGCCCGGCGCGCCCTCCGTGCCGCACCTCACGGACCGGCTTGGTCGGCCCGTCCCGTTTCCCCGGGGGAGGCGGGCGCCGGCGTCGCCCTACCTTCGTCCGGCCGGGGGGGCGCGCCGCCGTGGACGCGTTCCCACTCGCGTGCCTCGCGCCGGTAGGCGCGCAGCACGTGCATCACCACATCGTGCAGCGGCCGGAAATCCGTCAGGATGACCGTGCCGGCACGTTTGTAGGTCGCCTCGCGCTCGGCATAGAGCTGGCGAATCCGCGCCTCGGGATTCTCGACCTCGAGCAGCGGGCGGCTGCGCGCCGGCGCCGTGCGCTGCAGAATGGTCTCGGGGGAGGCGTGCAGGCAGATCACTACTCCCTTCGCGTGCAGCCGCTCGAGCATTCCCGGCTGCACCACCAGCCCGCCCCCGCAGGCCACCACCACGCCGCGGTCGGGATGCCCGCCTTCGATGAAGCCCCGCTCCATCGCCCGGAATTCCGCTTCTCCGTCCCGCGCGAAGATCTGCGCCACCGTGCGACCCGCCCTGCGCTCGATCTCGTAGTCGCTGTCCAATGCCTGGAAGCCCAGCCGCATCGCGACCGCCCGCCCGACGGTCGTCTTCCCCGTCCCCATGAAGCCCACGAGGTAGAGGTTGACGCTTGGCTCCGACATGCCGCCAGCGAAGCGCCTGCGCCAGTCCAGTGCAAGACCGTGGTGGCCCCGGCGGCCCGCCCGAAAAAGCTTAGCCTCGGCGCACGATTCTGTTTCCATGCCGGCATGTCCTCTCCCGCCGCCGATCGCGATCGCCCGCCCGCCGCCAATCAGGTCTTCGCCAGCGACAACACCGCCGGCATTTGCCCGGAGGCTTGGGCCGCGCTGGCCGAGGCCAACCGCGGTCGCCTGCCGTCCTATGGCAACGACGCCTGGACGGTCCGCGCCTGCGACCAGATGCGCGCCTTGTTCGAGACCGATTGCGAGGTCTTCTTCGTGTACAACGGCACCGCCGCCAATTCCCTCGCCCTCGCCTCCCTCTGCCAGAGCTACCACAGCGTCATCTGCCACGATTACGCGCACGTCGAAACCGACGAGTGCGGCGCGCCCGAGTTCTTCTCCAACGGCACGAAGATCCTCGTGGCCACCGGTCCCAACGGCAAACTCGACCCCGCCGAGGTGGAACGGGTGATTCTCAAGCGCACCGACATCCATTACCCGAAGCCGCGCGCGCTGTCGCTCACCCAGTCCACCGAGTGGGGCACCGCCTATGCCGTGGACGAAATCCGGGCGCTCACCGGGCTCGCGAAGCGGCACGGCCTCGCGGTGCACATGGACGGCGCGCGGTTCGCCAATGCCGCCGCCGCCCTCGGCGCGCGCGCCGGGCTCCGGCCGGCCGACCTCACGTGGAGGGCGGGCGTCGACGTGCTCTGCTTCGGCGGCACGAAGAACGGCATGAACACCTCCGACGCCGTCATCTTCTTCAACAAGGCGTTGGCCCGCGAGTTCGACTACCGCTGCAAGCAGGCGGGCCAGCTCGAGTCCAAGATGCGCTTTCTCAGCGCCCAGTGGGTCGGCATGCTGCAGGACGGCGCTTGGCTGCGCCATGCGGGCCACGCCAACCAGATGGCGCAAAAGCTTGCCGCGGCGCTGCGCACAATCCCGCCCGCGCGGCTCCTCGTCGAACCCGAGGTCAACGCGCTCTTTGTCGACCTGCCGCCCGCGGTCGCCGAGGCTCTCCATCAACGGGGGTGGCATTTCTACAATTTCATCGGCGCCCATGGCTACCGCCTCATGTGTTCGTGGGACACCCGGGACGCCGACCTCGAGGCGTTCCTGGCCGATGTCCGGGCGGTCTGCCGGAAAGTCTAGCGGGCGGCACCCGCGCCCGGCCCCGGGGGCGTGAACCCCTCGCCGTTCAGGTTTGTACCCGGGCCTCCTTCTGGTATTCTGGCGCCAGTGAGGAGTCATGGGGCGCGCATTGACCATTCTGCTCGTGGGCTGGCTGCTGGGAACGGCCGCAGCCGCTGAACGCGTCAGCCTGATCAAGGTCGAGGGCCCGATCGGTCCCGCCACCGCCGGATACATCGCGCGGGCCGTCGATCAGGCGGCGGAAGGTCAGTCGCAGTGTCTCGTCATCGAACTCGACACGCCCGGCGGCCTGCTCGACTCGACCAAGACGATCGTGCAGAAATTCCTCGCGTCGACCGTTCCCGTCGTCGTGTACGTGGCGCCGGCCGGCGCGACGGCCACCAGCGCCGGTTGCTTCGTCACGCTCGCGGCCGATCTCGCGGTCATGGCACCCGCGACGAGCATCGGCGCCGCGCATCCCGTGGCGATCGGCGGCAATCCCGTCGGCGGCGAGGAGAAGCTGGACGACACGATGAAGCAGAAGCTCGAGAACTACGCCGTCAGCTACATCGAGACCATCGCCGCCCGGCGCAACCGCAACGTCGAATGGGCCAGGTCGTCGGTCAAGGAGAGCGCGTCGATTTCCGCCGAGAAAGCCCTCGAATTAAAGGTCGTGGATTTCATCGCCAGGGACGTACCCGACCTGCTGGCGCAGATCGACGGCCGGGAGGTCAATGGACACAGGCTCCGGACCAAGGGCGCGGAGGTCGTCGAAATCGGCATGTCGGCGCGCGAGCGCGTCTTCCAGGTGCTCTGGCGGCCCGAGGTCATGTTCATTCTGATGCTGATCGCGATCTACGGCATCATCGGCGAGCTGAGCAATCCCGGCGCCATCCTTCCGGGGGTGGTGGGCGCCATCGCGCTGATCCTGGCGCTCTACATGGCCGCCATCCTGCCGGTCAACCTGGCGGGGGTGGCGCTCATGGTCCTGGCCATCGGCCTGTTCATCGCGGACATCTACGCGCCCACGCACGGGGTGTTGACCGTCGGGGGCATCGTGTCGTTCTTCCTCGGGGCCTTGATGCTGTTCGACCGCGCCAATCCCGCCTTCCGTCTGTCGCTCACGGTCATCATTCCCGCGACGGTGGTCACCGCGGCGTTTTTCGTCGCCATCGTCGGGGCGGGTCTGCGGGCGCAGTTTCTGCCGGTGCGCGCCGGCCGCGAGACCATGCTGGGCCGGGTCACGCCGGCGCTGGCGCGGATCGACGCCCGCGGTGGCAAGGTGTTTCTCGAGGGCGAGTACTGGAATGCCGTGAGCGAACTCCCCGTGGAAGCGGGCCAGCCGGTCGAAGTCGTCGGCTTCGAAGGACTGACCCTGAAAGTGAAACCGAAGAACCAGTGAGGACTGAGACCCATGCAAGAACCCATCGTCAGGCTCTTCAATTTCGCCTCGTGGCTGGTGCCGGCCATCGTGCTGGCGGCCATCATCCTGCCGCAGGCGATTCGCATCCTCCGTGAATATGAGCGCGGCGTGATCTTCCGCCTCGGCAAGCTGCACAAACGTGGCGCCAAGGGCCCCGGCCTCATCCTCCTGATTCCCCTCGTCGATCGCATGGTGAAAATGGATCTCCGCGTGGTCACGATCGACGTGGCCAAGCAGGAGGTCATGACACGCGACAACGTGCCGGTGACCGTCGATGCGGTGGTGTACTTTCGCGTCATCGATCCGGTCGCCGCGGTCGTCAAGGTGGAGAATTTCCTCATGGCCACCTCGCTCATTGCGCAGACCACGCTGCGCAGCGTGCTCGGGCAGGCGCCGCTCGACGACCTGCTGTCACAACGCGAGTCGATCAATCAGAAACTGCAGGAGATCATCGACCGCCAGACGGAGCCCTGGGGCATCAAGGTCACCGCCGTCGAAGTGAAGGACGTGGCGCTGCCGGATACCATGAAACGGGCGATGGCCAAGCAGGCCGAGGCCGAGCGCGAGCGCCGGGCCAAGATCGTCAACGCCGAGGGCGAGTACCAGGCCGCCGAGAAGATGGTGCAGGCCGCCGCCATGATCAGCCAGGAGCCCATCGCGCTGCAGCTGCGATTCCTGCAGACCATGCGCGAGATCTCCAGCGAGCACAACACGACGACGTTCCTGCCGGTGCCGATCGACCTGTTCTCCCCCTTCCTGAAGAAAGACGCCGAAAAGAAACCGTGAGACCGGCCGCAGTGAAGTTGCGGACCGGCGCCCCTCCGCCCTCGCGCGCGCCGGCGGCGGCAAAGGCAACATGTCAACTATTGGTTGACAATTTGCCCGGGACGAAACCGACGCAGGGTGAAACCCGGCGGCTTCGCCTCCCGCCGGCGCCGCGCGTCCCCCAACAGCAGCGCCCGCACATCCCTCCCTCGCCGCACCCGCGCGTCTCTCCACCCACCGCCGTCGCCCAGGCGAACATGTCAACTATTGGTTGACAGATCGCCAGGGTGAATACTGCGATGGACGGAGGGCGAAGCCCGGCGGCTTTGTCTCCCGCCACCGCGCGCCCCCCTCCACTTGCCCGCCGCCGTCTCCACGGCGAATATGTCAACTATTGGTTGACATGCTCCGGGAAGCCGGCCCTCCCCGACGCCGAAAACGGGAGATGACGACGGCGGGAGAGACGCCGTTCAGGCATGCAGCTCCGCGGCCATGTCCTTGGCGAAGTAGGTCAGGATCAGGTCGGCGCCGGCGCGCTTGATCGCCAGCAGCGCCTCGCGGCGGCAGCGCTCCAGTTCGAGCCAGCCCAGGCGCGCCGCGGCGTGAAGCTGCGCGTACTCCCCGGACACTTGGTAGGCCGCCACCGGTTTGTGGGTGGCGTTGCGCACCTCGCGGATGATGTCGAGATACGGGCCGGCGGGCTTCACCATGAGGATGTCGGCCCCCTCCTGTTCATCGAGCGCGATTTCGAGGAGCGCCTCGCGGCGGTTGGCGGGATTGAGCTGGTAGGTGGCCTTGCTGAGCGCATGCGTGCCCGCGGCCTTGGCGCTGCCGACGGCGTCGCGGAAAGGGCCGTAGTAGGCCGAGGCGAACTTGGCCGAGTATGCCATGATCGCAGTCTGGGTGAGGCCCGCGGCGTCGAGCGCGCGGCGGATGGCGCCGATGCGGCCATCCATCATGTCGGACGGCGCCACGAGGTCCACGCCCGCGCGGCCATGCAGCACCGCCATCTGGCAGAGGATGCCGACCGTGCGGTCGTTGTCCACGTCACGGCCGTCGGGCGTCAATACGCCATCGTGACCGTGGGTGGTGTATGGATCGAGGGCGATGTCGGTCATCACGGTCATCTCCGGCAGGGCCTTCTTCACCGCCCGGACGGCGCGGAGCACAAGGGCGTCCGGCCGCAGGGCCGCCGAGCCCTCGGGATCCTTGAGCTTCGGATTGAGCGAGGGAAACAGCGCCACGGCGGGCACCCCGAGCTTGTACAGCGCGCGGCACTCCTTCGCGAGGTCGGCCAGGTTGAGGCGATACACGCCCGGCATCGACGGGACCGGTTCCGGGTCGCCGTCGCCGTCGACCACAAACAAGGGTGCGATGAAATCCTGCGGGCGTAGCACGGTCTCCTCCGTCATGGCGCGCAAGCCAGCCGTGCGGCGCAGGCGCCGCGGGCGATGCGTCAAATCCAACTTGAAGTGTTCGGGCATATCGGCGTAACTCTCCGGTTTCCGCCATGTTGTTGGTCGCTTTCAGGTTTGGCAATGCTGTCGAGTGTCGGGTCACCACCCGAACGACGGGCGCTTGCACCTGTTGACTGGCGCACGAGTTGCCCTGTGGCGGCGCCGCGCCCGTCCTCGAGAGCGCCGGCGCGAACGAGGACGTTTGCCAAACGGTTCTTTCCGCCCCAACCTCCGAATTCCCTCACTGACATGGCCATCCGACTTTTCGACTCCCTGAGGCGGGAGCTTCGCGAACTCCAGCCCTCGCAACCCGACGGCGTGTTCCGGATGTATTGCTGCGGGCCGACCGTCTACGCGCCGGCGCACATCGGTAATTTCCGCACGTTCCTCATCCAAGACGTGCTGCGCCGTTTGCTGGAACTCGAGTTCGGCGCGGACAAGGTGAAGCACGTCCGCAACTTGACCGACGTCGACGACCGCACCATCTCCCAAGCAAAGCGCGAGAAAAAGCCGCTGGCCGAGATCACGAAGAAGTGGACCGACCAATTCCACGACGACTGCCGTGCGCTCAACATCCTGCCGATGGATGCGCCGCACGTGGAGCCGAAGGCCACGGAGCACATTCCCGAACAGGTGGCGATGATCAATGAGCTCCTCGCCAAGGGCCTCGCCTACGTCGCGCCCGACGGTTCCGTATACTACCGGATCGCCGCGTTTCCCAAGTACGGCGCGCTCTCCCGCATCAGGGAGCGCGAGCTCA
>DATIWI010000292.1:0-11384 GCA_035519475.1 Opitutaceae bacterium
CAGAGAAGCAAGCCTCTTCATGAGAGTCGCCAGAATCGGGGCCCAAGGCGACGCCGCGTCACATGCGCTCGATCATCGCCGAGGCGAACTCGCTGCACTTGAGCTCGGTCGCGCCCGGAATGAGCCGCGCCAGGTCATAAGTGACCTGTTTGGCCCCGATCGTGGCCTCGAGACTCCGCACGATCAAATCCGCCGCCTCGCTCCAGCCCAGGTAGCGCAGCATCATCTCGCCGGACAGGATGACCGAGCCCGGATTGACCTTGTCCTGGTTCGCGTACTTCGGCGCGGTGCCGTGCGTCGCCTCGAACACGGCGTGGCCCGTCACGTAATTGATGTTGCCGCCGGGCGCGATGCCGATCCCGCCCACCTGCGCCGCCAGCGCGTCCGAAATGTAGTCGCCGTTGAGATTGAGCGTGGCGATGACGTCGTATTCCGCCGGCCGGGTGAGGATCTGCTGGAGAAAAGCGTCCGCGATCACGTCCTTGATGACGAGGCCCGCGCCGGGCCGGCCCTCCGGAAGGCGGCACCAAGGTCCGCCGTCGATCTCGACGGCCCCGTAGAACTGCTTGGCCACGCGGTAGCCCCAGTCGCGGAAGCCCCCCTCGGTGAACTTCATGATGTTGCCCTTGTGCACGAGCGTCACGCTCTTGCGCCGCTCGCGGATCGCGTAGCCGATCGCGCTATGCACGAGGCGTTCGGTGCCGAGGTAGCTCACGGGCTTGAGGCCGAGGCCGACCTCCACCCCGACCTCGCGCGGCGGCGCGCCGATGGCCGCGAGCGCCTCTTGCCACGCCTTGGCCCGCTCGGCGGAGCCAAAGCGGATCTTGGCGAAACTCTGGGGGAATTCCCGGGCCAGGAAATCCAGCATTTTGGCCGCCTCGGGCGTGCCGGCGGCGTACTCAATGCCCGCATAGATGTCCTCGGTGTTCTCGCGGAAGATGACCATGTCGACCAGGTCGGGGCGCTTCACCGGCGTCTCCATGCCCTTGAAATACCGCACGGGCCGGAGGCAGACGAAGAGGTCCAGCTCCTGGCGCAGCGCGACGTTGAGGGAGCGGATCCCGCCGCCCACCGGCGTCGTCAGCGGGCCCTTGATGCCCACGCGATACTCGCGGAAGGCCGCGAGCGTATCGTCGGGCAGCCAGCTCTGGAACCGCTGGAACGCCTTCTCCCCGGCGAAGACCTCGAACCAGGAGAGGCGGCGCCGCCCCCCGTAGGCTTTGGCCACGGCGGCGTCGAAGACGCGCACGGCGGCGCGCCAGATGTCCGGACCCGTGCCATCGCCCTCGATGAAGGGCAGCACCGGGTTGTCAGGAACTTGCAGCCGGCCGCCGGCGGCGGTGATCTTGCCGCCCGCGGGTGGAGTCACGGTCGTGAAGGGCATGGGATTGAGGAGGAGGCGAGAGTAAGGGACTGAGGGATCAGGGAGCGAGGGAGAAGGGATTCACTGGGCACTGGTTCCCTCCATCCCTCATTCCCTCAATCCCTCCTAGCCCTTGAGCGTCGCGCAGAACTGCGCGAGCCGCGCCACGCCCTTGGCGATGACTTCGTCGCTCGTGGCATAGCTGAGGCGCAGGTAGCCCTCGGCGCCAAACGCGCTGCCCGGCACGGCCGCCACCTTCTGCTTTTCCAGCAGCCGGTCGCAGAACTCGAGCGACGACACGCCGAACTTCGCGATCTTGGGGAAGAGGTAGAACGCGCCCTGGGCGAGCAGGCAGGTGACGCCGGGAATCCGATTGAGCTCGGCGTGGAGATATTTCCGCCGGCGGTCGAACACCGCCATCATCCGGCCCAGCGCCTCCCGGGCCTTGGTGGGGTCGCGCAGGGCGGCCAGGGCGCCGTATTGCGCGAAGGTCGTGGCGTTGCTCGACATCTGGCCCTGCAACTCGGCGCAGGCCTTGGCGATGGCCGGCGGGGCGACCAGCGTGCCGAGGCGCCAACCCGTCATCGCGTACGGCTTGCTGAACCCGGACACGACGATGGTCTGCGCCTCCGCCTCCTTGCTGAAGGTCGCCGGGCAGTGGTGGGTGACGCCGTTGTAGGTGAGATACTCGTAGATCTCATCCGACAGGAGGTGGAGCTTGTGCTTGAGCACGACGGCGACGAGCGCCTCGAGTTCCGGGCGGGTGTAGACGGCTCCGGTGGGATTCGAGGGGGAATTGAGAATGACCAGCCGCGTGCGCGGCGTGATGGCGGCCTCGAGGCGGGCCGGCGTCAGTTTGAAGCCCGCCGCATCGTCCGCGAACACGAACTTGGGCGTCGCGCCGGCCAGTTTCACCATCTCGGGATAGCTGACCCAGTAAGGCGCCGGCACGATCGCCTCGTCGCCGGGACTGCAGGTCGCCATGACGGCGAGATAGCAGGAGAATTTGCCGCCCGGGCTGACCACCACCTGGCCGGGCGCCACCTTCAGGCCGTAGTCGGCGCCGTAGCGCAGCGCGATGGCGGCCCGGAGCTCGTCGATGCCCGCCACCGGCACGTACTTGGTCTTGCCCGCCCGCAGCGCCGCCGCGCACGCCTCCTTGATGAAATCAGGCGTGTCGAAATCCGGCTCACCCGCGCCGAAGCCGCAGACGTCTTCGCCCGCCGCGGCCATCGCTTTCGCCTTCGCGTCGACCGCGAGCGTGAGCGACGGCGTGATGTGACGGGCCCAGGTGGACAGCGATGACGGTGTGGTGGTCATGAAAATCGGCGCTCACTAAAGATTTCCCGCGGGCAAAAGCAAGCCGTGGCCGTGGACGGCCGCCGCCCCCGCCCCCCGCCCGCCCGGGGGCCCCGGCCCCGTCATCGCTTCTTTCGCCGGAGCCGCCTGCCTCCCGCGGGCTGGGCGGCGGCCTTCCGACCCGCCTTCGCCGGCCGGGAATCGGCCGGCGGCCGCCGCAACGCCAGGGCCTCGAGGGCGGAACGCAGGAGAACGCCGGCGCTCACCCGCTGCCGCCGCGCATGGTGAAACAAGAGGCGCTTCTGGGCGGCCGACAGCCGCACGGACACCTGGCATTGCTCGCGGCGCGGCGCGGTGTACGCCGCAAAATCAAAACACTCCAGCGCCCGGCGCACGACCGCGCTCGCCGATTTCAGCCCCAGGCGCGCGCGACAGGAATGAATCCGCTCCACCAGCGAACGCGGCAGTTCAAACGTCAATGGCGTCGGGGCAAGGGGATGATCGGTGGCCATGCGATGAGGGGGTAGATCCCGCGGGGGGCGCGCGTGGACGAGCCCAAAAAGTCGCACCTGCTTCCGGAGGGCAACGAAAAAAACTCCGCCGCGTTATGGGATTGACTCACCTTTCGGTTGCCGGATGGTCGCGGGCTGGCGTCACCCCGCCGCCGGCACCATGGCCCGAGTCGTCATCGAAAACCTGCTCAAGATTTTTCCCGAAAAGAGCGGCCCCGGCGTGCGGGCGGTGAACCATCTCAACCTGGTCATCGAGGACCGCGAATTCATGGTGCTCGTCGGCCCGTCCGGCTGCGGCAAATCGACGACCCTGCGGATGATCGCCGGCCTGGAGGAAATCTCCGGCGGTTCCATCGCCATCGACGGCCGCATCGTCAACCAGGTTGCGCCCAAGGACCGCGATATCGCGATGGTCTTTCAGAACTACGCGCTCTACCCGCACATGTCGGCGTACGACAACATGGCGTTCGGGCTGAAGCTGCGCGGTCTGCCCAAGGCGGAGATCGCGGCGCGCGTCCGCGAGACCGCCGCCCTGCTCGGACTGGAGCCGTATCTCGACCGCAAGCCCAAGGCGCTGTCCGGCGGCCAGCGGCAGCGTGTCGCCGTCGGGCGCGCCATCGTCCGCAAGCCGAAGGTGTTCCTGTTCGACGAGCCGCTCTCCAATCTCGACGCCAAGATGCGCGTCTCCACCCGCACCGAGATCTCCAAGCTCCACGCCCGCCTCGGCGTCACCATGATCTACGTGACCCACGACCAGGTCGAAGCCATGACGATGGGCGACCGGATCTGCGTCATGAGGGACGGCAATCTCATGCAGGTGGCCGAGCCGCTGACGCTCTACAATCATCCCGAGAACCTTTTCGTCGCCGGCTTCATCGGCAGCCCGCCGATGAATTTCTTTCGCGGAACGGTCGAGCCGGCCGGCGACCACCTGCGGTTCGTCGAAGGCGGCGGCGACGCGCCCCTGCGCCTCCGCCTCGACGCCGCCCTTTCCCGGAAAGCGACGCCGCACATCGGCCGGCCGCTGGTTCTGGGCATCCGCCCGGAGGACGTGGAGGACATCCTGACGGCCACCGCGGCGGCTCCGGAGCAGACGGCCGAAGTGACCATCGAGGTGGTGGAGCCGATGGGGGCGGAGACGTATCTTTACCTCGACACCGGCGAGACTGCTTTCGTCGCGCGGGTGCGCGCAAGCGAACGGTTCGTGGCAAACCAGCGACTGAAGGTCGCGTTTGCGGTCGAGAAGGCGCATCTCTTCGACGCGGCGACCGAGCAGGTGCTCAAGTAGCGAGCGGGGACGGCGGTGCCGCGCGCGACGCGGCGCCCAACAGGGCGCGGCGCACCCACGCGTAGGCGGCGGCGGGCGTCGCCACGACGACAACGGGATGCGGTCGCGGCGCGGCCGGAATCGCCCCGTGGGCGTGGATCGCCACCAACGGCACGCCCGCCGCCCGGGCGGCCGCGAAATCCTGGTCAGAGTCGCCCACAAACAGCACACGGTCCGGGTGCAGGTTCCAGCTCCGCACGATCGACAAGAGTCCTTCCGGATCCGGCTTGTGCGATCGCAGGTCGTCGCCGCAGACAATTGCGTCAAACTGCGGCATGAGCTCCAGCGCCCGCAGCCGGGCCTCGGTCATGTGTCGCTCACGTCCGGTCCAAAGCCCCAGCGGCAATCCGGCCGCGCGCAAATCCCGGAGCAGAATCCGGGCGCCACGGAAGAGCCTGAGCGATCGCTCCGCTTCGGCCTGGTACCGCCGGTAGGTCTTGAGCGCGGCCGCGAGATGCTTGCTCCCGCCGAGCAGGCGGCGCAGGCACTCGTCGGACGGTCCGCCGAGGCTGCCGAGGACCTCGGCGCGGTCGGGCCGCGGGCGGAACGGCTCCACCGCGGCGGCCAACCCGTCGAGCACGGAGCCCATCGTGTCGACCAGGGTACCGTCGAGGTCAAAGACAATGCCCCGAAACCGCGGTCGGCCTCCGCTCATGGCGGATTGATCGCTGCCAAATCGGCACCACTCGGAGCGGCCGCGGGCTCCGCCAGGTGCGCCGGATCGAAAACGGCCGCGGGAAATTGCTGGTTCAGCGCGGCCGCCGTGACTTCAAACCGGGTCTTGTCGCGCGTGCGCTCATCGCGCAGATCGAGCGATTCCACGATCCACTGGTCGCCAATCTTCTTCAGATCGAGAATGCTGAGGGTCTTCAACGGGCGGTTGCCCTCGCCGATCAATGCGACCTCCACCAACGCGGTGTATTGCGTGTCGAGAAAGGCGCGCACCCCCGTCAGCGCCGGGAATTGCCCGGCGACCGCGTCCGGGGGATAAAAGAGAAACTGGTACGCCGGCCGGCCGAGCTTGCGCGCCAGTCCCTCGTAGACGAAAGCCGGCCAGTAGAGAAACGGCATTTGCAGATCGAACGGTGTCAGGTCGGTATCCGCCACGGGCGCGAGCTGCGCCGCCACCGCGAGCAGCTCGACCGCTCCTCCGTTGGCCTCGTTCCACCGCCACACGGCCGGGTGCGGGCCGCTTTGAATGAGCAGGCGCGTTTCCGAGGGCGCGCCGCTCCCGGGCGGGCGGAGGCTGACCCGCGAAACCGGGCCGTCCGCATTCCGGGTGCCCCACAGGCGTCCGCGCCCCACCCGTTCGGCGCCGTGCCGGGGGAGCACGCGCAGCGCGAATTCAAGGTAGTAGTCGCCGGAGATTCCCTGCCGGCGGAATTGTTCCAGCACCGCCCGGCCCTCTTCCTGATCGGGCTTGCCCAATTGCACATAGCTGGGCGGCGGACGCTCGCCCTTTTGCGCGCGCGCCGCCGGAATCGCTCCAGGGAGGGCAACCAGCGCCATGCCCGCCAGCGCCGCCCGACAGCCAACCCGCGAAACGCGCCCGGTTGCAGCCCCGTCAGGGCGACTTGGGGGGCGGGCTGCTCTGCGTGGTCGTCTTGGCAGCATCGGGAGCCTGAGTGACCGGCACAGAGACCACCGGTGCAGCCGGCTGCGTGGCGGCGGGGCCAGCCGCCGGCGCGGAAGCCGGCGCGGTCGACACCGGGATATTCGGAAGCGCCTCCCGGGCGCCCGTGGGGTGGCTCCTCACGTGAACGTATCCCAGATAAACGAGGAAACTCACGACGAAGAACACGACGGCGCCGCGGATCGTCATGCGGCTGAGCACGTTGCTCGTATCCGGGCCAAAAGCCGACTCCATCATGCCGCCGCCCATGGCAGCCATGCCGCTGTCCGATTTGGCGCGCTGTGCCAGCACCACCAGGATGAGGAACAGCGCCACGATGATCAGCACGAACGTGAAGATGCTGATGAGGACCGAGATCATAAAGGGCGCATGACAACAGGCTTCCTTGCCCCATGTCAACCACGGGTCGCAGCGGGCCCTGGTTTCACTCGATCGGCTGAGCCGGCACGATTCAGTTGAAGGTAGGGCAAACGCCGGCCCGACAATCCGGATAGGTGGAGCCCGACTTCCGGGCGGGCTCCGGAGGGAGGGCCGCCGTGCCCGCCGCAGCCTTGCGCGAAGGCCGGGTCGCGTTCTCGTGCGTTTCCGGCCGGACGGCCAGCGGCAGCCCTACAGGCGACCGCATGCTGCCGGCTTAGATCTCGTAATCCTCCGGGTGGGGCCCCGGCGGGGCGCCCGGCGCCAGCGCTTTGTCGCGGGCGCGGTCATAGAAGATGCGGATGTCGGCCCGGCGCGTCCGCAGCAGCTCGGTGGCCCGGACCAATGCCCGCTTGGTGCTGATCGTCGGGTTCGTCTCGGTGGGGAACACGTTCTCGGGGCCGATGTGGGCGAGCAGCCCGCTGTTTCGGAGCACCCGCATGGCGTCGGCGTTGCAGCCGCTGATCAGCATGTACCGCCCGTTCCGCCGCAGATAGTCATGCAGATTCTCCATGGCCATCACCGTCGAGGCATCGAGATTGCGCGCGTTCTTCATGCGCAGGATGAAGACGCGGATGTTCTCGTCTTCCGCCAGGTGGCGCGCCTGCTCCTGGAACAGGTCGGCCGCGCCGAAAAAGAGCTCGCCCTCGACGTGGATGATCGAGATCTGCGGATTGGCGCGCCGCGACGAATCCGGCACCTCCGCCAGCTGACCGCTTTCGTTGAAGGCGTATTCGACGAGAGTCGGCGTGCTGGTCTTCTGCAGGAACAGCACGAGGGCCGCGCCGATGCCGATGTAGATGGCGGTGTCGAGCCGCAGGAACAGGGCGGAGCCCAGGGTCACGGCAAAGACCACGGCGTCGGAACGGGTCGACCGGCAGGCCACCCGGATCTGCGGCTTGTTGAGCAGCCGGTACCCCACGCGCATGAGGTGCGCCGCCAGCGCGGCCACCGGGATCGAATTGAAGACGGGAGTGATGAACAGGAGAATGAACAGGACCGTCACGCTGCTCAGCATGGACGAGACCTGCGAGGCCGCGCCGCTCTGGTAATTGACGGCCGACCGGGTGAAGGAGGAAGAGGCGGGGGTCGCGCCGAAAAGGCCGGCGGCAATATTGCCGGCGCCCATGCCGAGCAGCTCCTGGTTGGGCTCCAGCATCTGGCCGCTCTTCGCGGCCAGCGACTTGGTGATCGCCGCCGCCTCCAGCATGCCGATGATGGCGATGGCGACGACGGTGCTGGCCAGGTGGGGCAGAATCCGGAGCTGCTCCCCGATCGGAGGCAATCCTGCCAGCTGGGGCACGGCCGCCGTGAGGGCGCCCTCATCCTCGATCAGACGGAACGGCACGGCGTGGAGCCCGAAGAGGTGCTCCCGGGCGACAAGAAAGCTGAACCCGCGGGCGGCCACGCCCAGCACCGCCAGGCCTATGAGGGCCTCGGGCCAGTTCGGGCGCCAGCGCTTGATGGTCTCGAAAATCGCCAGCGTGACCAGCCCGATACCGATCGCCCACCACGACACGCGGATGGCCGCCACCGCGCGCACCACCTCGGTCAGGACGGCGACGAAACCCTGCCCCGCCGGCACCTGGAAGCCCAGCAGGTTGGGCGATTGGCTGGCGATCAGCAGGACGCCGATCGCCGTAGTGTACCCGATGACGACCGAGCGGGAGATGAACTTCGTCACCTCGCCGAAATTGAGCAGGCCGGCCAGAAACTGGGCGACGCCGATCAGGAAGGCGAGGTAGGCGGCCAGCGCCAGCGGATGCAGGCCCAAGTCGGCGTTGGCCGCGATGGTGGCCGCCGTGATCAGGCTGACCGAGGTGGTCGGGCCAAACACGTGGTAGTGCGAAGAGAAGAACAGCGCGCCCACGAACCCGCCGACCACCACCGAGACGATCACCGTCATCGGGGGCAGGCCCAGGATGAGCGCAAAGCCGATCGCCTGCGGCACGGAGACCAGCGTCAGCGTGGCGCCCGCGACGAGATCCGCGCGGAATTTGGCCAGGTTATAGTGCCGCAACTCCGCCAGAAACGGAAATCGCAGCCGAAACATCTTGGCCCGCAACGCCTGGGCGTCCGACAACGTCTCCCTGACAGTTTCCGCGACACTCATGCGCGCACGCGCCGGACTCTACCCCGGCAGGCCGATCTTTTCCAGGATGCGCTGCAAATCGCTGTTTCCAGCGTACTCGATGACCAGGCGGCCGCGCTTGGGCGAGTGCTGGAGGCGCACGCGGGCCCCGAGGTGCGTGGTCAGGCGCTTTTCAAGATCCGCCAGCGTGGCGGCCTCCGCGGCGGGCACGGCCCGGCCGGATGCCCGGCCCGAGCGGGAGAGGCGGTGGCCCTGGGCGAGCCCTTCCAACACCCGCACGCTCAGCCCCTGCTCGATCACCCGGCGAGCCAGCACCGCGCGCCGGGCCGCCTCCTCCACTCCCAGAAGCACCTTGGCATGACCCACGCTGAGCAGCCCCTTCGCCAGGTAACCCTGGATTTCCGGCGCGAGCGAAAGGAGCCGCAGCGAGTTGGCCACGGTGGCCCGCCCCTTGCCCACGCGCTCGGCGGCCTGCTCCTGCGTCAGGTCGAAATCGCGGATCAGGCTCGCATAGCCGTAGGCCTCCTCAATCGGGTTCAGCCCTTCGCGCTGCAGGTTCTCGATCAGCGTCAGCGTGGCAGAGGACGCGTCGCTCGCCTCGAGCACTCGCGCCGGGATGGTTTTGAGCTTGAGCAGCTGGAAGGCGCGCCAGCGCCGCTCGCCCGCGATGAGCTGGTAGCGGTCGCCCGCCCGGCGCACGACGATGGGCTGCAGCAGTCCCTCGGCCCGAATGCTCTCGGCGAGTTCGGCGAGCTGCTCCTCGCTGATGGCCTTGCGCGGCTGGAACGGGCTCCGCTCGACCAGATCGACGCCGAGCTCCTGAAACCCGGGCGCGGCCGGCGTGTCGGCCCGCGCTGGCGCGGTCGGCGCTGCGCTCGGCGGTACGGGCGCCGCCCCGCTGGCGATGAGGGCCGCCAATCCCCGGCCCAATCTGGTTTTTGGCGCGGCCATGGCGGCGGATCACTTCCCCTGCGGAATGAAAAGCGTCTGGCCGACCTGCAACCGCGTCGGATCGGCGATTTTGTTCGCGTTGACGATGTCCTGCATCTTGGCGCCGGTCTTGTGGGCGATGCTGGAGAGCGTGTCCCCTTTTTGCACCGTGTAGCTCACGCCCTCCTTCGGGTAGTCCTCCGTGAAGCTTGGCGTGCTCACCGCCGGCCGCGTGGCCGCGCCCTTGGCCAGGGCGTTGATGGCGGCCTGGGTCTCGTTCGCCAGCTTCTCCAGCTGGGCGCTCACCTGCTGCAGGGTCTCGCGCTTCTGGTCGCGCATGGCCGCCTGCATGGTCCGCTCGGCATCGGCGATGGCCTGGTTGAGCTGGGCGAGCGTCGCGTACGTCTGGCTCGATTTCGAGCGCAGGTCGCCGTTGTCGCGCTCCAGCTGCTCGATCCGCAGGCCGAGTTCGCCCACCCGCTGGCTGAGCAGACGGACATCCTCGCGGAGACTCGCCAGCTCGAAGGCCGCGGAATTGGCGGGATTCATGCCTTGCGCGCGCAACGACGGCGCGGTGAGGAACGGCAGGACCATCAGCCCGGCCAGAGTGCAAAGACAGGAGCGGGGCGCCATATGCGCGCCAGCATCGGCAAAAACCCCGGCAAAAACAAGCGAAGAGTCCCCCGCCCCCGCCGCACGGCCCGCGCGACCCGGCGACACCGCCGGAGCGCCAACGCCGCCGGCCCGGCGGTTCAGCGGACCGGCCGGGTGTCCACCAGCGGCGCCATCGGCTGCGAGGCCAGCCGGCCACCGCGAGGCACCGGGAAGCCGCGCAGAAAGTCAGCCGCCGGCAGCATGCGCCCTCCGGGGCGCTGGAGACGGCGGAGACGCAGGACCCCCGCACCCGTCGACACCAACAGGCCGTCGCGGTCGCTCCCGATCACGGTGCCCGCGGGCGCCGGACCGCCGCCAGGGCCGCCGGAATCCGCCGCCACATCGGCGAGCCCGAGCTTCACCGCCACGCCGCCGATTTCCACCGCGCAGCCGGGCCAGGGATGCAGTCCGTTGATGCGTGCCGCCAGCGCCGCCGCGGGACCGGCGAAATCAAGCCGCCCGTCCTCCTTGACCAACCGGCGGCAATAGGTCGCGCCCGCGTGATCCTGCTCCCGGAATACCAACTCTCCCCGCGCCAGCCGCGGCAGAGTCCGGGCCAGCAGCGGCGCGCCGGCGGCCGCCAGCTTCGCTTCCACCTCCGACGCCGTGTCCAGCGGGTCGATGGCCACCCGCTCCCGATCCGCCACCGGCCCCGCGTCGAGCTCCTTCACGATTTGCATCAAGGTCATGCCGGTCTCCCGTTCGCCGCACGCCACCGCCGTCTGGACCGGCGAGGCGCCGCGGTATTTTGGCAGCAGCGAGGCGTGCAGGTTGAGCGTGCCCAGCCGCGGTGCGCTGATGAAGCTGCTGCCCAGAATGTGGCCGTACGCCAGCACCAGCGCCACATCCGCGCGCTGCGCAGCAAGCCACGCGACTTCTTCCGGCGTCACGCGATCCGGCTGACGGACCGGCAGTCCGCGGCCCTCGGCCCAGCGCTTGATCGGGCCGGCCTCGGTCCGCTGCCCCCGGCCCGCCGGCCGGTCCGGCTGCGTGATCACGGCCGTCACCCTGGCCACCGTGGCGCCTTCGCCCGCCAGCCAGTCGAGCAGCGGCAGGGCGATGGGATCGGAGCCCAGGAAGACGAGTTGGAGGGGCGCTGGCATGGTAGTCTCGGCTCCGGTAGCAACGGCCACGCCACCTTCGCGTTCAATCCAATT
>DATIWI010000293.1:0-12059 GCA_035519475.1 Opitutaceae bacterium
AGCAGCAGGCGGGCGCCGCGGCGCACGCTCGCGCGCACCTGGCGGTGCAGTTCCGCGCGCAGATCGCTCCGCGCCAGCGGGCCGACGTCGACCGCGGGATCGGCCGGCGGGCCGACGCGGCGCGCGGCCATGCGTTCGACCAGGCGGCGTTCAAAAGCTGCGCGCACCGGGTGCACCACGATGAACCGCTTGGCGGCGATGCAGCTCTGCCCGCTGTTGACCAGTCGCGACCGGGCGCAGACCTCGGCGGCGAGGTCGAGATCGGCGTCGGCCAGAATCACATAGGGATCGCTGCCGCCCAGTTCGAGGACGCACTTCTTGAGCGCGGCGCCGGCTTGGGCGGCCACCTGGCGGCCGGCGGCGGTGCTGCCCGTGAGCGTGACCGCCCGCACCAGCGGGGCGCCGAGGAGCGCCGGCACGCGATCCGCGCGGACCAGCAGGCTTTGCAGGGCGCCCGGAGGGAGCCCCGCGGCGCGGAGGACTGCTTCAATGGCGAGCGCGCAGCCGGAGACGTTCGAGGCGTGCTTCAGCAGGATGGTGTTACCGGCCATCAACGCCGGCACGGCCGCACGAAAGACCTGCCAGTACGGGAAATTCCAGGGCATGACGGCCAGGATCACGCCAAGCGGCCGGACGGTGATGAAACCACCGGCGGGCGCGTCCGGCGGCCGCTCGTCGGCGAGGTACCTCGCGGCATTGCGGGCGTAAAACTCGCAGACGAGGGCGCATTTCTCGATCTCCGCGCGCGACTGGGCGAGCGGCTTGCCCATTTCGCGGGTGATCAGGTGCGCGTGGTCGTCGCAGCTCCGGCGCAGCGCCGACGCCACCGCGCGCAGATGCCGGGCGCGCGCACCGATCGCGAGACGCCGCCAGCCGAGGAACGCGGTGTGCGCGCGGTCAACCGCGGCGGAGGCTTGGGCCGGCGTGTGTTCGCGATAGCGCCGGATCACTGCACCGGTCGCGGGATTGAGGGAGACAAGGGACATGAGGGCGGTACTATCAGTGAACGGCGATTTTCCGCAAATCGGCCGGGCACGCGGCCCCGGGTGACCTGCGGCTCCCGACGGGCCGGACGGATTCAGGACCGCAGGTGTTTTTCCAGCGCCTGGCGCAGGTGCTGGCGGGCGCGATAGAGCCGGGTCTCGATGGCCTTGGACGTGGTCCGGGCAATCAAGGCAATCTCGGCGTGGGACTTGTCCTCGTATTCCGAAAGGATGACGGCTTCGCGCAGATCGGGCGGCAGCGAGGCCACGGCCGCCTTCACGGCAGCGGCCAGCTCCGCGGTCAGCGCGTCATCCGCCGGGGAGGCGTCGGTCGAACCGCGAAGGGCGTCATCCGCCGCGCCGGGCCGATTGTCGAGCGAATCGGTGGGGTGGCGCCGCAGCCAGCGGCCGCGGGACCGCGCGAGGTTGAGGGCGATCTGGAACATCCACGTCGAGAACCGGCGGTCCGCCCGAAAGCGGGTCCGGTTCTGGTAGATGCGCACAAACGTCTCCTGGGCGAGGTCGAGGGCGTCGCGCTCGTGTTGCGTGTAGCGGTAGAGAAAGCCGCGCAGCGGCGCCTGCCAGCGGTCCATCAGCTGGTTGAGCGCGAGGTCCTCGCCCCCGGCGAGCGCACGCATGAGGGTTTCGTCGGAGTCACCCGTCATGATCGGCGCGTCCCCGCGCGCAGCGGGCTCCCCCGTCCCCCGCCGCCGGCGGGGATCACCGCACCCCCCGCGGCGCGCGATGATCGAACCGGGTGAGGCGCGGAACCATCAAGGCGAGGTAGCGCGAGCCCTGATCGGGATCCATCGCCCCGGCGACCTGGCGGAGGTGCTGCAAGGTGGCTTCGTTGCATTCGCGCTTCAGCTCCGCCCATTCCTTTAGCGCGACGAGGTACGCTGGCGAGTCCTTTGCGGCCGTGCGCTCCAGCTCGTCGAGGCGGTGCTGCACGGCCAGGATGCGGCTGCAGTGGCCGGCGCAAATCGGCTGGTAGGCCTCGTGGAGGGCCCGGACGCGCGCGAACTGGGCGTCGCTCAGGTGGAATTCGCGCCGCAGCCAGGTCCATTGGTCCTCCGGGGCGCGGGCGCCCAGATAGCGGGTGACACCGTAAGCGGTGGCCGCCACGGCGAGAGCCAGCACGAGGAAGGCGAGCAGGCGTTTCATCAAGGATGATGCGCAGCCGTCATCTGCAGCGGATCGATGGTCCGCACGTAGGCCGCCGCCATCCGGTCGTTTTCCGTCAGGACGGTGTGCAGGGTGCCGGCGCCGACGCCGGCGGCCGCCGCGAGGGCCAGCACCAGGCTGGCGCCCACCGGCAGGGCCCAGCGGAAATGCTGCGCCGGAATGCCCAGACCGCGGGCAATGATCGCGGCCGCGGCCCAGGGTGCGGCGCGCGCCGCCTCGATCCGCGCCCACACCTCCGCGTTGAAACGCGGCGCGGCCGGCGGAGTATGCCGCCACTCGCGCAACGTGCGGGAGAGTTCGGGATCGCGCTCAGTCATGTCAGCAGATGATACGCCGGCGGCGGGGAAAACCCTCGGTCTTTCCCGCGATGGGCAGGACGGCGACGAGCTTGCCGCGAGCGAGCCGTTATTTCAAAGGCCAACTCACTGGGGGGTGGGGTAGTCGCAGGAGGCGGATCCCGTTTCAGGAAACGTCGGACGGCGGCAGTCCGCGCCCCGCCGGGCCTTCGGAGCCCAGGGACAGCGGGCTCCGCCGCGAAGTCCGCGGATCTGGACGAGACGGACGCGACGGCAATGTGCCGGTGGTTGGCCCGGTGCACCGCGGCAGCGCAGACGAGAGGAGGTAACCAATCTGTTACCCGAAATCTGTGGCCGCCGTTCTCGCGTCCTTTTTCCTGCAGGCCTCTTCATGCCTGAACCATACCCGCGTCCGTGTCTGCGCCCAGAACTGTGGCGGCGAAGAATCGCCCGGGGTGAGCCTACCCGCTGCGGCGATACGCGCGTACGGTGCGCCATGCGAACTTTTGTTGCCAAGCGATCGAGTCACCCCAGCGCTGCGGGCGGACGACGCCGGGCGGTGCGGCCTCCGCGCGCGACTGACCCGGAAGCGTGGCCCGGCGGCCTGGCGCCGGAGCGGCATTCGCCGGATGCGGGGCCGCGTGGCGGCGGATTTTGGCGCGGACGAAACTCTCCTGACATAGGGTTGTCACCGAGGGCTGGTAGACTGCGGTCCGTCATGAACGGCGAGTCTGCACATTCCTGCCATCGGGCGATCGGCCGCAGGCTGGGGCCGAATTATCGTCGCCCGCCGGTAACCATTTCCCGATTCCCCGGTTTTCCTGCAGGAGGTGGCTGGCGGCTGCCAACCGTCCGCCGCGATCCGCATTGCGCGGGTCGCTGCAGACGATTGCGCGACTTCCGCCACCCCCTGCACGCACGCAGTCAAAACTCCATCACGTAGTACATCACCATGAAAAACGTTCGCATCACCTCAATCCTCGTTCTGCTCGCGGCGCTGGGTACGGCCGCGGCAGTTCCCGCGTCCGCCGCACCCAAGGACGCCGCCATCGGCTATTGGGCCCGCCAGATTACCGTCACCTCCTGGAATGTTCTCCGCGAGCGCTCCGAAACGAACTCGATCTTCGAAGGGGCCAGCCGGCGAGCCGTCATCTCCACCATGGGCGAACCCGCCCAGCGTCTCTCGCAAGACGTGTGGGTCTATGACGACTTCGCACCGGATCTCGCCGAGGCCCGGCAGCGGGGCTGCAACATCCTGGTCGTCACGTTCGTCGGCGAGAAGCTCGCCACGATGAAATTCGTCAACACGCCCGCCGAGGAAAAGATCGCGGCCGCGGTCAAGGCCGGGCAGTCGGGCCACTACGCGTCCGACTCGTGACGAGCGCCCGGCGGGCGCGGGCGGAGCGCGCCGACGCCGGACACATCCTTCCGGCTGCCGATCAGCGGCCGGATTTGACTAGCATTGCTTCGCGATAAAACGCCGGCGCGGTCGTTTGACCGCGCCGGCGTAATCGTCGCGAGTCGCCGGACGCGTTGAAGCGGGGGAGTCCGCCGCCCGTGCCACGTCTCAAAACGCGTCGGCCAGCGACTGCACCTTCAGCGCGCGGCGCAGTTCGTCGGCGCTCGCCGCACCCCCGATCGCGATCTCGACCGGCTGGCCGGGAAGAAGGTCGAAGTAATCGTCGGAGGGATTCGCGTCGAGATTGCCGAAAGACACGTGCACGCTGCGCGCCAGCACCTTGGAGACCAGGCGGAGCCGGGTGCCGTCAGCCGCCGGTTCGACGACGGATTCGATCGCCGCGGCCGGGAGGTGGATTTCGTGGGTTGGAACGAGGTAGAGGATGTTGGACGAGAGCGTCCGGCCGTCCGCGGTGAGATCGGCCACGGCGAACGCCGTGGAGAAATCGATGCCTTTGGACGCCAGCGCGGAAAGCGGCATCCGCAGGTACGCTTGGCTCGATAGCGCCGGGAGGTTCACGGCCAGCGCCGCCTCGTCCAGCGTCCGGCCCTCGAAATTCATGACGCGCACCCGCAAGGAGCCCGCGACGGCTTGCAGGCGGTCCGAGACGACGTAGGTGGCGATGGCGCCGTCCTCGAGGTGCGGCGAAACCAGCACCGGGGCGTAGAAGCGGCGGGCGTAATACTGCAGGGCCTTCCAGCGGCCGTAATAATCGATGCTGGACCACGAAGCGACCGGCCAGCAGTCGTTGAGCTGCCAGAACAGGGAGCCCATCGTTTCCGGACGGTGGCGCCGCAAATGCTCGGCGCCGACCTTGATCCCCTCCGCCTGCAGCACCTGGCTGACGTAGAGAAACGAGGCGAAGTCCTTCGGCTCCTGATAATCCCGGAGCAGGTAATCGTGGATGATCGAATTGCCCTGCTGGTTCTTCTGGTGCGCCAGCATCACCGGGGTGAGGATGCCGGTCCGGTCCTCCGGTGCCGTGAACGCCTCGACCGTGCGCATCTCAGGGAACGACTGGAAGCCGTACTCGGAGACGAAGCGGTAGACGTTCTTCTCGTAATCGGCGAACGGGACGCGTCCGTGCCACACGCTCCAGTCGTGAAAATCGCCGGAGCGATAGGCGGCGGACGTCGCCTCGTAATCCGCGCTGGGTGAACTGGGCCAATACGGAGTCTCCGGACACAGTTCCTTCACCGTCTGGGCGAGGATTCCGCTGGAGATCGTCAGGTAGTCCTTCCACATCTGCAGCACGGCGCCCGGATCATGCGGCAACCGCCCCCAGCCCGGCGAGAAAGCCGCCTCCGTTTCGTTGTTACCCGACCAGAGCACGATGCTCGGGTGATCCCGCAGCCGCCGCACCTGGTCGGCCGCCTCCTGGGCCACGCCGAGTTTGAACGCATACGTCCCCGGCTGCATCTCGTTGCCGAACATGAAATCCTGCCAGACCATGAGGCCGAGTTCGTCGCAGAGCGCGTAGAACTCGTCGGTCTCGTAGTAGCCGCCGCCCCAGTGGCGGATCATGTTCATGTTCGCCGCCCGGGCGGATTCGAGAATGCGGCGGTAGTTCGCGGTCGTCACGCGATTCGGGAAACTGTCGAACGGGATGACATCCGCGCCCTTGGCAAAGACCGGGATGCCGTTGACCACGAATTCGAAGGATCGGCCCCATTGGTCGACGTCGCGCCGGAGCACGACGCTGCGCAGGCCGGTGCGCACCTGGCGCGTGTCCGCGATCTCCGGGCCGACCTGCAACCGGGCTTCGAAAGTGTAGAGCGGCTGCGCGCCGTATCCGGCCGGATACCAGAGCGCGGGCCGGCTGATTTCCACGGGAATATCCACGTGGTTGATTCCCGCGTGCAGCGCGACTTGGCGCGTCGCCGCGACGGGCTGGCCGGCCGCCTGATACTGCAGGGACACTTCCGCGGCGGTGTCGACGGCCGCGGTCACCTCCACCTCGGCCGTCAGGTGCGCGACCGCCGCGGTCACGTCGCGCTGCCGGAGATGCAAGTCGGAGATGCGCGCGTCATCCCAAGCTTCGAGCCGGACCGGCCGCCAGATGCCACTGGTGACAAACGTCGGGCCCCAGTCCCAGCCGTATTCGTAGGCGGCCTTGCGGATGTAGGTCTTGGCGGCGACGCCGGTTTGCGCGCGCCACGAATCGGCGGCGGCCACCCGTTCGGCCGCCTTGGCCGCCGCGGGAAAGACGACGACGAGCTGGTTGGCACCGGCTTTCAGCAACGGCTTCGCGTCCACCCGCCAGAGGCGAAACATGTTGTCCGCCGTGAGCAGCGGCCGGTCATTCAGGTAAACTTCGCAGCAGGCATCCAGTCCCTCGAACACGAGTTCGATCCGCTGGCGCTGGAGCAGGGAGGGTGTCACCGGGAACGCGGTGCGATACTCCCAGTCCGCCTCGCCGATCCATTGCAGCTTGGCTTCGTTGTCGCGGAAGAACGGATCCGGAATCATCTGCGCGCGCAGCAGGTCGAGGTGGATGTCACCCGGGACCTGCGCGGGACGCCATTCGGCGGGAGCGGCCCCGTCTGGCAGCTTCTGCCGGAATTCCCAACCCCCCTGGAGGGGGATCGTCTGCATGGCCGCAGCGGTGAGCGCCGGGGATGCCGCGAGGCCAGCCAGGGCGAGCAAGATGAACGAGCGTGGGGTTTTCATGGGAATCGGGGCCGCGCGGGCAATCAACCAGACGAACCGGTCCGCAGACAAGTCCATTGCGCCGGCGGCGGCGTGGATTTGGCTTCTTCTTTTTGCCGGGATCAGACAGAACACAGCGCCCCCCCGCGGATTCGATCCACCCTGTCTCCCCATGGCCCTCGCCCCTGCTCCCTCCGCCGCCCCGGCGACCCCGCCGGCCCCGGCCGCGCCCACCTATCGCGGACCCTTCGCGATCATGACCGTGCTCTTCTTCATGTGGGGGTTCATGACCGTGTGGAACGACATCCTCATCCCGCGCTTCAAGGACGCGTTCACGCTGAATTACTTCCAGGCGATGCTGGTGCAGTTCGCCTTCTTCGGGGCCTACGCCATCGGCTCGCTGGTCTACTACGTGACCTCGATGGTGTGGGGCGACCCGATCAACCGGATCGGCTACAAGCGGGGCGTCATCATCGGCCTGCTGGTCTCGGCGGCCGGCAGCGCCTTGTTCTACCCGGCGGCGCTGCTCACCTCGTATCCGTTCTTCCTGGTGGCGTTGTTCATCGTCGGCCTGGGTTTTGCCATGCTGCAGATCGCGGCCAATCCCTACGTGACCATCCTCGGCCCCGAGCGCACCGCCTCGAGCCGGCTCAACCTTTCCCAGGCGTTCAACTCCTTTGGCACGACCATCGGGCCGCTCATCGGCGGCTGGCTGATCTTCACCGTCTTCACGCGCCCCGGCATGCACGGCGCCGCCTCGGTGAAAATCCCCTACCTCTGTTTTGCGGTGGTGTTCCTGGCGCTGGCGGCGTGCTTCGCCTTCGCGCACCTGCCGGCCTTCACCAATCCGGAGCAAATCGGCCGCGGCGCGGGCGCGCTGAAGCATCCGCACACCGTGCTGGGGATGCTCGCAATCTTCATGTACGTGGGCGGTGAGGTGGCGGTGGGCAGCGCGATCATCAACTACCTCGGCACGCCGCGCCTGGGCGGCCTGCCCAAGGAGGTGGCCAGCCACTTTCTGGCGTTCTACTGGGGCGGGCTGATGATCGGGCGCTTCATGGGCGCCTTCGCGCTGAGCGACCTGCGCGGCTGGCTGAAACACGGCCTGGTCGCGTTGGTCCCGGTGGCCGCGTTCGGGTTCATCGCGGCCGCCTCCGGGCTGGGCCAGGCGCTGCCGTACGGCCTGTTTCTCGCCGTCCTCCTGGGCGCGTTCCTCCTCGGCGAAGCGAGCCCGCAGCGGATGCTCGCGCTGTTCAGCGGCGTGATCATTGTGCTGCTGGCCTCCGGGATGCTGACGGCCGGGGAAACCGCCAAGTGGACCATCCTCGCCGTCGGACTGTTCTGCTCGGTCATGTGGTCGAACATCTTCTCGCTGGCGATCGAGGGCCTGGGGCCGCTCAAGAGCCAGGCCTCCTCGCTTCTGGTCATGGCGATCCTCGGGGGCGCCGTGCTGCCGCCGGCGCAGGGGGCGGTGGCGGACCGGCTCGGCATCCAGGCGTCCTTCATCGTGCCGATGATCGCCTTCGTCTACATCGCCTTCTACGGCCTGTACGGCTACCGCGCCGGGCGGCGGGTGTCGTGAGCGCGCGGCGGCGGCGAAGCCGTCGCGCCGGGGTCACACGTTTTCGAGCAGCCGGTAGATCCGGGCGACCATCTTCTGTGGATCGTCGAGCAGGCCGGCGGCGATCAGGGCATTGTCGAGCACCTGCTCGGCCATGAGTTTGGCCACCTCCGGCTTGGCCTCGCGGGCGGCGGCCAGGTGCTTGATGACGGCGTGGCGCGGATTCAGATGCAGTTCGACGCGCGGCGTGTCCTCGGCCCCTTCGACCTTCATGACCTTCATCAGGCGGCGCATGTGCGGCGACGTCAGCTTGTCGGCGTTGAGCGCGAGGGCGGGGGAGGCGACCAGGCGATCGCTGGCCTTCACCTCGGCCACGCGGTCGCCGAGGGTCTCCTTGAGCCAGGCGGTGAGGGCGCGCGTCTGCTCGGGGCTGAGGGCATCTTCTCCGGGCGGCGCAGGCAGGTCTTCCAGCTTCACGTCCGCATGGTCGGCCGCGATGAGCCGCTTGCCGTCGAACTCGTGCACGTGGCTCATGACATATTCGTCGACGTTCTCGTAGCAGAATAACACCTCGAGATTGCGCGCGCGGAAACCCTCGAGGTAGGGGCCGGCTTCGATCGCCGCGCGGCTGGGCCCGACCAGGTAGTAAATCTCCCGCTGCGTGTCTTTCATGCGGGAGACGTAGTCCGGCAGGCTGGTCAGCGCGCCCGGGTCCGTGAGTGACGACTCGTAGCGCAGCAGCTTCACGAGGTCGTCCTTGTAGGCGACGTCGAGGGCGGCGCCCTCCTTGAGATAGACGCTGAAACGCCGGTAGAACTCCCGGTAGCTGTCGGCGCGCTCCTTCGCCTCCTCCTCGAGGAACTTGAGGAAGCGGCGCGTGAGCACGCGGCTGAGCTTGGTCAGCAGGCTCCGGTCCTGCGTGAGCTCGCGCGAGATGTTCAGCGGCAGGTCCTCGCTGTCGACAACCCCCTTGAGGCAGCGCAGCCACTCGGGCAGCAGATCCTTGGGATGCGGATCGATGAGAATCTTGCGGCAGTAGAGGGCGACGCCGGGTTCGGCGCGCACGAAGCCGAAGCGCTCCGGATTCTCCTCCGGCACGAACAGCAGCGCGTTGATGGCGAGCGGGGCATCGGCGCTGAAGTGGAGGCGCAGCCGCGGCGGCTCGAAGGCGTCGGCCTGGAATTTGTAGAACTCGGTGTACTCCTCCTCCTTGATCTCGTTCTTGCTCCGGAGCCAGAGGGCCTGGATGGTGTTCACCCGCTTGCCGTTCAGATTGATGGGGAACTGGACGAACGAGGAATAGCGCCGGAGGATGCCCTCGATCCGCGAGGCCAGGGAGAACTCGGTGCATTCCTCCTTCAGCTCGACCACGATCTTGCAACCGCGGCGCTGGCCCTCGGCTTCCTCGATCGTGTAGCTGCCCGAGCCGTCCGACTCCCACACGTGCCCGGGCTCGGCGGGCCGCCAGGAGTGGGCGAAGACGCGCACCCGCTTCGCCACCATGAAGGCGCTGTAGAAGCCGACCCCGAACTGGCCGATGAGGCTGGCATCCTTGGCGGCGTTGGCGCCGAGGGCCTGGAGAAACGCCTTGGATCCCGAGTGGGCGATGGTGCCGAGGTCCTCCACCAGCTCGGCGCGTGTCATGCCCACGCCGAAATCCTGGATGGTGAAGGTCTTTGCGGCGTCGTCCGTCGTGAGGTTGATCTCCAGCGGGAGGCGGTCATCGAAGATCTCCTTCTCGACCAGCTGGAGGTGGCGCAGCTTCTCGAGCGCGTCGGAGGCGTTCGAGACCAGCTCGCGGACGAAGATCTCCTTTTCCGTGTAGAGCGAGTGGATGACGATATCGAGGAGCTGCCGGATCTCGGCTTGGAATTCGAATTTCTGCGGCGAGGTCATGGGCGGAGGAAGGGGAGGAACGAAGGCGGGGAAGGAAAGGCGCAGACGTTAGCAAAACCCGAAGGGAGAAAGCAAGGGGCGGCCGCGCGGGGGCCCGGGCCGGTCGGCACGCCCCGGCCGACGGCGGCCGGGGCCCGAGTTTGCGCTTGGACTCCGCGCCCTCCTGCCGTTTTAACTTCCAGCGGTGAAGACGCTCGACCGGCACATCCTCGGCGAATGGTTGAAAATCCTGGGACTGGTGCTGACGGCGGCGGTGGGCCTGCTGCTCATGCAGGAGATGTACGACGACTTCCGCGACCTGCTCGACGATGGGGCGGGCGTGATCGACATCGCCGTGTACTACGCCGTGCTCATGCCCAGCTTCCTCACGGTGGTGCTGCCGCTCGCCCTGTTGATTTCGTTGCTCTACAGCCTCGGGCAGCTGCATCGCAACAATGAGTTCACCGCCATGCGGGCCGCCGGGTTGAGTCTGTTCCGGCTCACGCGGGGAATCTGGGTGGTGGGGGTGCTGTGCTGCGGTCTCATGTGGCTGTTCAATTCGCGCGTGGTGCCCTGGTCGGTCGAGGAATCGCGCCGCATCAAGGACAGCCTGGAATACCGCCACCAGGCGCGCGTCGCGGGCGTGGAGCACGCCGGGCTCGTCACCAGCGTCACCTTCGACAACCGCCCGGAAAGGCGCCTCTGGTACATCAACCGCTACAACCGGTTCGCGCAGCGCGCCTACGGCGTGACCGTGTCGCTCCTCGACGCGCAACGCCGGGAGACCACGCGTTACGTGGCGCGGGAGGCGGACTACCATCCCGCGACGCGCACCTGGACCTTGCGCGAGGGATGGGAGCTGCGCTTTGACCCTGGGACCGGCGACATGGTGCGGCCCATCGCTTTTGCCGAGCGGACCTTTGCCGATTTCCATGAGGATCCGCAGCTCATGCTGCTGATCGATCGCAACCCCATCGATCTTTCCTTTCGCGAGCTGCGGCGGCTCATCGATTACCTGACGATCGAAGGGAACCCCAAGGTCATCAAGTACGCCATGCGCTATTACACGCTCATCGCGGACACGCTGAGCTGCCTGGTCGTCATCGGCTTTGCCATTCCGTTTGCGGTCTCGGGCGTCCGCGTGAGCCCGGTGGTGGGGGTTTCGAAGTCCATCGGGCTTTTCTTCGTCTATTACCTGCTCGTCAGCTTGGCGAACATGATCGGCGGTCGCGGGCTGCTCCCGGCCGAGGTGGCCGCGTGGCTCCCCAACCTCGTCATGGTGGGCGTGGCCGGCTGGCTCTTCGCGCGAATGCGTTAGCGGACGGCGGCGTTCAGGTCCGCAGATAAGAGGCGCCGTTCAGGTCGATGATGCACCCGGTCATCGATTCGGGGGCGTCCAGGGCGAGCCAGGCGGCGGCGCGGCCGACCTCCTCGGCGGTGGCCACGCGTCCCAGCGGAATCCCCTGCACAATCTCGGAACGGCGGGGGCCGCGCAGATGGCTGGCGGCCATGTCGGTGTCGACCCAGCCGGGGGCCAGCGTGAAGACCAGGATGCGCTCGGCGGCAAAGGCCTTGGCCAGCGACTGGCCGAAGGCGTTGAGGCCGGCCTTGGCCGCGGCATAGGCGGGCGCGCGGGCCTCGCCGCGGAACGCGCCGCGCGACGAGATGTTGACGATGCGGCCGCCGTAGGTGCGGCGCATGGCCCGGGCGGCGAGGAACGAAAGGTGGGCGGCGGCCGTGAGATCCGCGGCCAGCGTGCGGTCCCACCGCCGCCGCCATTCCCCGAAGCGCACCTTGCCGGGCGGGTGCATTTCGTAGATGCCGGCATTGTTGACGAGCACGTCGAGGCGGCCGAACGCGCGCAGCACGCCGGTCATCAGCGCCTCGGGCGCGGCGGGATCGGTCAGGTCCGCGGCAAACAGCCCATGGCCCGTGCCGGGAAGCGCGGCGAGCGTCGCCTCGGCCTCGGGCCGGTTCTTGCGGAAATGCACCGCGAGGCGGAGACCGCGCGCGGCGAGTGCCTGGGCGATGGCGCGGCCGATGCCGCGGGA
>DATIWI010000294.1:0-28394 GCA_035519475.1 Opitutaceae bacterium
GAAGACCAGCGACTGGATGCCCCAGAGCGTGTTCTCCCACGTGTACGGGAGGGCCAGCACCGTGCCCGCGTAGAGGACGAACAGCGGGCCCAGCCGGCGGCCAAGCGCCGGCGCCACGGTTGCGAGCAGCAGCCAGATTGCGGCCCCGTGGAGGAGGGCGTTGACGGTTATCTCGAGCAGATTGTTCCATTGTCCGTTCAGCCGGGCCAGGCCGAACGACAGGAGGCGAGTCAACACCACCCAGTGGTCGTTCAGCGGCGCGAAAAAGGCCGCCGGCTCCAGCCGGCCCTCCACCCAGGGCCCGAGCAGATCGGCGGCCGTGCATTTCCATTGGTCCCGGAAGGGAAGGCTGGTGCCGAATTCGCGAATGAGTTCGAACCGCCCGCCGAGCATCAAGCCGGCGCCGGCCAGCGCCACCAGCCACCAGAGGCGGCTGGACGGCGCGAGAGCCGCCGCGCCCGCCGGTTCTATTTGATCTCGATGCCCGTCCATGCGGTCCAATCCCATCCGTTGTCGTGGTTGGGCCCGGGATTGACCTCCAGCCGCAGCTGGCCTCCGGCAAAATCCTTCAAGCCGGCATGGAACGTCTGCAGTCCGCGATCGGCGGGGTTCTCCCGCGGGGTCAGTCGGCGCGAGAAGAGCACGGCCTGTTCACTGCCATTCGTCCAGACCACCCGGAATTCGGCGCCGTCCGTGCGGCCGCCGTTTTCGTACGCGCCCCGCACGTAGCCGAACGCGCCCGACACTTCCGTCGCCCCGCGTGGCAGCTCGAACTCCATCTCGCTCGGCGCGTGCATCACCATCGCCGGCTGGCCGTCGATCTCCGTCTCAGACGGGGCGGCGTACGCGTTGAAGGTCATGGGGGCGGTCTTGAACATCCAGAAGCGCGCCCGGGCCGCTTGCTGGAAATAATCCGCGCCCGCGGTTGACGGGGTCAGCGCGAAAAGCGCGATGCGGGCTTGCGACGAAAGATAGGGGCGGTCGCGCTTCTCCACCGTCACGGTGATGCTCCGCACCCACGGGCCGGGCGGCCCGCCCGCGAACCGCATGTAGCCGGTGACGTCCTCGATCAGGGGGCTGAGGATGAAGCCGGTGCGGCCCTGCCGCAGGGGCAGATTGAATTCGCTGCGGCGCCCGTCCGTCTCCTCGATGGCGAGCCGCACAAAGGGAGGCTTGTAGAGAAATCCGCGCACCGCGCCGAGGAAGGAGGACGGCAAATCGATCGTGGCCCAGACCGGGCGGCCGGCGAGATCCTCGAGCGCGTACGGGGCGTTCACGGCGACCGTGGCCGTGCGCAGCCGGCGGGGGGCGAGGGTGGCGGGATCGGGGACTTCCGTCCGGCGCCGCCACAGCTGGTAGCCTTTCTCCGACAGCACGTATTGGTAATAGTGCACAAACACGTTGAGCAGTTCCGAGTCGTCGAGCGCGGGGAGCCGGTTGTCGATCGTCTCGATCTTGAGCAGCGCGAATTCGGGCGCGCGCGGAGAAAGGTAGAAGGCCGAGTTGAGGCGGGACAAACGGGGGGTGTAGACCTTGTAGCTCTGGATGACGGGCCGGGGCCGGTAATTGAGTCCGTTGTACAGGGCGATGGCCTGCTCGAAGCCGAGGACGTCGACGGTCGCGCCGCGCACAGCGTCGCGCACGCGCGGCAGATCGTATTGCTGCTTCTGCTCGCGCAGGCGGTCGTCGTAGCTGCGCCGAAAGCTCCGCCAGTGGAGGACGTTTGTCAGGTTGGTCCACGCCTTGTCCTGCAGCGCGCCGGCGGCGTGCTCGATGGTGAAGGGCAGGGCGTCGTGGATGCCGGCGACACAAAGGAGGCCGGCGGGCACGAGCAGGAGGCGTTGCAGCCCGCGCCAGCGGGGTCCGTCCTCCAGCAGCACGGGAAATCCCACGATGGGCACCAGCGCGCAGATGAAGAAGCCGATCATGTGTCCGTCGGAACGCACGAAGCCCTGCTTCCAGTTCAGGAAGAGGTAGGCGCCGAAGATCGCGGCGAAGGCCAGCGCCCGCGGCTTGTCCGGATGGAGCCACAGGTAGAGGCCGCCGTAGGCGGCCAGGGCGGCCAGCACGACGATGGCTTTCCAAAAGGCGTCGGGGGGGGTCGGCAGCGCCATGGCGGCGTCGTAACCCCGGCTGATCTCCAGGAAGTTGATCAGATAGGCGGGCAGATTCAGCAGGTTCTGCCCGCAGGCCATCCAGAGCGCGAGGGAACCGCCGGCGAACCAGAGCGCCGGCGCCAGCGCGGCCCGCGGGCGCCGCTGCCACCAGGCAGAGGCGATGAGCACGAGGATGATGAAGCCCCCCAGCACGAGGTCGGTGAACTTCACCATGCCGAGCAGCGCGAGCAGCAGGGCGCCGGCGGCCGGTCCAAGCCGATCCGGGCCGCCGAGGCGCCGCAGCAGCTCCCACCCCACGAGCGCGATGACGATCATGTGCAGCGCGTCCTCGTAGATCACGCCGAGCAGCGCGAAGAAGAGGAAATAGGCGACGCGCGGCACGCCGCGGAGCTGGCGGGCGTTCGCGACGATGATGCCGGCGAAGACCACGCCCTCAAAGACCTGCCAGAGGACCAGGCTGGAAAACTGAAGTCCCGAGTAGGTGCGCCCCATGAGGAACCCCAGCGGTCCATAGGTGAAGACCACATCCCGCCCGATCTGCATGCCCTGCTGGAAATACCACCCGTAGGCCATCCGCCACGACGGATCGAGGTCCAGCTTGGGGTAGTACGGGAAATTGACGATGAGAACCGCGAGCAGCGCCCAGAGCAGGATGCGCCCGAGCCGGCCTTCGGGCGGAGCGGCGCCGACGGCGGTCGCGTTCGGTTCAGCGGTCATCGGCGGCCCACTCTGCGCAGCGCGGACGGAAACGTCTAGTGGGAAGTTTCGATCTCCAAATCGGCCCAATAGGTCCAGTCGCAGGCGGCGTTGTCCGCCGGGCCCGGGGTGATCACAAGCTCCAGGCGTCCCGCCGCATGTGGCGGCAAATCGACCGTGAAGAACTGCAGCGGGCGATCTTCGGGGTGGTCCCGCGGCTGCAAGAGACGCTGAAACAGGATATGGCGCTCCTCGTTCGGTGCGACCCATTCGACGCGGAATTCGGCGCCGTCGGTGGGCGTCGGATTCCCGGGGGCGTAGGCGCCGGGCCGGAAGCCGAAGTTTCCCCGCAGGCGCACGGCGCCGTCGATCAGCGGATAGCTCAGGACCGAGAATGCGTGGGCGAAGAACACGTGATGCTCTCCTTCCCAGCCGGCGGTGGGGGCAAACGGTGTCCGGATGCTCAGCGGACTCACGGTCGATGTCACACACGCCAGCGCAAACGCGGGCAGCTGGTCTCGTGGCACCGAAGACTCGCTGCAGGTGATTTCGAGCACGAGGCTGTCCCTTCTGGCCCCGCTGGCGTCCGTGGCGCGGGCCCACAGGCGGTGCCGGCCGGCGCCGAGGGTGTCGAAGGGCACCTCGAAGCGCACGGTCATGCTGCCGGTCGGTCCAAAGCTGACGGAATCGATCTCGTGATCATCGACGAGCAGCGCCAGGCGCTGGAGGCGTTCGTCGGCGTCGTGCCCGACCACCACGATGCCGGCGGGCACCGGCGCGACCATCGGGGGTCCGATCACCTCGGGCGCCGCCAGCCGGGACGGCGGGCCGCCCGCCAGCCGCAGGGGCGTGCGCCGGGCCGAGTCCTTGATGAGGTGCAGCTTGAATCCCTGCGGCTGGAACTGCCCCGATTCAGCCTCGACGTAGTGGCGGGACACGTACTCCTGCAGCGGCGCGAAGCGCGCGATGGGATACTTGGAAAAATTGCGGTGCGGCCCGACGCCGCAGTCCACGACGAAGGTGGGCCGGGCCGCCTCGAGGTCGGCGAGCAGGGTTGCCATGCTTCCCGGCACGATGGCGTAGCTCGTGTCCACCCCCGGAGCGAGGTTGGTCCAGGGAATGAGGCCGGTCTGGAACGAACAGTAGACGAACCGCGACGCTGGCCGGCGGTCGGTGTAGAGGTAGATGTCGGGGTTGTAGCCCCACACGAAGATGCGTTCATCCGGCTTCGTCAGCGACTTGATGAACGCGGAGGCGCGCGTCGCCGGGTCGTACGGGTACCCCACTTTCCCGCGGCTGGCGAGGGGGCTCTCGATGGCGCCGACGACGATGGCGCCGAGGAGGAGCACGCCCGCGATCGCTAGCCCGGCCGGCCGCGACCAAACGAGGGGCGGGCGCAACCGCTGCCGGACGAACGAACCGACGCCGGCCAGGAACCCACCCGCACTGAGCACGAAGGGCGGGAGGCACTGAATGTAGTAATGGTCGAAGCCGCGTCCGCCGGAGGCGGCGGCCGCCAGCGAGGTGGCGCCCCAGATCAGGAGGAAGAACGACAGCGGCTGGCCGGCGCGTTCCCCGGCGGTGGGCCGCAGCTGCGCAAGGCGGACCAGGTGCAGGATGGTCGCCGCCAGCAACGCAAACAGGACAAGCGGGTACTTTTCGAGCAGCAGGCCAAAGGGCTTGACGGCCGTGAGCAGGCGTTCGGGCAGAGTCACGGCGGGCCCGTAATAGCGCACGTTGTAGGTCCAGGTATAGAAGACCAGATCGCGCAGGGCGCCGCGGGCGGCAAAATAGAGGAGGGCGGCGGCATTGACCGCGAGAAACCCGGCGGCCATGCCGGCGATACGCCGGGCGACCTCGCCGAAGCGCCGGTGGCCGGTGGCCGCCGCGTAGCCCAGCGTCAGGATCGGCACGGCGAAATCCAGCAGCGCCGGCTGCTTGGAGAGGAACGCCAGGCTGAACCAGACTCCCGTCACCGCGGCGGAGAGGAGATCGGTGCGCTCCTGCGTCCGCCAGAACCACCACGCTCCCCCGGTGGTGAAAAAGGCGACGAACCATTCGGTATGCACGGCATTGCCGTCGTGCGGGAACAGCAGGTTGGTCGTCAGGGCGCAATAGAGCAGGGCGGCCCATCCGCCGGCGGCGGGGCTCCGGGTGCGGCGTCCCAGCAGAAACAGGCCGAGGGCGGTGCCGGCGATGACCACGGCGACGGTAGCTCGCAGCGCCCACAGGTTGTTTGCCCCGAAAAGCCAGAACACGACGGCCACGAGGTAGTAGGTCAGCGGCGTTCGCTGATCCACGGCATCGCGATAGAGCACGCCGCCGTCCAGCAGCGTCCGGGCGACGGCCGCGTGGATGGATTCATCCACATTCCACAGCGGCGCCGTGAAGGTTGCCCAGCGCAGAACCAGCACCCATCCGATCAGGATCGCCAGGAGCACGAGGATGCCGCCGGTCGCCCGGAAACGGGCGCCGGTCGCGCCTGAGAGGGGAATCTGCATCGGGAGGAAGGAGGGGTGAGGGAACCTCAAGGAGCGCCGATGAAATTGGCGAAGTAGCTCCAGTCGTACGAGGTATTGTTGCGAGGTCCGGGCGTGATGAGGAAGATCAATCGCCCCCGTTTGAGGGGCGGCAGCTGCACCCGGGCGTTCTGCGTGCCGCGGTCATCGGGATTGCTGGCGGGGGTCAGTTGGCGCTGGAACAACGTCATCACGCGGCCGTCCGTCTGTTCGAACTGCACGATCACCTCGACGCCGTCGGTCCGGCGTCCCGGATCGGGGTCGCTATAGCTGCCGGGATCGAGGCCGAAACTGAATGAGACGGCCTCCAACTCGATCGGGCGGTCGTAGACGACGCGCGCGGGCGCGTGGGCGCCCCAGATGATCGGATCATGCGGATCGAGGCCCGGGCCGTTGAACGTCCGGCCCTCCACGGGCACGAGGATGCGCCCGCCCCAGACGATGTCCGGCCCGGGGCCCTGGGCGCGCGGATTGGCGAGGTACGCCCAGTCATAGGCGGTGTTGTTGCTCGGGCCGGGTTCGACGCGCACGACGATGCGGCCCGCGGTGGCGCGCGGCAGTTTCGCCCAAGCCGTCTGCGGGCCGCGATCGGCTTCGTTGTTGCGGGGATCGAGCTGCCGGCGGAACAGGACTTCGCGACGCAAATCGGGATGTTCGAATTCGACGATCACCACCACGCCGTCCGTGCCGGCGGAGCGGGTGGAGTCGTACGCGCGCTCGTCGAGACCGTAGGTGAAGATGAAGGCGCTCATGCCCTCGACGAACGGATAGACGAGCCGGGCCGGGCTGTCGGCGGCCCAGCGACCCCGGTCATCGGGTTTTAACGGCCGCCCATCCATCCGCTCGCCCACGAGGGCGGGAACGCCCTTCTCGCCGAAACGCAGATCCGGGCCGAAGCTCTGGCCGCCCAGGTCCGCCCAGTAGGCCCAGTCAAAGGCCGGATCATTCATCGGCCCCGGCAGGAACTGGAAGACGAGGCGGCCCGGGCGGCGCGACGGGATCTCGATCCGGCCGCTCTGCGGCCCCCGATCCCTGCCTTTGGTGCGGGGTTCAAGCCGGCGCCAGAAAAGCTGGGTGGCGCCGCCCTCGGAGGTTTCAAAGCTGATGACCACGTCCACGCCGGTGGTGCTGCCCTCGGGCCGCCGATAGCTGTTTTCGTCGAGGCCGTAGGTGAAGGTCAGCCACTGGAGATTGGCGGGGCATTCGTAGACGACTCGCGAGGGCGCATGGGCCTGCCAGCGCGTGCCGTCCTTGTCGGCGAACCCCTCGCTGCCGTCACGCGTCTCGGCCTCGATGGGGAGGAGCAGCTGATCGCCGAGCTTGATTCTGGGCCCGGTCGGCTTGGGCCGGACCGGCGGCTCGCGGTAGCGCGCGAGGTCGAGCGGCGCGCTCATCTGCCACCCCTCAGGGCTCCGGAGGGCCGCGCGGAAGATCGTGCTTCCCTCGGCCAAATCCGCCCGGTCGACGAAAAAGGCGGCATCGCAGGGTTCGCTGAGGGGATAGAGCAGCCGGCGGTAGGCCTGGGTCCCCCGGTAGATCATGACCTCGCTCACGCCCCGGGCGGCATGCACGGTCAGCATTGGCAGGCTGCCGCCATAGCGGGTCAGGACGACCTGGACCCTGATCTGGGGGTTTTCCCGGGCGTCGGCGGGCGGCGGGGTGGGTTCGAGCGGGGCCAGCCGGCGATAGAACCGCAGACCGAAGTCGTTGGTCGCGTCATGGGCCACCAAGGCGAATTCGCGGCTCACGATTCCCCACAGGCGGGCCTGCCGCTCGAGCGGGTATTTTAAATAGCCGCGGATGCCGTCGGTATCGACGATCAGCGCCGGCGGCCGGCGCTGGAAGTCCTCCCAGAAGCGATCCCAGGAGCCGGGAACCACCGCATAGCTCGTGTCGACGAGCATGTTCAGGTTGGTCCAGGCGATCATGCCCGTGAGGTAGTTGGTGTAGATGAATCGCGTGCTGGGCAGGCGTTGGCTGAAGAAGTACATTTCCGGGACGTAACCCCAGACAAAGATGTGGTCCACCGGGGCGGTGAACCGTTGCGCCAGCTGGCCGAGCTCCTTCGTCGGTTCGTCGTGCGGCGACAGCGCCCGCCTGCGCTGGCGGATATCGAAGCCGGTGGCGAGCACGGCGGCGGCCAGGAGGCCGCCCAGGGCGGCGCTCAGCCACCACCGCGAGGTGCGTTCGGCCGCCATCCGTTCCAGCAGGCGGGCCGTCGCCCACCCGCAGGCCAGACTCAGGCCGGGCAACACCTGTGCGCTGTAGTGGGAGAACTCCCGCCCGCTGATCACGGTGGAGACGAGGCCGGCCGCGGTCGACCCCAGGATCAGCCACGGCAGGAGCGAAACGGTCAGGGGTTTCCGCCAGAGATCGGTCCACACCCGCCGAAGTAGAAGCACCGCTCCGCCGACCCCCGCCACCAGGGCCGCCGGCATGTTCCAGGCGGTGAGTTCAAAGGGGATTCGCACGGCCCACATGCGCTCCCAGAAGGGCACCTCCGGCACGTAATACTTGGTGTTGAAGATCCAGGCGTAGAGGGCGAGGTCGTGGAGCGCGCCCTGCCACGCGAAGTAGATCACCATGGCGCCCAAGATGACGACAAACCCGGCGAGGGCGCCGGCCACCAGGCGCACCCATGCCCGCCGGCGCGCGGGATCGGCGGTCCAGGCGAGTCCGCACAGCACCAGGGTCACGCCCAGGTCCAGCATCCCGGGCTGCTTGCACAGGGTCGCCAGGCCGAAGCTCACTCCCACTGCCCCGCCGTTCCAAAAGCCGGGCCGTGCCTGGGCGCGGGCGAACAGCCAGTAGCCCACCATCGAAAAGAAAATCACGAACCAGCCGGTGTGGGCGGACAAGGTGTCCGGCAGGCCCAACATGAGGAAGCTGAGCACCGCGAAGAAGAGGGCGCCGGCGCCGCCCGTCTTCTCGTCCCCGAGGCGGCGGGCGGTCAGCCAGAGCAGCGCGGCGCACGCCCCGAGCATCAGGGCGACGGCCACGTGCACGGCATGGGCGTTCCAGTCGCCGCAGACGGCGAAGACGGCGGCCTTCAGGTACGGCACCAGCGGGCTGCGGTTGTCGGCGGCGTCACGGTAGACCACTCCGCCGTGGAGCACCTGCTCCGCCATGGTGAAGGTGGAGCCCTCGTCGAGATTCCAGATGTCGCGGCTCAGCCACGGCGCCCGGAGACCGTAGGCCCCGCCTACCAGGGCCAGGGCGAACAGCAGTCTCCAAACCTTGGGCATCGTGGGGCTGGGCGGTGACACTTCCGCCAATGGCGGCGCAGCTCGCCCCCGGGGTCAAGTCTCCCGCAGCGAGCTCATTCGTGGACCAGCCAGGCCTCGCGCGCCAGGTCGGCGTGGCCCGGCAGGACCTTGCGGGCGTCGTAGTAGCGCAGGACCTTCGAATACGCCGTCGGCGTGAGCGACTTGCCGCTGCGCTCCTTGGCGAGGCAGGTCTTCATCATCCGGGAGAGCCCCTCGACCTCGCCGGGCTTGACCAGGTAGGCCTCGGCGCGCTGGCGGACCATCTCGGCGATGCCATGCACGTCGGTGGAAACGATGGGCGTGCCGAAGGCCATGGCCTCGAGCACCACGCGCGGGAACGATTCCTCGTAGCTCGTGCAGACGAAGAGATCGCTCAGCAGGAAGAAATCGAAGGCCTCGCGCGTCTCGGGCACCAGGGTGAGGTGGTCGAGGCCGAGGTGGGCGATGTCAGCCGTGAGCAGGTCGAGGTAGATGCCGGGGCGCGCCCCCACCAGCACAAAGCGGAACGGGCCGCGGCCGGGGTGGTGATGGCGGAAATGATCGAGGGCCCGGATGAAGATGTGCTGACCCTTGCGCTCGCAGACCGTGCCGATGTTGGCGATGACGATCTCGTCGTCGCCGAAGCCGTGCTTCCGGCGCAGTTCCGCCCGCGTGTGCGCCCGGCAGAATTCCTCGATCTGGTCGATCCGGATCCAACTCGAGACCAGCCGGTAATTGTCGTGGAGATTGTAATCCTCGTAGTAGGCGCGCGTGGCGCGGCACAGGAAGAGCGCCCGGGTCGCCTGCTGGAACGCCTGCTCCACCAGCCGATGGAGCGGCAGGCGCAGCATCCGCTCGAAGAACCGGAAAACCGAGGTGCTCTCGTGGATGTAGAAGAGCGACGGCTTGCCCGCTTGGCGGGCGAGATGCACGCCCCAGAAGCTGACCAGCGTGTTGCAGACGACGAGGTCGATCCGGTCCATGGGCAGGCGTGCGCGCACCTCCGCCACGCGTTCGGCGAACTGGGCGGCGGTTTCCGCGGAGTAGAGGCGGTGCCGGTCCACGAGCGTGACCGGGGCGCCGAGCGCCTCGAAGGCGCCGCGCAGCGGGCCGTCGTCGCAGGAGACCACCTCGATCTGCCAGCCCGCCTCCCGCACCATCCCGGTGGCGTACTCGAGCAGGAACAGCGGCGAGCCCTCGAGGTTGAGGTTGTGCGTGATGAGGAGAAGGCGGAGCGCGCCGGCCCGGGCGGTGTGGGCGCACACGGCGCCGCGGCAGCGCACCTCGTTGTCGGCGAGCTCGAGGCGCGGACTGAAAAACGGGTCGGCCGGCCGCGGGTATTTGCGCACAAACGCGATGTGCTCGGCCTCGTCGAAGGTCACGCCGCGGGTGGCGCTGCCCCAGTGCATCAGCTTCGCCTGCGGCGTGTACACCACGCGGTGGCCGGCGGCCTGCACGCGCAGGCAGTAGTCGACGTCGTTGTAGGCCACGCCGAAGTCGCGCTCGTCGAATCCGCCGAGTTCCCGGTAGAGCGCGGTGCGGGTGAGCAGGCACGCGCCGGTGACCGCGGACACCTCGCGCGCCAGGGCATGCCATTCGACCGGCACATCCTGCTCGCGCCGGTGGAGAAACGGGGCATCGGCCAGGCCCCCGTGCGGCCCGACGAGAATGCCGGAGTGGTTGAGCGTCTTGTCCGGGTAAATCAGCTTGGCGCCGACCACGCCGACGTCGGGGAGGGTGAACCAGCCGGTCATCTCCTCCAGCCAGCCCGGCTCGAGGGCGTTGATGTCGTTGTTCAGGTGGAGCGCGAGCGGCGTGTCGACCTGGGCCATCGCCAGGTTGAGCAGCCGGGAGTAGTTGAACGGCGCGTGCGGGTCGGGCGGGCGCACCACGGCGCACAGGAGATCGGTGCGCCGCTGGATGGCTTCCAGGTAGCGGACGGCGTCGGCGTCACGCGAGTGGTCGTCCACGATGAGCAATTTGACGTAGCGCCAGTCCACCGTCTCATCGAGGAGTTCGATGCACTCCTGCAGCAGGTGGAGCCGGTCGCGCGTCGGGACGACGATGGTGACCTGCAGGCGCGACAGGATCTTCGTGTCCCACTGAAGCTGATGGAAGCGGAGCCTGCGCCGATGGGCCGTCTCGGGGAAGAACGGCTGGGCGGCCCACGCCCGCCGCCGCATCGCGTCGGCCAGCGCCTGCCGCGCTTGTTCCACCGACGGATCCGACGGCTCGACCTGCAGGGGGGCGCCGGCCCGCGCGTGGTGGCACACGAATGGCACATGGGCCGCCCGGTCGGGGCGAAGATGGTCGCCCAGGCGCAGCAGCAGATCGAACCACGGGACGGCGTCATAGCCGTCACGGAACGAACCGAGCTCGATGAACCGGTCGCGTCGCACGATGGAGAGATTGCCGGGAAACAGACCCGACAGCGCCAACGCCGGGCTCCACTCCGGCTTGAACGCCGGGGCCGTGCGCCGGCCGGTGTCGTCCATCCGGTCTTCGTCGGTGTAGGCGAGTTCAAGGCCGGGCTGGGCGGCGAGGCGTTCGGCCACGTGCAGCAGGGCGTCGGGCGGCAGGCGCGAATGCCCCGGCAGCAAGGCGACATGGCTGCCGCTGGATTGGTGAACGGCGGCGTTGCGCGCCCGCGTCACGTCGGCCGCGCCAGCGCAGCGCTCATGCCGGCAGCGGCTGTCGCCGGCGGCGCCCGGGGGCGGCGCGTCCGGGCCGACCACCCAGGCCTCCCACCGCGGATACCACTGCGCCCGTAGAGAAGCCAGCAACTCGTTCAGTTGATCCGCGGTGCCCTGGGTTGCGTCGATCAGCAGCGTGAAATCCGGGCCGCCGGACGCCAGCGCTGCCGCGGACGCCTGCAGGCGCTGGGTCAGGCGCGGCGTGAGGCGGTTCGCCCGCTGCCAGGCGGCATAGGGATCGTCCGCGCGGCGGGCCAGATGCGCCAGGGTCGCCGGCGCCTGGCGGCGGAAATCGCGATAGCTGGTCCGCAGCGCCGGCCAGAGCGTCGTCAGCGGACCGTGGCGGACGTGGCGGGCGCGCCCCCCGGCCCGCAGGGCGCGCACCGCCCGGACAAAGGCGGCCCGGCTGAACGCCGGCAGCGGCTGCTCCTGGTCCCGGCAGCGGCGCTGATGGACGCGCTGGGTGAAGACCAGATGCCGCGTGCCGTCCTCGAGCTCGGCAAAGATCTTCAGGCAGACCGGATTGGGCGCCAGCTCGTCGATGTCGGCCATGCCGAAGAACTGCGATCGCGCCGCGTACGGGTGGTTGGGAAACATCGCTCCGGCCTCCGGGCGCGGCCGATCGCCGTAGGCCACCAGGTTCTCGACGAGCGGGTGCGTGGTGGCGATCAGGCGGGTGATGCGTTGTTCAAGGTGGATGATCCATCCTTCGAGGCGCAACTTGCCAAACTGGGTGCCGCCGACACGGCGGGGATTCTCGAGCGCCCCGTAGAACGGCGGGTTGGGCAGCGTGTCGAGCGGAACGGCGGCGGCTGCGGCGACGAGGTCCGCGGCGAGCGGCGCCAGATTCCCTCCGGGATGGGCGCGCTGGGCCTGCAGCAGCGTTTCCAGGATCAGCGGGATCACCTCCGAGTCGAGCTGGGCGCCCGGCGGCGGCCCCTCCCGCACCTCGATGCCGGTGCGCCAGATCTCCACCCAGTGATTGCCGGCGTCGAGCAGCTCGAGACTCAGCAATGTCGCGCCCAGCGGCGGAGTCAGCCGCAGGATGAAGCCGGCGTGGGGCAGGCCGCAGTAGCCGCGGTGCTGCCGTTCGACGTGCTCCCGCGGCAGTCCGAAAACGCCCAGGGAAGGCACGCCGTCGACGACCGCGCGAATGTCGGAGAACACCGCGCCGACCTTCGATAGGAACCAGCCGCTGACCCAGGTCGGCCGGCCCTCGAACACCCAGGAGGCGGGCTCCTCGACGTCGAAGAGGTAGGCGCTGTTTTCGTTCATGCCGCGGAGGGAAGGGGCGTGGGAAAGGGGGCTTGTACCGTGGCGGGGGCGGTGCGGCAAGCGCTTCCCGGCCGCCGGCGATCAGGTCGGGCCGCGGGCCGCGGTCTCGGCCGCCAGCGCGGCGTGCAGCGGCAGCGTCCGGCGGGCGTCGAAACGCTCCGCAATCTGGCGGCGGGCGCGCTCGGCGCGGGTGCGGTCGCCCGCGCTCCCGGCAACGAGCGCCGCGCGCATGGCCGCCGCGAGCCCGCCCGCGTCGCCGGGCGGCACGAGCCAGGCGTCGTCGGGGCCGAGCATCTCGGCGATGCCGTTCACGTTGGTGGAGACGATGGGCAGGCCGAAGGCCGCCGCCTCCATCAGGACGCGAGGGAACGACTCCTCGAAGCTCGAGCAGACAAAGAGGTCGCTGAGCCGGTAGAATTCGTAGGCCGCCGGCGTCTCCTCGACCAGGAGCGCGTTGGTCAGGCCGCGCAGCGCGATCGTATGACGCAGGCCGTCAAGATAGGCTCCCGGCCGGGCGCCGACCATCAGGTATTGCCGCGGCGGAAGGGACGGGCCGCGCACCGCCAGCTCCCGCTCCAGCTCCTCGATCGCCTGGATGAAGACGTGCTGGCCCTTGCGCTCGCACACCGAGCCAACGTTGGCGACCACGATGGCGTCCGCCGCCAGGCCGTGGCGGCGGCGCAGGGCGGCGCGGTCATGCGCCGCGGCGAACTGCCCGATGCGCGCCACGTCGATCCAGCTCGGGAGGTAGAGGAAGTTCCCGTGCCGTTCCAGCCGGGCATGGACCGCCTGGGTGGCGGCGGCGATAAACACCACGCGGCTGGCCAGCCCGAACGCCTCCTCCGCGCGGGGCAGCAGCGGCGGCGCCAGCACCGGGGCGAAGAAGCGGCGGACCGTGGCGCTCTCGTGGATGTAGAGCAGCGACGGTTTGCGCAGGCGCCGGGCGACCGGCACGGCCCAGAACGACTGCATCGTGTTGGCGACGATGAGGTCAGCCCCGCCCCAGTCCACGCGCGCGGCGAGGTCGGCCACGGCCTGGTCGAACGCCGCCGGCGAGGGCGCCTCCAGGAGCGGCCGCGCGGCCACCAGTTCCACGGGCAGGCCCGCCTCCGCGCAGGCGCGGCGCAGCGGGCCGTCCTCCGGCGACACGAGGCGCACGCGCCAGCCGGGTTGCGCCGCGAGGTGGCGCGCATAGTCCAGGGCGAACAGGGGCGCGCCTTCGAGGTTCAGGTTGTGGGTGACCACGACGACCTGCCGGGGCGGCCCCGGGGCGGCGCTTGCCGGCGCGGCGTACCGGCGCGGCGCTGCGGATTTCGGGGCGGGAGCCTCCGCCCGGAAACCGCTCCACGCGGCGCCCAGGGCGCGGCGCAGAACACGCCCCGATCCCGGCCGCAGGTGCTGGCGCCGCACTGCCAGGTGCAGCGCGGCGGCGGCGCGCAGAAAGGTCGCGGCAGAGAACGGTGGCAGGACGGACTCGGCGCCGGTCACGAGCTGCGGCCGGAAGCGCTGGTTGAAGACCAGCTCGCGGTGTCCGTCGTCGAGCTCCGCAAAGAGGCGCAGGCTGACCGGCAGGGGGAGGCCGGCCGGCACGTCGACATGGCCGCTGAATTGGGACTGCCCGGCATTCTTGAGTCCGGCAAATAGCCCGCTGACGTCGCGCCGTGGCAGGCCGTACAGCAGGGGCACGGGCCGCAGCGGATCCACGAAGGCCGTGAGGCGGACGACGGTCCGCTCGCGGTGCGCCAGCCAGCCGGCGACGGTCAGCCGGCCGTACCTGACCCGGCCGGTGTCCGTGGGCTCCTCCAACGCCCCGAAGAACGGCGGATTGGGGAGGGAGTTGAGCGGAGCGGCGCGCTGCGCGGCGAGCGCCTCGCGCGCCAGCCGGGACCAGGGTGCGTCGGGTCGCGCCCGCCTGGCGCGCAGCAGCGAAAGCACCAGTTCGGCGATCTCCTCGCCGAGCGGCGTCGCGGCGGGCGGCTCCGCCGCCTCGGGCGCGACGGATATCTCCTGCCGGCCCAGGTCCTCCCAATTCCCGGCCTGATCGCAGACTTCCAGGCGCAGCCCGCGCGCGCGCCGGTGCGGCTCGAGCAGGAAGGAGAAGCCGGCGTGCGGCGGGCCGTCGCGACCGAGCAGACGCCGTTCGATTTCAGGGCGCGGCAGGCCGCACAAGCCGAGAAAGGGGCGGTCGTCGATCCACGCGCGCACATCGGCCGCTGCGCGCCCGGAGGCCGCGTGCAGCCAGCCGGCGATCCACGAGCGGCCGGCCGGAAACCGCCATTGGGCCGGATGAATATCGATCTCGTACTGCCAGTCGCCGTGATCGGCCATGATTCAAGGGTGACCGGCCGCGAGAGCGCAGGCGAGCGCGTGATGGCGCGGCAGCAGCTGTTCAAGCGCAAACGCCGACTCGACCCGCCGGCGGGCGCGCTCGGAGAGCGCACCGGCCAACGTGGGATCCAGGAGCACCCGGCACAGGGCCGTGGCCAGCGCCAGGGTGTCACCCGGCGGAACGAGCACGGCTTCCTGCCCGTCCCGCGCGATTTCCGGAATGCCGTGCACGCCGGTGCTGACGATCGGCAGGGCAAAACCCATGGCTTCGAGGATGACGCGCGGAAAGGACTCCTCGTAGCTCGTACAGACGAAGAGATCGGCGGCGCCGTACCAGGCGTACACATCCGGCGTCTCCGGTTGGACCTGCAGGTTGGGACGGGGCAGCTCGCGCAGCAGGTCCGCGAGGTCGCGGTCGTAAGAGGTGTCGCGGCCGCCAATCATCAGGAAGCGCGCGCGGGCGGCCAGCCCCGCCGTAGCGGCGGGGAGCCGCCCGAGCAGATCGACGGCGCGGGCGAAGATGGTCTGGCCTTTGCGCTCGCAGACCGAGCCGATGTTCACGACCAGCAAGTCGCCGGGATTCAGGCCGAAGCGGGCGCGGAGGTCCGGGCGCGGATGGGCCGCCCGGAACGCGTCGATGGCCCGCAGATCGACCCAGCCGGGGTTGATTCGATAATTCGGCCGGATCGCGAGATCGTCGTAATAGCGGCGGGTCGCCTCGGTGAGGAACGACACGCATGTCGCCGCGGCGAAGGCGTCCCGGACCGCCGCGAGCACCGCGGCGGGCAGAGCGGGAGGGAAGAAGGCTTCGGGCGGCGTGCTCTCGTGGATGTAGAGCAGCGACGGCCGTCGCGCGGCGCGGGCGGCCAGCACGGCCCAGAAACTGGCGACCGTGTTGGCCACCACCAGCTGCGCGCCGGCGAAGTCGAGCGTCGCGGCGAGCCGGCCCAGCTCCCGGTGCAGCGCCGGCCGCGCCGCGGCCGCCAGCAGGGGTGACGTGTCGACGACGCGCACGGTCGCGCCCAGAGTCTCGAACCGCGCGCGCAGCGGACCTTCGCGGGCGGAAACGACCGTCAGCGCCGCCCCGGCATGCGTGACGAGGTGGCGCGCGTATTCCCACAGAAACAGCGGTGCGCCCTCCAGATTGAGGTTTTGCGTGACCAGCAGCACGCGACCGAGCGGGCCGGCCACGGCGGGCAGCGCCGCCGGTGCGTCGGCCAGGCGGATCGCCGGACGCCGCCGCGGCGCCCGGCGGCGGTAGTCCAGCCAGGTCACCCAGATCTGCCGGCGTAAGTCCGCGCCGGATTCCACCGGCACGCCTGCGGCGGCATAGGCGGCGCGCAGCGCGCGGCAGGCCCGCCAGAAGGTCCAGGGCGAGTAGCGCGGCACGCCGAGTTTTTCCTGCTCGCGATCGAGCGTCCACGTCCGCTGCACGTGGGCGAGATGCCAGCTGCCGTCGGCGAGTTCAGCGTAGACCCGGAGACAGCGCGGCTGGGGCAGCTGGGCGGGAACGTCCACGACGCCCTCGAGGGCGCAATCGCGCGCCCGGGCGAACTCCGGATGCCGGGATTTCACGCCCGCGAACGGCCCGCCGTGCCGCAGCGGCTGCGACACCTGCAGGTCAAAAGTGGCCAGGACGCGGCGGATCGGTTCGGTTTCGTGGAAGAGCCAGCCGAGCACGCGGAGCCGGCCAAAGCCGGCGCCGGCCAGGGCGGCCGGCTCGTCGAGGTGGCCGTGAAACGGACGATGCGGATGGCGCACCGCGCACGGCCAGGGGGTGGCGGCGGCCACCGCCGCGGCCCCGTCTCCGACGGGGCGTTTCGACTCCAGGCGAAGCCGGCGCAGGAATTGTCGCAGGGCGCGGACGAATTCGTGCGCGCGCAAGGGCGGGGCCGGCGGCCGGGATTCGGCCGGCGTGGCGGGGAGGAGGGCCTTCACCGCCACCCGGGCCACCGGCCACCAGGTCCCCGCCAGATCCGCGGCTTCGAATTCGAGCAGCGTTTCGCCCGGGTCAAATTCCACCGTGTGTTCGAAACCCGCCGGCAGCCACGGGGCGGTCGCGCCGAAGAACTGCGCGAGGTCGCGGCGCGGATGGCCCAACACCGCGAGACGCACGCCGCGGGGTGTTCGCACGCGCAGATCCACGAAGTGGTGGCCCGGCTTGGCCACGAGCCAGCCGCGCAGGGTCTGCCGGCCGGCCGCCAACGGCTGGCCCGGCGCCGGATGCTCGAGAAAGAAATGACTGATGGCGGTCTCGTGCATGCGCTCGGCCGGTCAACCCAGGGCGGCTTCGCGGCAGAGCCGCAGGTGACGGGGCAGCAGCCGCTGCGCATCGAAACTGCGCAGCACGCGGGCATAGGCCATCGAGGTCATGGAATCGTCCCCGGCGAAATGATCGGCGAGCGCCTTCTGCAGGGCGGCGCTGAGTTTGAAGGGATCGCCGGCCGGCACAAGCCAGGCTTCGTCGTTGCCCGTCAGCATCTCGGGGATGCCGAACACGTCGGTGCTGACGATCCGCACGCCGAAGGCCATCGCCTCCAGCAGCACCCGCGGGAAGGATTCCTCAAAGCTGGTGCACACGAGGAGGTCGGCCATGAGGAAGTAGTCCTGGATGGCGCCGGTCTCCGGCACGATCCGGACCGTGTCCAGGCCGAGGAGGGCGATGTCCTGCTGCACGGTTTCGAGATAAAGGCCGTCGCGCGCGCCGATGATCAGGAACTGCGGCGCCGGACGCCCGGGGAAGGAGGCGGCGTAAGTCCGGCGCAGCTGGTCGATCGCCCGGATGAAGATATGCTGGCCCTTGCGTTCACAGACTGCGCCGACGTTGATGACCAGGGGAACGTCGGCCGGAAAGCCGTACCGGCGGCGCAGGGCGGCGCGATCGGTGGCCGCCAACAGGCGGCGGGCGGCGGCGACGTCCACCGAACTGGTGATGAGACGGAAATTGTCGTTGGCGTTGTGCTCCGCGAAGACCGCGAGGGTGGCCTGGGCGCTGAACACGACGCGGGTGGCGTCCCGCAGCGCCGCCTCGGCCGGCGCCCGCAGCAGCGGCGGGATCGCGGCGCGGGCGAACAGTTTCTCGAGGGAGCTGCTCTCGTACACGTAGAGCAGCGACGGTTTGCCGGCCAGCGCGGCCAGCGGCACCGTCCAGAAGCAGAGCAGGGTGTTGCCCACCATCAGGTCCGCGTCGTCCCCGGCGCGCCCGGCGGCAAAGGCCCGGAGGGCCCGCGCGAACTGCCCGGGCGTCTCCGCCGCGAGCAACGGGGCGGCGTTCCAGATTTCCACGGGGATGCCCAGCGCGGCGTAGCGTTCGCGGAGCGGCCCGTCGGCGAGGCTGGCCACGCGGACGGTGACGCCGGATTGGGCGGCGTGATGCCGGGCCTGTTCAAAGAGGAGGATGGGCGCGCCTTCGAACTGGAGGTTGTGCGTGACCAGCAGCAGGCGGAGCGGCCGGGCGGCGCCGGCATAGAGATGGTGCGCGGGATCGAGCCGCGGCGCCGGCGGGGGGAATTCGAGGGCCCCGCCGAGGTAGGGATCGCGATACCCGGCATGCCGCGCGAGGAAGGCGACGTGTTCCGTCTCGGTGTAGCGGCGGCCGCGCGACGCACTGCCCACATGCTGCAGCTCCGCCTGCGGCGAATAGACGACGCGGCCGCCGCGCTGCTGCACGCGCAGGCAATAGTCGACATCGTTGTAGGCGACCCGCAGCTGCCCTTCGTCAAAACCGCCGAGCTCGCGGTACAGGGCGGTGCGCGTGAGCAGGCACGCGCCGGTGACGGCGGCGACGTTGCGCGCGGCGTGCGGGAGGAACAGATAGCCGAGGTCGTCCGCCGGCTCGTGCTCGAAGAGGGCGTGGGGGAGGCCGTCCTGCCGGCTGATGCTGATGCCGGCATGGTTGATCCGGCCGTCGGGGTAGAGCAGGCGGGCGCCCGCGACGTCGACCCCGGGCACCGACAGCCAGCCGACGAGGTCCTCCAGCCAGCCCGGCGCCAGCGCCTCGATGTCGTTGTTCAAGTGCAGCAGCAGGGGCGTGGCGGCGCGGGCGGAGCCGAGGTTGACGAGGCGGGAGTAATTGAATCCCTCGGGCGTGACCGGGGCGGACACGACCTCGCAGGACAGGTCCGCGCGCGCGGGCAGCTCGCGCAGCAGGGCCACCATCGCGGGTTCGTCGGAGGCGTCGTCGACCACGACAACCTTGACGCTCTCGCGCGGCACGGTGCGCGCGAGTGACGCGAGGCACCGGCGGAGCAGGTCGGCCCGATTCTTCGCGGGAATGACGACGGTGACGGGTTGTTCCCGCAGGAGCGCCGGATCCCAGCGCAGCTGGTGGAGGCAGAGGGCGTGGCGACGGGCGAATTCCGGCAGGAAGGGGACGGCGCGCAATCCGCGGCGGCGCACCGCCTCCTCGATGGCGCGCCGCGCCGCCTCGAACAGGTAGCCCTTCTGGTCGCCCCGGCTGGCGGTGCTCTCCCGGTGGGCCCGCCAGTGATAGCCCACGAAGGGCACGTGCACCACGTCGGCGCCGGGCACGAGTTCAAAGCAGCGCAGGAAGAGGTCGAGATCCTGCGCGCCGGTGAAATCGGGCCGCAGACGTCCGGCCTCCTCGACCAGGCGGCGCCGGATCACCGTGAGGTGGTGCGTGAAGTTGTGCGTGATCGCCATCTCGGGACTCCAGTCGCCCTTGAACTGCGGGTCGAAGCGCCGGCCGGCTTCGTCGATCTTGTCCTCATCGGTATAGAGATAGCCCGCCGCGGGGTGGCGCTGGATCGCCTGGGCGACGTGCAGCAGGCTGTCGGGCGGGAGCAGGTCGTCGTGATCGACCAGCGCGATGAACGCGCCGGTCGCGACGTCGAGGGCGGAATTGGTGGCGCGGGCGATGTGGCCGTTTTCGGTGCGGAACACCGCTTTGATCCGCGGGTCGGCCCGCGCCGCCTCCTCGATGATCCGTCGCACGTGGGGTTGCGGCGAAGCGTCGTCGGCGAGGCAGAGCTCCCACCGTGGATAAAACTGACCGCGCACGGAGTCGAGCAGGGCGCGCAGGTGGCGTTCGGCGGTGTTGTGCGTAGGGACGAGGATGCTGATGAGCGGCCCGTCCGCGGCGGCCGCGGTCGCGGCCTCCTGCTGGAGGGCGGTCACCAAGCGCGCGGTGAGGCGGTTATGCCAGGCCCAGCGCGCGTAGGGATCCTGGTCACGCCGCCGCGGCGCGACCGAGGGGGGGCGGGCGGGCTCGCCGCGGCCAAGGGTCGACGCCAGATGGAGCCGCAGCCGTCGCACCTCCGCCCGGCACCGGGGCCAGTCGTCGAGACGGAACCGTCCGAGGAGCGCGCCCCGCAGCAGGGCCAGCACGCACTTGGCGAAATGGCGCGGGCGGTAAACTGGAACCGGGCCGGCGTGCTCATCGTGCGGATCGAGATGGAGGCGCCGCGCGAAGACGAGCCTGGCCGAGCCGTCGGCCAGTTCGGCGAAGATCTTCAGGTTGACCGGGCTGGGCGTGCCGGCGCGGATATCGACGAGTCCGTAGTAGCCCGACCGGACGGCGTGGGCGTGATCCGGGTGCTCCGCCGCCACGTCGACGCGGTCCTTCGGATAGATGAGGCGGTTCTCCGAAGCCGCCCCGGCGGTGGCCCGCAACCGCTGGATTTCGAAGCCGATGCCGAAGGTCCAGCCGGTGACGCGAAACTTGTCGTATTGGGCCTTCACCCAGAAGCCGGGATTCTCGATGAAACCGTGGAATTCGCGGCCCCGCGGCACATCGCTGTTGAAGGTCAGCACTTCGCGGAGCGCGCGGTCCGCTTCGGCGCAGACCCGCCGGAACGACGCCCGATGAAAATGGCGGTAGAGGTAGTGGAGGGTTTCGAAGACCAGTTCGGCGCGCAGCCGCGGCCCCGGTGGGCGGGTGGGCGGCAGCGCCGACGGATCGAGCGGGGTGCGGAAGAACTCCCGCCACCCGTCCTGGGCGTCGAGATAATCCAGGGCCAGTTCGCGGACGCCGGACCACACGCGCACCCGCTGCAGAAAGCCGCTCCGCCGCGCGGCGGGTGCGCCCCCGAACGCCCGCTGCGTGTCGGGGCGGTCGAGTCCGTGGACACCCAGGAAGACGACGCCGTCCACCCTCGCGCGCAGGTCGAGGCATTCCCGGTCCGGGCCGGCATAGCACCATCCCGTGATCGTCAACTCAGGTTCCACCGGCCGCCAGTGCACGGGCTGGTCGATATGATAAGAAGGCGGAGCCGCGTTGGTCATCAAAACGGGCGTGAATAAGCCACCCTGAAGGGGACAGTAAAGACGCGTTGCATTTCATTCCGCAGCAAAAATCGGGATTGGCAATCGTTTCGCAGTTTGTATCGGTGGGTAGCAATGTCCGGGGTCGGCCACGAGTTGCCCAATCGGGGCGAGCGCATCGTCACGCTGGTCATCTTTGGCGCCGTGCTGGCGTTCCACGCCTGGGGCGTGCTGGTAGGCTGGCCCAACCGCCGCCTGCCCGGCAACGAGTTCCGGCAGACCCAGACGGCGATCACAGCCCTGTTCATTCAGCGCGAGCACGATTTCTCCCTGGCCTATCCCACGCCGGTGCTGGGCAAGCCCTGGTCCGTCCCGTTCGAATTCCCGCTCTACCAGTGGATGGTGGTGTGGGTGAGCGACGCGACCGGCCTGTCGCTGACCCATGCCGGGCGGGCGGTGAGCATCGCGTGCTTCTACCTGGCCCTGCCCGCCGTGTGGCTGCTGCTCGGCCGGCTGGGGGTGGCGGGGACGCGGCGGCTGGTCGTGCTCGGCGCGGTGCTGACCTGTCCGCTCTACGTGTTCTATGCGCGAGCCTTCCTCATCGAAACCATGGCGCTGATGTTCAGCCTCTGGTTCCTCCACGCCTTTGTCACGGCGGTGGAACGGCGCAACTGGGCCTGGCTGCTCGCGGCCAATGTGGCGGGGGCGGGCGCGGGCCTGGTCAAGGTGACGACATTCATGCTCTACCTGCTGCCGGCGGGGGTGTGGTCGCTCGCGTGGCTATGGCGCAGCCGGCCGCGGGCGGCGGAGGCGGGCTGGCGGGCATTGGGGCGCACGGCGGGATGGGTTGCGGCGGCCACCGTCGTGCCCTTCGCGGCGACGTATGGGTGGATCCGATTCACGGACGCGGTCAAGGTCCTCAATCCGGCGAGCCGCGACCTCACCTCGGCGGCCACCGCGGCCTACAACTTCGGCACTTGGGAGACCCGGTTCGCGGCGGGCATTTGGAAAGCGCATCTCCAGATCCTGCTGACCAATCTCTCGTCGGTGACGGTGCTGATGCTGGCGGGAGTACTGGCGCTGCTGTTCGCCCGCCGCTGGCGGAGCTGGATCGGCTGGTGCCTGGGTTTGTTCCTCGCGGTGCAGACGCTGTTCCCGATCCTGTACGCCTGGCATGAGTATTACTACGTGGCGAACGCGGTGCTGTTAATGGTCGCCATCGGGCTGGTCCTGTGCGGAGTCCTGGAATCGGCCACGCCGCGCGGGGTCGCTTGGATCATCGTGCTGGCGCTGTACGGCGGACAAGCCGCCCAGTATCTGACTTTCTTCTATCCCCTGCAGCGTCACACCTACGGAGGCGACACGGACCTGACCGAGGCGCTGCGGGTGGTGACGCAGCCGGGTGACGTCCTGGTCATTGCCGGCGAGGACTGGGGCTCGATGACGCCGTACTACTCCCAACGGCGGGCGCTGATGATCCGACGCGACAGGGAACACGATTGGCCGTTTCTCGAGGAGGTGTTCGGCCAGCTCAAGGGTGAGGCCGTGACGGCGCTGGTGCTGGACGGGGCGCAGCGCGACAACAAGGGCCTCCGGGATATGGCCACGCGTTACTTTGACATTGATCCCAAGCCGCTCTGCACGTGGCAGAACGTCACGGTCCATGTCCGCCGGAACCTTCGCCCGGTGGCCACCGACTACCTCTTGCAGCGGAGGTTCCTTGATCTGCAGCTGGTGGACAAGCTCGACGCGGGCGACAGTCCCCTCATGCGACGCGAGGTTCTGGTGAGCGATCTCCTGCCGGCCCAGCGAGAGGTGTTTCGGGCGATGAATCCGCAGCCGGCGCGCTATTACACGACGTTCGGGCTCAACCTCAGCCAGGTGGCCGGAGTCTCGTTCTTCAACGCCCATCCTGACAGCCGGCTATGGTTCGAGGTGCCGCCGGGGAAACACGCGATCTCCGCCGAGTATTACATGTTCCCGGGTTCCTATGAAGGAATCGGTCGGAACGAGGCCACCGATGGCGCCGAATTTGCCGTCTATGAGCTGAAGGCGGACGGCACCAAGGAGCAGGTGTTTGACCGGCTGCTGAATCCCCGCGACAATCTGGCCGATCGCGATGTGCAGCGGTTGGCCCTGACCGTGGAAATTGCGCCCGGATCCGAGTTGATGTTCGAAACCGGACCCGGCACGAGGCACGACTACAACCGCGATTGGGCGGCCTGGGGGCCGATCACGATCAAGTGAGTCCGGAGGACGGGTTGGATCGAGCCGCAGTTCGGTGCTGAAGCGACCGTCGGATGCGTCGGGATCGGCGCGGCAGGCCGGCCCGCGGATGGACGGCGGCCTCGCTCGCGGCAGAGGTTCTCAATTGCGGCGAAACAAGTTGCCAGCTGTCCGGAGGTGTCCTTAGGGAGGTATCATGATGGACCCGGCTCGCGCGGTGCCCGATCGCGCTGAAAGGACAGTGACGATGTTGGTCTTCAGCGTGTTGCTGGCCTTGCATGCCTGGGGCGTGTCGGTGGGGTGGACGAGCCTCAATCTGCCGGGCAATGAATTCCGCCAGACGCAGACGGCGATGACCGCCCTCTTCGTCCAGAGGGAACGCAACTTTTCCCTGGCATATCCCACGCCGGTTCTGGGCAAGCCGTGGTCCATTCCCTTTGAGTTTCCCCTGTATCAATGGTCGGTGGTGGGACTGAGTAACGCGACGAGCCTGCCGCTCACGCAGGCGGGGCGCGCCGTGAGCGCGCTATGCTTCTACCTAACGTTGCCGGCAATGTGGCTGCTGCTCGCGCGGCTGGGCGTCGTCGGGACGCGGCGGCTCGTCGTTCTGGGCATGGTGCTGGCCTGCCCGCTCTACGTCTTCTACGCGCGCGCGTTCCTGATCGAAACCATGGCGCTGATGTTCAGCCTGTGGTTCCTCTATGCCTATGTGACGGCGGTGGAGCAGCACCGCTGGACGTGGCTGGCGCTCGCCAACCTCGCGGGCGCTCTCGCGGGTCTGGTGAAGATCACCACCCTGGTGGTTTACCTGATCCCGGCCGGACTCTGGTCGCTGTGGCGTCTCTGGCGGTCGCGTCCGCGGACGACCGCGGACTGGCTCCCCTGGCTGAGGACGTCGGCTTGGATGGCGGCCGCGACCGCAATCCCGGTCGGCGCGAGCGAATGGTGGATTGAATTCACCGACCGCCTCAGATTTCTCAATCCGAGCAGTCGGAGTCTCGTCTCGTCCTCGCTGAAAGCCTACACTTTTGGCACCTGGCAGGTGCGTTTGTCTCCGGACGTCTGGAGTTCGCATGGGCAGATTCTTCTCACCAACCTGGCGTCCGGGGTCGTGCTGGCGGTGGCGTTGGTCGTGGCCCTGTTCTTCGCCGGACGCTGGTGGCGGTGGATCGTCGGGTGTCTCGCGCTGTTTGTGGGCAGCCAGGCGATCTTCCCGGTGCTCTACGCCTGGCACGAATATTACTACGTAGCCATCGGCGTGCTGCTGGCGGCCGCCATCGGACTCGCCTTCTGCGGGATGCTGGCATCGGCGGCATGGCGGTGGGTTGTGTGGGCGGCCATTCTGGGTGTCTGCGCCGGCCAGATTCACCTGTACCTGACGAGCCTTTACCCGGGGCAGAAGCAGATGAGTTACGGCAGCGATCTGGACGTGGCGCTGCAGAACGTGACGCATCCGGACGACGTGCTGATTGTGGCCGGCGAAGACTGGGCGTCCATGGTGCCCTATTACACGCAGCGGCGCGCGCTCATGATCCGGCGGGACATGGAGAATGACTGGTCGCTTCTGAGCGAGGCATTCGAACTTCTCAAGGGCGAGCGGATCGGGGCGTTGGTGCTCCGGGGCGCGCAGCAGAGCAATACCGGCCTCAGGGACCTGGCGGCGCGCTCCTTCGACCTTGATCCGAATCCGGCCTTTGCCAGCGAGGGGGCCGTGGTCTACCTGAACCGGCGATTTCGCGGTGCCGGGCTGGCGGAATTGCGCACGCACCGCGTCTACAGCCATGTCGACCTGATCGCCAACGACACCCCGGAGGAGGACCCGATGCGGCGCCGCGTCGTGCCCGTCAGCGAGCTGTTGCCCAACCAATGGCTGCTGTTTCAAGGGGTATCGCCGCCGCCGGATCGGTTCTATTCCACCTTCGGACTCAATCGGACCCTGAAAGGCGGCCGGCCGTTCATCACCGCGCACCCCGATACGCGGATATGGTTCAAGGTGTCGCCGGGCCGGCATCTGATCTCCGGCGAGTTCGACATCTCCCCCGATGCCTACGAGGGCCTGAAGCAGGCCGACGCGACGGATGGGGTCGAGTTCTCCGTGGAGCAGGTCGGCGCCGACGGAACACGCACCGCCTTGTTCCGGCGGCTGCTGAGACCCTTCGCGGAGCCGAAGGATCGCGGGGTACAGACGGTGGTGTTGCCGGTGAATCTGCCGCGGGATGTCGAGCTGCTCTTCGCCACGGGGCCGGGCCCGGCCAACGCCTACAACCGGGACTGGGCGGAATGGGGGCCGATCACGATCAAATGAGCCGGAAGGGCGGACTCACTCGATCCGGAGGTGGGTCCAGAAGCTCCAGTCGTAGGCGGTGTTGCCGGCGGGCCCCGGCGAGAAGCGGAAGACCAGCGTGCCCGTAACGGGACGGAGACCGGAGAGTTCGATCGTTTGCACCGTGCGGTCGGCGGCGTCGGTCGCGGGGCGCAGCGACCGTTGATAGAGAAGACGGCGCAGGCCCGAAGGCAGTTCTTCAAAGATCTCCACGTCGACGCCGTCGGACTTGTCCGCGCCCGCAAAGGCTTTCGGATCCAGGCCGAAGCCCGCCGCAATCCGGTCGGCGCCGGGAGGCGGTTGGCAGGAGAGCTCGGCAGGGGCGTTGGCAAAGATGACCCGCCGGCCGTCGAGTTCGCCGACACCGATGCCGAAAAGGCTGCGGCCGCGCGACGGCGCCGGCGCGGCCAGGCCGGCGAACTCTTCGGGGGTGAATTCCTGCGCGCGCAACGGCGGCTCCAGCGGACCGGCCGGCGGCGCGAAGTTGATGCGCACGCCCGGGAAGGTGGCGCCACGCAGGGCGCGCGCAGCGGCCGCGAGGGAGGCTTGTGGCAGGTAGAGCTGGCCATCGGGGCTTTCCGCCACCGGCGCGTGCACGATGTCAAGGTGGTCCCGGCACCACGAGAGGAAACGTCCGGGCGGGCGCTCCGGCCCCTTCCACACCACGGCGGCGATCCGGCGGGGCGGCAGCCGGCTCAGGATCCGTTCCAGGTTGGGGAAGTCGTCCTCGTGGCCCAGCGGCATCATCACGGCGCGGCGCCGGGCATAGTACGCGAGCAGCGAGTTCCAATCCCACCCGTCGATCAAGACCGCATCGCCGGCCGGCACCACGGCGCGGATGACCGCGGCCAAGGGCGGCGGCGCGGGCAGCGTGCGCACGTGGTAGTCGCCGTAGCCGCGCAGGTAGCCGGTGAGCTGCGCGCCGAGGAACACGGCGAGCACGGCGATTCGCGCCGCGCGCGGAAGGCGCGGGGAATCCATGACGCCGACCAGCAGCCAGCCGGCGGCCGCGGCGAGAAAAAGGGCGTTCGCGTAGAGATAATAGTCGTGAACGCGGTAGAGGGTGGAGAACAGGAGCGGCCCGGTGAAAAACGCCGCGGCGGTCAGCAGCGCGGCCCGCCGGCAGCGGGGCTCCACGAGAAAGAACAGCACGAGCAGCACCGCCAGGGACGCTTCCGCCAGCGCGCACAGGTGGATGTGCGCGTAGATGGCCGGCCAGAACGCAGGATCCAGCCGCTCGGCCAGCGGGCCGAAATTCCACGAGGTCATCCGATCGGAGACCAGGAACTGGCTGAACGGGTTGGCCGCCTTGACGGCATCGCCGAAGTGAACCCACCAGCCGCCGGCGCCAACGGCGGCCAGGAGGGGCAGCGCCGCCGCCACCGCCCGGCGCCACGACCGCCGGGACCGCAGCGCGGCAAGGGCGAAGCCAACGGCGGGGACGCCGAAGACGGCAAAGGTCGTGATCTTGACCACGGCGGCGAGCGCGCCGAGCGCGATCGCTCCGGCCAGCCACCCGCCACCTCCGTCGCGGACGGACCGCGCGTAGGCGAAGAGGAACCATGCGGCGAGGCACAGGGCGGTGGATTCGATCAGGAGCGCGCGCGAATAGAACAGGTAGATCGGCGTGACCAGGCACACGCCCAGCACGAGCCAGCGGCGATCGGGGACCATCCCGCAGATCCCGAGGAGCCCGTAAAGGGCAGGGAGGGTGCTCAGAAAGAACACGATGCTCACCGCGCGCCCCGTCTGTTCGAGGGGAAGGGAAAACGTCTGGCTGATCAACGCCACGACTGCCTGGTAGAGGGGATACTCCATCGGCGCCGACCAGGGCGGGCCGAACAACGGCAGGGGATAGGCGAGGTGCAGGCCCTCCTCCCGCATCCAGTAGGCGCTCAAGCCCGTCTGCAGCTGGCGGAACTCGTGCCGATCGAGGATCGGCTTGGACCACGAGCGGGTCAGCTGGCTCAAGGCCACGAGAAGGCACACCAGGAAGAAGATCCGGATCTCCCAGCGGGGCGCCGGCGGCGAAGGGGCGGCGGAGGGACCGGAGGAGGCGACCATGGTGGCAGCCCCGCCTAGCGCGGTTCGCCCAGCTCGCGGTAGAACGCCAGCAGCGCGTCCGCGCTGCGACGCCAACTGAAATTCGCGGCGGCAAACTCGGCGGCGCCGCGGCTGAGCCGTTCATGGAGCGCCTGGTCGCGGCGGAGTTCCTGAACGGCGCCGGCGATGCCAGCCGCGTCCGCCCGGTCGAGCACGTAGGCGTCGATGCCGTGGCGCACGCGCGTGCCGAGATTGGTGCGGGGCAGCACCACCGGCCGCCCCGACGCGAAGAACTCCGGCAGCTTCGAGGGGAACCGATAGTCGTTGAACGCGTCGGGTTCGCCGGGCTGCACAAAAATGTCAGCCAGGGCCATGAGCGCCCCGAGATGCCGGTGATGTTCGATCTGGCCGAGGGCGAGCACGCACGGCGCGACCGCCGGAGCCAGGTCGCCGAGGAAATCGCAGGTGTCCCGGCCGGTGCGGATGAGGGTGACGGGGGCACCCGCCCGGTTCAACTGCAGCACGGCCTCGTACAGTTGGCGGACCTCGCGCGCGTTGGAGGCGTGCACGTTGCCGTGGTAGAAGAGCACGGTGGTGCCGGGCGCCGAGTCCAGCCGCGCGCGCAACGCCGCGGGCCGCGGGCGGGGGAAGAAAAAGCGCCCGTCCGCCGCGGGCCAGACCGTGTGGACGGGGCGTCCCGCGGGAAC